>NZ_JBSGVS010000037.1:0-92379 GCF_053608565.1 Streptomyces sp. NPDC055025
CGTAGGGAAGGCCGGGGGGAATCTCGCCCCCGGCCTTCCCTACGTTCCGCTTTCCGACTTCACCACCGAGTCACTGGAAGAACTTCGTCGTGGCGTGGAGTTGCTGGTCGAGGACGTCGTAGCCACTGTCCACCCGGATTATCTGGCCGACCGCCGCGCCGAAGCTTTCGTCGGCGACGGCTGCCACCGTCCTGGCCGCGTCGTTGGCGTCCAACACCCTGCCGAGGACCGAGCGCTCCTCCGTGTACTTGCGGAGTTCGTCGTTGAGCACACCGGCCGTCGCGTCTGTTCGTACCGTCGCGAAAGCGACCGTGTTGACCGTGATCCCGTGCTGCGCGGCCGTCGCGGCGACGTGGCGGCTGAACGTGTTCAGCGCCGCCTTCGCGGTCGAGTGCGCCGCGACGCTGCCGACCCAATCCGCGGCGGTGCTGGAGATATAGACGATCCGCCCCGCACCTCGCTTCTGCATCGCGGGCACCACGTTCTGGGTGAGGAAGAAGGCGCCCGCCAGCTCCCCGCTGACCTTCCCGATGAACGCGTCCCACGACAAGGAGAGCAGCGGCTCGAACGGCGGGTTCACCGTGTTGGCGTTGCAGATCAGCACATCGATCCGGTCGTGGGCGGCATACACGTGCCGAACCAGATCCCTGACCTGCTCACCGTCACAGACGTCGGCCTGCCGCGCCTCCGCGGAGCCGCCGGCCTCCTCGATGTCGCTGACCACACCCTGCGCGGCGACCGAGTTCTCGCGATAGTTCACCACCACGTGGTATCCGCGTCGCCCCAGTTCCCGGGCGGTCGCCGCGCCGATGCCCCGGCCCGCCCCGCTGATCAACGCTACCCGCCGTGGCTCACTCATGTGTCCTCCAGTTCACGTGCGTCGTAGAGAAACCCTGTCCTCAAGCTAAAGCCGGCAGGCGGTCGCCGCCCCTGTGGCTGTCCCACAGGATTCACCGGCGGATCACCACGCGACGGGAAGGCTCTTGACCCCGAACACCAGTGATTCGCTGCGGTACGTGATGTCCTCGAACGGCACCGTGAGCCGAAGGTCCGGAAAGCGGCGGAACAGCGCGGGCAGCGCGAGGCGAAGTTCGAGGCGGGCGAGTTGCTGGCCGACGCACTGATGCCGGCCGTAGCCGAAGGCCAGATGCGGCACGGGTTTGCGGCGCAGGTCGAGCGCGTCGGCGGGGGACGACAGGACGGCGCCGTGGTTGGCCATGAGCGTGGAGACGACGACATGCTCCCCGGCGCGGATCTCCTGGTCGTTGACCGAAAGGTCCGTGTTCGCCTGCCTCACCAGTGGGGGCGCCACCGCCAGCAGTCGCAACAACTCCTCGACGGCGCCGCCGGACAGCGAATCGTCGTCACGCAGGATCGCGAGCTGCTCCGGGTGCGACAACAACGCCAGCACGCTGAGCCCGATCATGCCGGAGAGGGTGCCGTGTCCGGCCACGAGGACGTCGAGCCCCATGCCGACCAGCTCGTCGTCGCTCAACTCCGCGCCGTGCTTGCGAACCAGGTCCCCGAGGATGTTGTCACCCGGCTCCCGCCGATGCGCCGCGACCAGTTCGGCCATGTAATCGGTCATCGCCGCGAAGTTGTCCTGCTGGACCTCCAGCGTGGTGTCGACGCTGCTCGCGATCGAACTGCGCTCCAGGATGCCGCTTCGGTCCTTGAGTGGCGCCCCCAGTAACTCGCAGATCACGATCAGGGGCAGCGGTTCGGCGAACGTCTTGATCAGGTCGACGCCCGGACCGGCTTTCTCCACGGCATCCAGATGCTCTTCGACGATCTGCCCGATCACGCCGCTGAGCGCCCGGATCCTCTTCATCGTGAAGGCTCCGGACTGCATCCGGCGATACCGGGTGTGCTCGTCCCCGTCGTAGTTGAGCAGCACGCCCGGCTGGTTCATCACCGAGCGCGGGCCGGTCCAGTTCGGATCGAAGGCGAACCCGACCTCGTAGCGAGCGTCGGACAACACCGCGCGGGCATCGTCCTCGCGGGTGATGAGGACGGCCCCGACCTCGCCGAGCTGGGAGTTCGGCACCGGAACCCGGTGCAGCGACGGGTCGCGGTGCAGCTCGACGAGATCGGGGCCGGGGCGGAACGGGCACTCCCCCTGGCGGTGGTTGTGGGGCATCGACACCGGTTCGGTCATGGCGTTCGCTACCTTCCTGACGACACGAGGGTCATTCAGCGGGAATGCGCGTGCAGTCGAGCGCCGGCTCACCGAAGACGGCAGACCGATCGGGCCGGCGCGATGTCTCCTGAGGGCTGTCCCGTAGGGACCGTTCGCTATGAGGCGCTGAGCTTGTTGTGCAACAGCTCCCGCGTGATGCTCTCCAGCCGTGCCGCGGCGTCCTTGTCGAAAGCCGGGCGGAGGAGACTGAGCGGCGTGCCCTCCACAACGGCGCTCAGCGGTTCCCGGGGCGGAGCGTCGATGATCTCGACGATCGGGGGGATGGCGAACTCGACCGGCTGCGCGGCGTTCTTCATCCGGTCGACGTAGGCCGCGGTGGCAGGGTCGAAGTCGCCCGCGAAACCGGTGCGTGTCCCACCGGGGAACAGCAGTACGTACCGGGCGCGATGCCCCTTGCTCTCCTCGGCGAACGAGACGCCGAGGAGGTCGTTCAGCCGTCCACCCTGGAACATGGCCGACCAGCCGTCGTAGCCGTGCTTCAGCCCGAGGTCGTTCCACTGGATGCCCGCGGTTCCCGCACCCGGGCCGGCGATGTTCATGATGATCGGACGGTCGGCCTTGTCCATCTGGTCGGCCAAGCCGTATCCGAGCAGGTACCGACTGAGGTAGTACAACGCGAAATTGTGCTCGAATCCTTCCGGAGTCACCGTTCGATAGGTACGGAAATACCGCGCACATAACACGAGGACGTCCACCGCCGTGAACCTCGTCTTGATGTCCCCGATGACGCGCTGGTTCTCGCTGACGAGGCTGAGATCGGCCTCGATGAAGAAGGCCCGGTCGGCCGCGCCCGTCTTTTCCGCCCTGTCGAGGAACTTCTTCCCCTTCGCCGGATCCGGGCCGAGGATGACGACCTGATCACCCCGGTCGAGATAGGTGTGCGCGAGCGCCTGCCCGATCCCTGAGGTGCCCCCTGTTACGACAATGGTCTTCATCGTGATCCTCCTCGGAGCACTGAGTGGAAAATTGTGTGCTGCAGAAAATCTCCCGCCCCAGGGCAGACTCCACCACCGGGCGAGCAATGGAAAAAGAATCAGACGGCCGCGGCGGCGATTTCTGCCTGAACCACGTCCCGGGCGAGTCCGACGGCCGTTGCCGCGGCACCGGTGGGACCCAAGGTCGACCCGCTGACGTAGAGACCGTCGATGATCAGCATGATCCGGTCGCCGAGCTTGTCCGGGTCCGCGGCCGGAGTCCGGCGTGCGAGTTCACGCAATTGCTCGCGCACGTCCTGGAAATGCTTCAGGGAAACCTGATGTGCCGGGTGATCGGGATCGGGAAATTCCGCGTGCGTGTTGCGGAGTGGGCAGCCCCTCGTGTTCGGCGCCATGCCCTGGACCGTTCGGACCAGTTCGACCAACTGGTCCTCCGGTTTGTCCACCGCGGCACACACGGCGACCACGGTCTGTTCCCAGGCTCGGGCGGACCGCTCGAGATAGGCCACCACCAACTGGTCCTTACTGGAGAACTCCCGGTAGAGCAATTGCTTGCCGCACCCGAGTTCGTCGATGATCTGTTGCATTCCGACCGCGTGCACGCCCCGCCGGTCGAAGAGATCGGCAGCGGCGTCCAGAATGCGCTCGCGGGTATCGGGAGCAGGTTTCCGGGGCATGTTCCGACTGTAGCAGACCAATCGGTCCCGTACGGGTGAATGCCGATCGCCGGTCGGGTCCTCCATCCTCCGAGGAGGTCGGCGTATTCGGTTCAGTCCTTGATTTCGCAGACGGTGGCGCCGGCGGTGAGGGAGGCGCCGACCGCGGCGGCGAGGCCCTTGATCGTGCCCGTGCGGTGGGCGTTGAGGGGCTGTTCCATCTTCATCGCCTCCAGTACGACCACCAGGTCGCCCTCCTTGACCTCCTGGCCCTCCTCCACGGCGACCTTCACGATCGTGCCCTGCATCGGGGAGACCAGGGTGGTGCCCGAGGCGGCCGAGGCGGATTTCTTGGCGGCGCGGCGCTTGGGCTTGGCGCCGGCGGCGAGGCCGGTGCGTGCCAGGGTCATGCCGAGCCTGGTGGGGAGGGAGACTTCGAGGCGTCTTCCGCCGACTTCGACGACGACGGTCTCGCGGCCGGGTTCCTCGTCGGTGTCGGGGCCGGTGCCGGCGGGAGAGGTGAAGGCCGGGATGTCGTTGGCGAACTCGGTTTCCATCCAGCGGGTGTGGACGCTGAACGGGTCGGCCGTGAAGGCGGGGTCGGTGACGACCTTGCGGTGGAAGGGCAGCGCGGTGGCCATGCCCTCGACCGTGAACTCGTCGAGCGCGCGCGACGCGCGCTGAAGGGCCTGTTCGCGGGTGGCGCCGGTGATGATCAGTTTGGCGAGCAGGGAGTCCCAGGCCGGGCCGATGACCGAGCCGGACTCGACGCCCGCGTCCAGCCGGACGCCGGGGCCGGTGGGCGGGGTGAAGGTGGTTACCGTGCCGGGGGCGGGGAGGAAGCCGCGGCCGGGGTCCTCGCCGTTGATCCGGAACTCGAAGGAGTGTCCGCGCACGGCCGGGTCGTCGTAGCCGAGCGGTTCGCCGTCGGCGATCCGGAACATCTCGCGGACCAGGTCGATGCCGGTGACCTCCTCGGTGACCGGGTGCTCCACCTGGAGGCGGGTGTTGACCTCCAGGAAGCTGATGGTGCCGTCGGTGCCGACGAGGAACTCGACGGTGCCCGCGCCGACGTACCCCGCTTCCTTGAGGATCGCCTTGGACGCCGTGTACAGCTCGGCGTTCTGCGCGTCGGTCAGGAAGGGGGCGGGGGCCTCCTCGACGAGTTTCTGGTGACGGCGCTGGAGGGAGCAGTCGCGGGTGGAGACGACCACGACATGGCCGTGCGTGTCGGCCAGGCACTGGGTCTCGACATGGCGGGGCTTGTCGAGATAGCGCTCGACGAAGCACTCGCCGCGGCCGAAGGCGGCGACCGCCTCGCGGACGGCCGAGTCGTAGAGTTCGGGGATTTCTTCGAGGGTACGGGCGACTTTGAGGCCGCGTCCGCCGCCGCCGAAGGCCGCCTTGATGGCGATCGGCAGACCGTGCTCCTCGGCGAACGTCACGACCTCGTCCGGGCCGGTGACCGGGTCGGGGGTGCCGGCCACCAGGGGGGCGCCGGCGCGCTGTGCGATATGGCGGGCGGCGACCTTGTCACCGAGGTCGCGGATGGCCTGCGGCGGCGGGCCGATCCAGGTCAGCCCGGCGTCCAGGACCGCCTGGGCGAATTCCGCGTTCTCGGACAGGAATCCATAGCCCGGGTGGATCGCGTCCGCGCCCGAATCCTTCGCGGCCTGGAGCACCTTGGCCATGTCCAGGTAGCTGGCTGCCGGGGTGTCACCGCCCAGGGCGAACGCCTCGTCGGCCGCGCGGACGTGCAGGGCGTCCCGGTCCGGGTCGGCGTAGACGGCTACGCTCAGGATCCCGGCATCCCGGCAGGCACGGGCGACGCGGACAGCGATCTCGCCTCGGTTGGCGATGAGCACCTTGCGCACGATGAGGCCTTTCGTGTCGGTCCCCTGGTTTCGAGGAGGCACTCCTGGAGGTCTTCCGCGGCCGGGAACCTCAAGACGGCCAGGGCCACCGATCCGCCTGGGGTGGCACTCCGGCGTGACGATATGTGCGTCGCCGGTACGACGGCCCGTCAGCTTGGCGCCGGGCTCGCTGACGCCCTGGAAGCAGAATCAGCGGCGAGGCGGTTTCACTCATTCCATTCTCTTTCGCGTTCCCCGCCGAGCAGCGACATCATCTCGATATCGGAAATCTTCCGGAAACCTGATGTCGCGGACAGGCGGGCAGGCTGTTTCGCAAGGCGTTTACTTCGCGGAAACTTTCGAGTACATCGGCCTTTTCCTGTTCGCATCGTCGTGGAAACATTGAGTACGCGATCGAATGCGAAGCCCTGGGGGGACGATCTGCTTATTTGCCGGCAGCACGATGCTGACATGCCTGTTTGCATGCGACAAGAGTTGATCGCAGAACCTACGGGGGATCCGTAAGAACGCCCGAGGTATGGCTGAGAAGGCTCGTGGTGCGGCATGGACCAGGATTTCTCGGCCGGGACACCGCCGTTGAGTTGCCACCGGCGAACTGCCCAGTCGCCGCACGCAAGACCAGAACCGGCACTGTGCGGGGGAGAAGGTGCCGCAGGTAGACCAATGAGACCGGCGGGCGGACGCCGAGAGCCGTTCATGAATACGCGCATTTGTCGGGACTGAGCTGGCAGGACAGGGCCGGTGTCAGTTTTCGCGGTACGGACGAGGACGGGATGGAATCGGCCACTCTGGCGCTTGCCGCCGGGTGGGGCTTGGTATATGCCATGCCCTGATTTACAGTCGAACGACAACTTTGCAGTTCCGCGTTCTTCGTAGAGGTGGTTCACGGACCCGAGGATCGGCAACGCAAGGCTCCCGCGCACGGGTGGTGCCGTCCCGCATCACTCCGTCCGGACGACCCTCACGAAGGAATTCCCCCCGGCTGCACCGGACAGTGCTGTCCGTTCGTAGTCGAACGCAATGACGCCCCTCGGTCATCACCGACAGGTGACACGGGCGGCGCGCCCTGCGATATGCCCGACCGGCCCCGACTGCCGGACCGATGTCGTCCACGTCTTTCCCGCCCGGCCCCCTCCCAGCCTCCCAGTCCGTCCGCGACGATGCGCGTCGGGCAGTCGGCGCTCCGGTTCTACGGACGCGCGACAGAGAGACGCTTCTGCCATCCCTCCACAGCCGACGACAGTGGCCGATTGCGCCGGTGTTGAGCGATTCACCACGTCAAGGAGAGTTCCTTGCTTCCGCCCGATGAGAGATCTTTTGTGGCACTGTGCCGCGCGGAGCCGACCTCAGGCCGTGAAGCCGCGGAGGCGCGTGCCACCAAGGCCCCTCGGGGTCGCCAGACGGTCCGGCACCCGGAAAACCACAGGTCACTCCAGGAAGGGCGCGTCATCAGCGAAGATCCGAAGCTGCTCTTTGAACGGGCGGCCCCTGTGGGATCGCGCCCCCGAGGCACCGCGGGCCGCGATGCGAAGAGCGGGAGGGGCTGCGCACCCCCGGGGCCGGTCTCCCACCAAGGGCACACCACCACCTATATACCGGCGGCTTCCATCCTGGACCACGATGAGCGATTACCGTCCAACGGGCAGCGTCTGGTCCTGCGCAACATCGAACTGGCCAACCTCGGGGCGAACCGTGCGATGGTCGCCACGGAGACGGACTGGGTCCTCGGCACGGACGCGCTGCGTAGCGAGCCGTATTCCATGTGGCTGGCGATCCTGACGCTGCTCTACACCGGCGACCTCGCGTCCGCGGACGCGCAGTGCGAACGGCTGGCCAGTGACCCCGTCTGGGTCGCTTCGGCCTGTCACCAGGATCTGCTCACGCTGCTGCGCGCGCGCAGTCTCCTGCTGTCGGGGGACGCGCGTCAGGCGTCGGGCATGCTCGGTGCGTTGCTCACCCGCGGAACGTCGAGGTCGCTGACCTGTCTCGCGGTCGCCTGGCTGGTCGAGGCGTTCGTGCAGATCGGCGAACTCGACAGCGCCCACAAGGTACTGCTCGACCACGGACTGGCCGATCGTCTCGACGCGTGTCTGCCGGACCGGATCCACATCCTGGCCGCGCGTGGCGCTCTTCACGCGGCGATGGGCCAGTTCCAGCAGGCAGTCGACGCGTACATGGACTGCGGCCGGATTCTGAACGCCCTCAATGTCGCCAACCCCGCGGTCATTCCCTGGCGTTCGAAGGCCACGTTCGCCGCGCTGGCGGCCCGCAGATACGATCTGGCGCTCGCGCTGTCCGAGGACGAGCTCATCGCGGCGAGGAAGTGGGGCTCGCCGCGCGGTATCGGAACGGCACTGCACGCCGTGGCGGTGTCGCGCCGGGACGAGACCTCGGTGCCCCTGCTCGACGAGGCCGTCAAACTGCTGGAAGTGGGCCGTGCCCGCACCGAGTTGATCCAGGCCCTCTACGACCTGGGCATGCTGCTTCTCCGGCAGAACGATGTGCCGGGGGGACGGGGCCGGCTGGAGGCCGCCGACGCGGTGGCGCGCGAGTGCCGCAATGTCTTCTGGTCGGAGCGCGTCCGGGGCGCACTGGGACTCCAGAGTGGCTCCGACACCGCCCGTCTGCTCACCCGGCAACAGGACAAGATCGCCCAACTCGCCCGTGCCGGATACAGCAATCGGCAGATCGCGAAGACGCTCTTTCTGACGGTTCGTACGGTCGAGTTCCATCTCTCCAGCGTCTACCGGAAACTCGGTATCTCCGGCCGGCGGCAACTCGTCACGGCGATGGACACTGTTTCATAGGGGGCCCGGAAGCCGCTCGGAGCGCCGCTCATCTTCACCGAGGTGAGCGGCGCTTTCCGTTGTCGCGGACGGAACTGACGGAGGTACGGAATACGAGGAGGACCGACCGGTCCACCTCGTCATGAAACCTGCGTTCCACCGTAGACTCTCAAACCCTGCGGTTCCACCGTAGATTGTCAGGTCTCCCCTTGTAGCCCACTGACCGAAGATGCCAGAGTAAGGCTGTCAGGTGATCGACTGTGAACCCCCGGCGATCGCGAACTCATCAGCTCGATTCGAGATTCTCCACGCCGTATCGATAACTCCTTGGAGCGGGTCGGGGATCTGATCGGCAGGGCCGCGCCTCGGTTCGACGGCAGGAATGCCTTGGTCGCGGGTGATCGTCCGCAGGTCCGTATGCGCAACTCGCCGTACCGGGGAGGTAATTTCCATGCTCCAGCAGAACACCACGAAGCGTATCGGTTACTGGCTTCTGTATCTGCATCAATTGTTCGACGAATCGACCGCCCGCGCGCTGTCCGGCGAGAATCTGAATCGGCGGCAGTGGCAGGTGCTGCACGCGATCAGTATCAAGGTGGACACCGTCGCCGGTATCGACAACGCGTTCGCTCCCTTCCTGGCCGTCGACGGGGCCGATTCGTACCGGCCGGTCGTCGACGGGTTCGAGGGCCGCGGCTGGGTCGCGGAGAAGGACGGCTCCCTCACGCTCACCGAATCCGGCGCGGCGGCGCACGAGCGGGCCGAATCGCTGGTCAATGCCCACGCGGCCGAATCGCTCGCCGGTATCTCCGAGGCCGAGTTCCTCGCTGCCAACGATGTTCTGGCGCGGATCGCTTCCAATGTCGAGAAGCAATAAGGGATCACCGTGATGAGCGGCTTCTTCCTGAACACCGGGAAGCCGCCGAGTCATTTCCGGAGCCGGACCACTGCTTGAGACTGCTGGTTCCGCCGAAGCCGACGCCGTCACTCGTGGAGAATCATATGGACGCTTCAGTCATTGTCGTCGGTGCTGGGCCCGCCGGGCTCATGCTGGCCGGAGAACTGCGCCTGGCAGGCGTCGATGTCATCGTGCTGGACCGGCTGCCCGCACGTACCGGGGAGTCACGCGGTATCGGGTTCACCATCCGCACCATGGAGGTATTCGACCAGCGGGGTCTGCTGCCCCGCTTCGGCGAGATCCAGACCAGCGAGGCGGGGCACTTCGGTGGCCTGCCGCTCGATCTGGGCGTGCTGGGTGCCGCCCATGGATCCGCGCAGGCCGTGCCGCAGTCGACGACCGAGGCCGTGCTCGAAAGCTGGGCCCGGGATCTGGGCGCCGACATCCGGCGCGGGCAGGAGTTCACCGGGCTCACGGAGGACGCCGACGGAGTGAGCGTCACCGTGCGGGGCGGCGACCGGGCGCTGCGGGCCCGGTATCTGGTCGGCTGCGACGGCGGGCGCAGCACCGTCCGCAAGGCCGCGGGCTTCGACTTTCCCGGCACCCCCGCCACCACGGAACTCTTCCTCGCCGATGTCCGGGGAGTCGAGCTGGAACCCCGTATGGCCGGTCAGCAGACCGCCGGCGGCATGGTGATGGTGGCGCGGCTGCCCGGTGGGATCCACCGGATCATCGTCGGGGAACGCGGGACGCCACCGCGGAGGCGGACCGGAGCGCCCGACTTCACCGAGGTCTCCGATGTCTGGAAGCGCCTCACCGGCACCGACATCTCCATGGCGGAGCCGGTATGGGTCAGCGCGTTCAGTGACGCCGCCCGTCAGGTCACCGAGTACCGGCGCGGCCGGGTGCTGCTGGCCGGTGACGCCGCGCACGTCCATCTCCCCGCCGGCGGACAGGGGATGAACACCAGCATCCAGGACTCGGTGAACCTGGGCTGGAAACTCGCCGCCGTGGTACGGGGAACACACTCCGAGGCACTGCTCGACAGCTACCACGGCGAGCGGTACGAGGTCGGCCGCAGGCTGCTGCTGAACACCCGGGCGCAGAGCACGCTCATCCTCGGCGGTGACGAGGCAGGTCCGCTCCGTGAGGTCCTCGGCGAGCTGCTGGAGCGGTCCGAGGCCGAGCGCCATCTGGCCGCCAAGGTCAGCGGCCTGGACATCGAGTACGACGTCGGCGGCGGCGGGAACCCGCTGCTCGGAGCACGGATGCCGCAGCTCGAACTGGTCCGCGGGAACAAGCACACGACCACCTGGGAACTTCTGCGGCCGGCCCGCGGAGTGCTCCTCGATCTGGACGACAACGCCGCTCTGCGACGGCGCGCGCAGAGGTGGACCGACCGGGTCGACATCGTGACGGCGACGGTCCGCGACACCCCGTCCGACGGACCGCCGACGGGGATCTCGGCGGCGTTGCTGCGCCCCGACGGACATGTCGCCTGGACCGCTCCCGGCAGCCACGCCGACCTACCGATGGCCCTGGACCGCTGGTTCGGGCCGCGACGATGACGAGGAGAGGGAAAGCATGCACAGCACATTGATCGTGGCCAGGATGGCCCTCGGGTCAGCCGGGGACGTTGCGGAGATCTTCGGCGCCTTCGACGGGACCGAGATGCCGGCGCGGATGGGAACCCGGCGCCGCCAGCTCTTCGAGTACCAGGGCCTCTACTTCCATTTGCAGGACTTCGGCGAGGACAACGGCGCCGGTCGTATCGAGGAAGCGAAGACCGATCCCCGGTTCATCCGGATCAGCGAGGACCTCAAGCCCCACATCGACGCCTACGACCCCACGACCTGGCGCTCGCCCGCGGACGCCATGGCCCGTCGCTTCTACAGCTGGACGGCGTCATGAGCGGCGCGCGGGGCCGTCGGGTGGTGATCACCGGTGTCGGGGTGACCGCGCCGGGCGGCTCGGGCGTCAAGGGCTTCTGGCAGTTGCTCACCGACGGACGGACCGCCACCCGCCGTATCTCCCTCTTCGACCCGTCGCCGTTCCGTTCACAGGTCGCCGCGGAGGTCGACTTCGACACCGAACTGTCCGGGCTGACCCCGCAGGAGATCCGGCGGATGGACCGGGCCGCGCAGTTCGCCGTGGTCACCGCCCGCGAGGCGGTTTCCGACAGCGGGCTGGACTTCGACGCGCTGACCCCCCACCGTACCGGGGTCACGATCGGCAGCGCGGTGGGGGCGACCACCGGCCTGGATCAGGAGTACCGCGTCGTCAGCGACGGCGGCCGGCTGGAACTGGTCGACCACGACTACGCCGTACCGCATCTCTACAACTATCTGGTGCCCAGCTCGTTCGCGACCGAGGTCGCGTGGGCCGTAGGCGCCGAGGGGCCGAGCACCGTGATCTCGACCGGCTGCACATCCGGTCTGGACGCGATCGGCTACGCGGCGGACGTGATCAGGGAAGGCTCGGCCGATGTGATGATCGCGGGCGCGGCCGACGCGCCCATCTCCCCGATCACCGTGGCGTGCTTCGACGCGATCAAGGCCACAACTCCCCGCAACGACGATCCCGAGCACGCCTCGCGGCCGTTCGACGCGAGTCGCAACGGGTTCGTCCTGGGCGAGGGCGCGGCCGTGTTCGTACTGGAGGAGCTGGAGAGCGCCCGCGCCCGCGGTGCCAGGATCTACGCCGAGGTGGCCGGCTTCGCGACCCGTTCGAACGCGTTCCACATGACGGGTCTGCGTCCCGACGGCAAGGAGATGGCCGAGGCCATCCGGGTGGCGCTCGACGAGGCCAGGCTCAACCCGGAGGACATCGACTACATCAACGCGCACGGCTCAGGCACCAAGCAGAACGACCGGCACGAGACCGCCGCGTTCAAACGCAGCCTCGGCGAGCACGCCTACCGGACGCCGGTCAGCTCCATCAAGTCGATGGTCGGGCACTCCCTCGGTGCCATCGGATCGATCGAGATCGCCGCCTCGGTGCTGTCCATGACGAACGACGTGGTGCCCCCGACGGCGAATCTGCACCAGCCGGATCCCGAGTGCGATCTGGACTACGTACCGCTGACCGCCCGCGTCTGGAAGACCGATGCGGTGCTGTCGGTGGGCAGCGGATTCGGCGGATTCCAGAGCGCGGTCGTGCTGGCGAACCCCGAGCGGAGCACACGATGACCACGAAGACCTGGGTCACCGGACTGGGGGTGGCCGCGCCGACGGGGCTGGGTCTGGAGGAGTACTGGTCGGCGACGCTGGCCGGCCGCAACGCCATCGGCCGCGTGACCCGGTTCGATCCCTCGTCCTACCCGGCGCGACTGGCGGGTGAGATCACCGGGTTCGCCGCCGAGGACCACCTGCCCGGCCGGCTGCTTCCGCAGACCGACCGGATGACGAGGATCGCCCTGGTCAGCGCCGACTGGGCGTTCTCGGACGCGGGCGTCGTCCCGGAGGAACTGCCCGACTACGACGTCGGGGTTATCACGGCCAGCCACTCCGGTGGCTTCGAGTTCGGCCAGAACGAGCTCAGGGCGCTGTGGAGCAAGGGCGGCCGGTATGTCAGCGCGTACCAGTCCTTCGCCTGGTTCTACGCCGTCAACAGCGGTCAGATCTCCATCCGCAGCGGATTGCGCGGACCGAGCAGTGTTGTGGTCAGCGACCAGGCGGGCGGACTCGACGCGGTCGCGCAGGCCCGCAGACAGATCCGCAAGGGCACCGCCATGGTGATCTCCGGCGCGGTCGACGCGTCGATCTGCCCATGGGGGTGGGTCGCCCAGCTCACCAGCGGCCGGCTGAGTGTCAGCGAGGATCCGGAGCGGGCGTATCTGCCCTTCGACGACCGGGCCGGTGGCCATGTCCCCGGCGAGGGCGGGGCGTTGCTGGTGCTGGAGAGCGCCGAACACGCCCTGGAGCGCGACGCTCCGCACATCTACGGTGAAATCGCGGGCCACGCGTCCACGGTGGATCCCCGGCCCGGCAGTGACCGGACGCCGACGCTGCAGCACGCGATCGAACTCGCCCTGGAGGACGCGGGTCTGGCCCCCGGCGACATCGGAGTGGTGTTCGCGGACGCCGCCGCGATCCCGGAGCTCGACCGGGTCGAGGCGGAGGCGATCACCAAGGTCTTCGGACCCCACGGGGTGCCGGTGACCGCGCCGAAGACGACGACCGGCCGGCTCTACTCCGGCGCCTCGCCGCTCGACCTCGCCGCCGCGTTCCTGTCGATGCGTGACGGAATCATCCCGCCGACGGTGGGCTCCACGCTGTCGAGCAGGTACGAGATCGACCTGGTGACCGGTACGCCGCGTCCGGCGGCACCGCGCACCGCCCTTGTACTGGCGCGCGGCCAGGGCGGATTCAACTCCGCCATGGTCCTGCGGGCCGTGGACCGCTCTCAACTCTGACGAAGGACCGGACATGTCCGACACGGAATTCACCCTCGACAAGCTGGTGCCCATCCTCCTGGAGGGCGCGGGCGCGGACGAGCACGTCGACCTCGGCGGAGACATCGCCGACACCTCGTTCACCGATCTCGGTTACGAGTCGCTCGCGATGCTGGAGACCGCCGGCCGGATCGAGCGGGAGTACGGCATCAGCCTGGACGAGGCGGCGCTGGCGGAGGCGGTCACCCCGCGCGCGCTGATCGATCTCGTCAACGCCCATCTGCCCGCCGCGCGGGCCGTCTGACCGGAGGACGCCATCATGACTGACAACGCGCCCAGGACCGCCCTGATCACTGGTGCGACCAGTGGGATCGGTCTCGCCACCGCCCGTCTTCTCGCCGAGCAGGGACACCGGGTGTTCCTCTGCGCCCGTGACGAGAAGGCCGTCGCTGACACGGTCAAGAGCCTGCAGGGCGAGGGGCTGGAGGTGGACGGCACCACCGCCGACGTACGCTCCAAGGAGGATGTCGCGGAGTTGGTGCAGGCCGCGGTCGCCCGGTACGGGACGATCGACGTGCTGGTCAACAACGCGGGCCGCAGCGGGGGCGGGGTGACCGCCGACCTCGCCGACGAGCTGTGGTCGGACGTCATCGCGACCAATCTCACCAGTGTGTTCGTGGTGACCCGCGAGGTGCTCAACGCCGGCGGCATGCGGGCGAAGGACCGCGGCCGGATCATCAACATCGCCTCCACGGCGGGCAAGCAGGGCGTGGTGCTGGGCGCGCCGTACTCCGCGTCCAAACACGGCGTCGTCGGCTTCACCAAGGCACTCGGCAACGAGCTCGCTCCGACCGGTGTCACGGTCAACGCCGTGTGCCCCGGCTATGTGGAGACGCCGATGGCCCAGCGGGTCCGGCAGGGCTACGCGGCGGCGTACGACACCACCGAGGACGCGATCCTGCAGAAGTTCCAGGCCAAGATTCCCCTCGGCCGGTACTCGACGCCCGAGGAGGTCGCCGGCCTGGTCGGCTATCTGGCCTCCGATCTCGCCGGCTCGATCACCGCGCAGGCGCTGAACGTCTGCGGAGGGCTCGGCAACTTCTGACCCCGGGCCCCCGGGCCCGCATATGCGATTCCCGATGACGTGACGGTGTAAGGAGAAACGCGTGTCCGAGCAAGCCGGCCGCAAGGTCGAACACGAGATCACGGTCCAGGCGGGCGCCGGCGAGGTCTATCGCCTGCTCGCGGAGGTCGAGAACTGGCCGAGGCTGTTCCCGCCGTCGGTGTACGTCGAGTACGTGGAGCGCGACGGGAACCGGGAACGGATACGGATCTGGGCCACCGCCAACGGCGAGGCGAAGAACTGGACGTCGCTGCGCGAACTCGACCCGGAGGGGCTGCGCATCACCTTCCGGCAGGAGGTCACCGCGCCCCCGGTGGCGGAGATGAGCGGCACCTGGATCATGGAGCCGCGCGGTGACCGGGAGACCCGGCTGCGCCTGCGGCACGAGTACCGGGCCGTCGACGACGATCCGGAAGGGCTGGCCTGGGTCGACCGTGCCGTCGACGAGAACAGCCGCTCCGAACTCCCCTCGCTCAAGGCCGGACTCGAGGAGGCGACGCGGACCGCGGAGCTGACGCTCTCCTTCGTGGACTCCGTCCAGGTCGGCGGTTCCGCCAAGGACCTCTACAGCTTCGTCAACGACGCCGATCTGTGGACCGAGCGGCTCCCGCACGTGGCCAAGGTGAATCTGACCGAGGACACCCCGGGTCTCCAGGTACTGCGCATGGAGACGCTCACCCGGGACGGCTCCGCGCACACCACGGAATCGGTCCGGGTGTGCCTCCCGCACCGCAGGATCGCCTACAAGCAGACCACACTGCCCGCGCTGATGACCCTGCACACCGGGTACTGGCAGTTCGACGAGGAGACCGACGGGGTCACCACCGCCAGTTCCCAGCACACCGTGGTGATCAACGCGGGGAACATCGGTGCGGTCCTCGGTCCGGACGCGGGCATTGCGGAAGCCAAGGAGTTCATCCGTGAGGCGCTCGGCGCCAACAGCCGGGCGACACTCGGCCACGCCAAGGAGTACGCGGAAGCGCGGCGCTGACCGATGTCCGCCCAGACGTCCCCCGCCCCCGTGGGCACCGATGTGGTGGTCGTCGGCGCGGGCCCGGTCGGGCTGCTGCTCGCCGGTGATCTGTGCGCCCGGGGCGTGCGGACCATCGTGGTGGAGCGGCTGACCGAGCCGATGACCGAGTCGCGGGCGTCCACCCTGCACGCCCGCACGATGGAGGTGTTCGCCGAGCGTGGCATCCTCGACCGCCTCGGGGAACTCCCGGACGGCGGGCCGGGGCATTTCGGCGGCATTCGGCTCGACTTGACCCGGGCCGACCCCGGCCATCCGTACGCCGGGCAGTGGAAGTGCCCGCAGGCTCGCATCGAGGCGGTGCTCCAGGAACGGGCCGTCGAGCTGGGAGCGCAGATACGGCGCGGACGGCGGCTGGTCGGCCTGGCCGACCGGGGCGGCCAGGTGCTGGTCGAGACCGTCAGGGCCGACGGGGCGAAGGAGCAGACGATCGGCTCCTACGTGGCCGGCTGTGACGGCTGGCGGTCCACCGTACGGCGGCTCGCGGGGTTCGACTTCACCGGCCAGGACGCGACCCGGGAGATGCTGCGGGCCGATGTCGCGGGGATCGACATCCCGGAGCGACGGTTCGAACGGCTGCGGAACGGACTCGCCACCGCACACCGCTGGCCGGACGGCAGCACCCGGGTCATGGTGCATGTGTTCGGGGCCGCGCCCCGCACACGCGCCGGCGAACCGGACTTCGCCGAGGTCGTCGGCGCGTGGGCGGAGGTGACGGGCGAGTACATCGGCCACGGAGAACCGCTGTGGCTGAACGCCTTCGACAACACCCGGCGCCAGGCGGCCCGGTACCGCCGGGGCCGGGTACTCCTCGCGGGTGACGCCGCCCACGCGCAGATGCCGGTCGGCGGACAGGCACTCAACCTCGGTCTGCAGGACGCGGCCGAACTCGGTGCGCGACTCGTCGAGCGGTTCGCGGGCGGAGCGGGCGAGGAACAACTCGACGGCTACCACGCGGTACGCCATGCCGTCGGCGCTCGCACACTCACCAATATCCAGGCGCAGTCCTTCCTGCTGCTCGGCGGGCACGAGGTGGACGCGCTCCGGGAGACCTTCGCCGAGCTGATGCGGTTCGACGGCGTCCGCGCCCGGCTGGCGCGCGTGATCAGCGGCCTTGACGTTCCGGGTACCACGGCCGCGCCACCGCCCGCCGCTGCTTCAGCCCCCACAACGACACCAAGGGACAGGAGTACCAGGATGGACAGGCTCACGAACAAGACGGCGCTGGTGACCGGTTCGAGCCGGGGAATCGGCCGGGCCACCGCGCTGCGGATGGCCGGGGAAGGCGCGCTGGTCGCCGTTCACTACGCTTCCGACGAGCGGGCCGCGCAGGAGACCGTGGGGCTGATCGAGCGGGAGGGCGGCCGGGCCTTCGCCATACAGGCCGAACTCGGCGTGCCCGGTGATGTGCACGAACTGTTTCTCGGTCTGGAGCGCGGGCTCAAGGAGCGGACCGGTGAGACCGTGCTCGACATCCTGGTCAACAACGCGGGCCGGCAGACCGCCGCCGGGGTGGCCCCGGAGGACATCACCCCCGAACACTTCGACCAGCTCTTCGCGGTCAACGCCAAGGCCCCGTTCTTCATCGTGCAGCGCGCGCTGGCCCTGTTGCCCGACGGCGGCCGGATCATCAACATCTCCTCCGGGCTGACCAGGTTCGCCAACCCCGAGCAGACCGCGTACGCGATGACCAAGGGCGCGATCGAGCAGATCTCGCTGCACTTCGCGCGGCATCTCGCCCCGCGCCGTATCACCGTCAACAGTGTGGCGCCCGGCATCACCAACAACGGCAGCCCGGTCTTCGACATCCCCGAGGCCGTGGAGCAGATGGCTCAGCTCTCGGCGTTCAAACGGGTCGGCGAGGCGGTGGATGTCGCGGACGTGGTGACGTTCCTGGCCACCGACGAGGCCCGCTGGATCACCGGCGCGTTCATCGACGCGAGCGGCGGGACCCTCCTGGGCTGACCGCCCAGGGCGAGCACACGAGACAACAGGAGGACCGATGACGACGGTTCAAGGACCGCCGAGCATCGCCGACCAGCTCGGCGAGCTCAAGCAGTTGAAGGAGCTGGCGCGGCTCGGGGCCGATCCCGAGGCCACCGAGCGCCAGCACGCCAAGGGCAAGCTGACCGCGTACGAGCGCGTCGACCTCCTGCTGGACCCCGGGAGCTTCACCGAGGTCGAGCCGCTGCGGCGGCACCGGGCGACGGGCTTCGGGCTCGAAACGAAGCGGCCGCACACGGACGGTGTCGTCACCGGCTGGGGCACCGTCGAGGGCCGGACCGTGTTCGTCTACGCGCATGACTTCCGGATCTTCGGCGGCGCGCTCGGCGAGGCCCACGCACAGAAGATCCAGAAGATCATGGACATGGCCATGGCGGCCGGCTGTCCGCTGGTCTCCCTCAACGACGGCGCGGGCGCGCGTATCCAGGAGGGCGTGTCGGCGCTGGCCGGCTACGGCGGGATCTTCCAGCGGAACACCCGGGCCTCGGGAGTCATCCCGCAGATCAGTGTGATGCTGGGCCCGTGTGCGGGGGGCGCGGCCTACTCCCCGGCGCTCACCGACTTCGTCTTCGCGGTCCGCGGGATCTCGCAGATGTTCATCACCGGCCCGGACGTGGTCCGTACGGTGACCGGCGAGGAGGTCTCGCAGGACGGGCTCGGCGGCGCCGATGTCCACGGCGGGGTCTCGGGGGTCGCGCACTTCGTCTACGACGACGAGGAGACCTGCCTCGCCGAGGTGCGCTCCCTCCTGTCGATGCTGCCGTCCAACAACCGTGAGCTGCCGCCCGCCGTGCCCGCCGGGGACGCGGCAGACCGCCGGGTCGACCGGCTGCTCAACCTGGTGCCGCTCGACGGCAACCGGTCCTACGACATCCGCACGGTGATCGCGGAGATCGTCGACGACGAGGACTACCTGGAGGTGCACGCGCAGTGGGGACCCAATCTGGTCTGCGCGCTCGCCCGGCTCGACGGGCAGGTGACCGGGGTCGTGGCGAGCCAGCCCGCCGCGCTGGCCGGCGTCCTCGACATCACCGCGAGTGAGAAGGGCGCCAGATTCGTTCAGTTCTGCGACGCCTTCAACATCCCGCTCCTGACGCTGGTCGACGTGCCCGGCTTCCTTCCCGGCGTGAGCCAGGAGCACGGGGGCATCATCAGGCGCGGCGCGAAGCTCCTGTACGCGTACTGCAACGCCACGGTCCCGCGTATCTCCCTGATTCTGCGCAAGGCCTACGGCGGGGCCTACATCGTGATGGACTCGCGCTCGATCGGTACGGATCTGGCGCTCGCCTGGCCCACCAACGAGATCGCGGTCATGGGCGCGGAGGCCGCCGCCGACGTGGTCTTCCGGCGGGAGATCGCCGCCTCGGAGGATCCCGCAACCACTCGCGAGCAGAAGATCAAGGAGTACCGGCGGGAGCTGGTGCACCCCTACTACGCCGCCGAACGCGGACTCGTCGACGATGTGATCGATCCCGGCAGCACCCGCGCCGTCCTGATCCGGGCGTTCGCGATGCTGCAACGCAAGGACGCCGATCTGCCGCGCCGCAAGCACGGGAACCCGCCGCAGTGACCGCGCCGACGGTCGGACCGGTGAGCGACGGCCCGGCCCGCGCGTACGCACCGCTCCTCCTGCGGATCGAGAAGGGCGAGCCGGACCTGCACGAGCTCGGCGCGATCACCGCGGTCCTGCTCCAGCGCCTCACCGCCGCGCCGCCGGAGACCGAGGGGCGGGCGCGGGCCGCGGCCCGGTGGCGCCGCCCCGAGCGGTCACGGGACTTCCCGGGCCCGAGGACCTGGCAGGACAGCCCCCGTTGACCACCCCTGCGATGAACGGAGACCGGAGCATGGATGTCGGGATTCTCTTCGACCTGCGCAATCCGAACGCCTGGCACCGGCCCTGGGCCGACCACTACGCGCGCTCACTGGAGTTCTGCGAGGAGGCGGACGCGCGCGGTGCGGGAGGTGTCTGGTTCACCGAGCACCATCTCTTCGAGGACGGCTATCTGCCGCAGCCGCTGACCTTCGCCGCCGCGGCGGCGGCCCGCACACGTCGTGTCCGTATCGGCACGGCGGTGGTGCTGCCCAATCTGCGCAAGCCCGCCCAGCTCGCCGAGGACGCCGCGATCGTCGACCTGATCAGCGGCGGCAGGCTCGAACTCGGTGTCGGCGCCGGATACCGGGTGCCCGAGTACAACCTCTTCGACGCGGAGTTCGGCCGCCGGTTCACCATGGTCGAGCGGAACATCCGCGAGGTCCGCAGACTGTGGGCCGAGGGCGGTATCACGCCAGGGCCCGTCCAGAGCCCGGTGCCCGTGTGGGGCGGCTTCTACGGCCCGCGCGGTGTGCGCATCGCGGGCCGGCTGGGCATCGGTCTGCTGCATATCTCGCACAAGCTGTTCGAGCACTACCGTGAAGGTCTGATCGAGGGCGGCCATGATCCGGAGATCGCCCGGGTGTCCGACCTGCTGCCGGTGATCCTCGCCGACGATCCCGA
This sequence comes from Streptomyces sp. NPDC055025, assembly GCF_053608565.1. Classification (NCBI taxonomy): domain Bacteria; kingdom Bacillati; phylum Actinomycetota; class Actinomycetes; order Kitasatosporales; family Streptomycetaceae; genus Streptomyces; species Streptomyces sp. NPDC055025. The sequence continues at coordinate 20,394 of NZ_JBSGVS010000037.1, forward strand.
GGCGGCCTGGTCCCGGATAGCGCCCCATCTGGCCCATCAGATGAACACCTACCGGCAGGGGTCGGTGGAGGGCACCGACCATCCCAAGCCGCCGCTGCTCGGGCCGGACGACTTCCCGGACCGTCCCGCTGACGGATCCTGGGCCACGCTGGAGATCCTCACCCCGGAGGATGCCGCCGTTCGCATCCACGAGCGGACGAAGGGGCTTCCGGTGAAGCACCTCATCTTCTGGGCGAGTATCGCGGGGATGCCGGACGACCTGGTGGCGAGGAACATCGAGCTGATCAGCGAACGGCTGCCGGTACTGCTCGCGAAGCTGTCCGGCACCGATCAGGAGGGGGGTACCGGGCGGTGAGTGAGCCGCTCGTCGACCGGACGGCTCCCGCCCGGACCGAGCGCGGCCGGTCACTGCTGCTGGTGGTCCTCTCGGGGAACATGGTCCTCGACGCCATCGAGGTCTCGGTGGTCCTCGTGGCCCTCCCGTTGATCGGGGCCGACCTCGGGCTGACACTGTGGTCGGTGCAGTGGCTCATGAGTGGCTTCGCCCTCGGATTCGCCGCGATGCTGATGTCCGGACCGGTGATCTCCGCCCGGTGGGGACTGCGCCGGGTCTATCTCGCGGCGATGCTGGTCTTCGCCGCGGCCTCCGTCATCGGGGGTCTGAGCGACAGCCTGGCGCTGCTCATCGCCTCCCGGGTGGTCAAAGGGGCCTGCGCGGCGCTGACCGCCCCGGCCGGGCTGACGCTGATCACCGCCACGTTCCCCGACGGGCCGCGGCAGCGCAGAGCGCTGTCGGTCTACTCGCTGTTCGGCGCGGCCGGGTTCACCGTCGGGCTGCTGCTCGCCGGGGTGCTGGTCGCCGACAGCTGGCGGTGGACGTTCCTCTTCCCCGCCCCGGTGGCGCTGGTGCTGCTGGTGTGCGGACTGCGGGTGATTCCGGACTCCGTACGGCAGGCGCCGCGGCGGCTCACCGCGGCGATCCTGCGCAACGGTCCCCTGATGCGCGCCACCCTGGGCGCGGCCACCCTCAACGGGACCTTCATCGGGCTGCTGCTGACAACACTGTGGACGAGCGGCGCGTTCGGCTGGCGGCCCTGGCAGATCTCGCTGGCGCTGCTGCCCGCCTGTCTGCCGCTGGCGCTCTCGGTCGGGTTCGCGGGGCGTGTCGTCGAGCGGTTCGGTACCCCGAGGCTGATTGCCGCCGGGGCCCTCTCAGCGTTCGCGGGCGTGACGTTTCTCCTGCTGCGCCCGGAGACGACCTCGTACGCGACCGGCCCGCTGCCGGCGCTCCTGCTGGTCGGAATCGCTCTTCAACTGGCCTTCGCGGCCTTGAACATGCAAGCGGCACAGAGCGTCGGACCGGCGCTGCGCGGCACGGCGATGCCGGTCTATCAGGCCGGCGTCCAGATCGGTAGCGTCGTCATGCTGCCTGTGGTCGGCGCTCTGCTCACCGCGCCCGACGGCTACCGTCCCGCACTCCTGGCGGTCTCCCTGGCCGGGGCGCTCGGCCTCGGTGCCGCGGTCGGAGGGCTGCGCGCCTACCCTCCTGAGGAAAGGACCCCGCAGTGACCGACCAGCCCGAAGGCCCTTGAAACCGGCCGTCCTCGTGGGCAGTGTCCGCGACGGACGGTTCGGACCGACCACGGCCGCGTGGCTCGCCAGGTTGTAGGCGGAGCGGGCGGCGCGAACGCAGCCGGGGATCCGGGCGCGCCCGCCGTGCCTTCCAGACGTCCGGGGCGAAGTCGCTGGTGCGGTGCGTCAGGCTCAGGTACGAGCCCGGTGCCAGCCGTCCCAGCAGGCGGTCCACGATGCCGTACGGGTTCATGTGTCGTCGGGCACGGCCGGGATTCCTGTACCCACGTCGACGAACTGCCGCGCCGGATACCGCCCAACACGGTGCGTACAGGCGCGGCTGACCCGAGCGGCCACCTCGATGGCGGGGAATGCCGTGACGACATCGCGGGCCGCCGCAGTCCAGGCGCCTTTTTCCATGCGTCTAGAAGAAGCCGAGCCTCTTCGGCGAATACGACACCAGCAGGTTTTTCGTCTGCTGGTAGTGCTCCAGCATCATCCGGTGGTTCTCGCGGCCGATGCCCGACTGCTTGTAGCCGCCGAAGGCGGCGTGTGCCGGGTAGGTGTGGTAGCAGTTCGTCCAGACGCGGCCCGCCTGGATGGCGCGGCCCGCGCGGTAGGCGGTGTTCATGTCGCGGGTCCAGACGCCCGCGCCGAGTCCGTACAGCGTGTCGTTCGCGGTCTTGATCGCGTCGTCGAAGTCGCTGAACGACGTGACCGCGAGAACGGGGCCGAAGATCTCCTCCTGGAAGATCCGCATACGGTTGTGGCCCTGGAAGATGGTCGGCTGGACGTAGTAGCCGCCCGCCAACTCGTTGTCGTACTCGATCCGCTGACCGCCCGTCAGGATCTTCGCGCCCTCCTGCTGCCCGATGTCCACATACGAGAGGATCTTCTCCAACTGGTCGTTGGAGGCCTGCGCTCCGATCATCGTCGCGGTGTCCAGCGGGTTCCCCGGCACGATCGCCTCGGTGCGGGCCACGCCCGCCTCCAGGAACTCGTTGTAGTGGCCGTCCTGGATGAGTGCCCGTGACGGGCAGGTGCACACCTCGCCCTGGTTCAGCGCGAACATGGTGAAACCTTCGAGCGCCTTGTCACGGAAGTCGTCGTCCGCGGCCCAGACGTCGTCGAAGAAGAGGTTCGGGCTCTTGCCGCCGAGCTCCAGGGTGACCGGCTTGATGTTCTCCGAGGCGTACTGCATGATCAGCCGCCCCGTCGTCGTCTCGCCGGTGAAGGCGACCTTGGCCACCCGGGGGCTCGACGCCAGCGGCTTGCCGGCCTCCACGCCGAAACCGTTCACGATATTGACCACGCCCGGCGGCAGCAGATCGGCGATCAGGCTCATCCAGAGATGGATGGACGCCGGGGTCTGCTCCGCGGGCTTCAGTACGACGGCGTTCCCCGCGGCCAGCGCGGGCGCCAGTTTCCAGGTGGCCATCAGGATCGGGAAGTTCCACGGAATGATCTGGGCCACCACACCGAGCGGCTCGTGGAAGTGGTACGCGACGGTGTCGTCGTCCAGTTCGCTGAGCGAGCCCTCCTGGGCGCGCAGCGCGCCCGCGAAGTAGCGGAAGTGGTCGATGGCGAGCGGGATGTCGGCCGCCAGGGTCTCGCGGACCGGCTTGCCGTTCTCCCAGCTCTCGGCGACCGCCAGTTCCTCCAGACGCTCCTCCATCCGGTGGGCGATCCGGTTGAGGATATTGGCGCGCTCCGCCGCCGGGGTACTCGCCCAGCCGGGTGCCGCGCCGTGCGCCGCGTCCAGGGCCCGCTCGACGTCCTCGGCCGTACCACGGGCGATCTCGGTGAAGGGGCGGCCATTGACCGGGCTGGGGTTCTCGAAGTACTGCCCGCGGGCCGGCGGGACGTACTCCCCGCCGATCCAGTGGTCGTAGCGTGACGCGTACGAGACGATCGCGCCGTCGCTGCCGGGTGCTGTGTAACGGGTCATTTCGGTGGCCTCCCGGTTTCCGCGGCGCCCGCCGTTGGACGCCGCACGTCGGACAGTAGGGACCGGTACGTTGCAATCAGGTTGCCGTGGGCGCGGTGGACGGCGGGTCCGTCGCACCGGAGCGGTGCGCTTGGACCGCACCCGTACGTTCGCGCTGGACGAGCCAGTAGTACGTGAAGCCGCCCGCGGCGACGACGGTGGCGAAGAGGAGCACGCCCCAGCGCGGATACCAGGGGAAGGGCGGCTCCGCGCCGTAGACCTCGGAGCGTGGCCAGGCGAGATTGACCGACATGCCGATTCCCCAGAGGACGGCGAGGAGATTGACCGGCAGCCCGAACCGGCCGAGCGAGAAGTGCCCCTCGGACGTCGGCTGCCAGGTGCCGCGCAGCCGCCGCACCAGCATGGGGAGTGTGACGGTCAGACAGGCCAGATAGATCATGACGACCGCGATACCGCTGACCACCGAGAAGATGTGCGGCTGATCGACGTTGATCACCAGAACACCGACGGCGACCAGGCCGGTGACGATCGCGGGGGCCACCGCGGTTCCGGACCGTGGACCGACCCGGGCGAGCAGCGAGGCGGCGGGCAGAGAGCTGTCGCGGGCCATCGCGACGATCAGCCGGATCCCGGCCGCCTGGACCGCCAGCGCGCAGACGGTGATGGCGATGACCACGCACCACAGTACGGTCGCGCCGACGGTCGGACCGAGGGTGGAGAGCACCACGAACTGGAGGCCGTCCACGGAGAGTCGTGCGGAGTTGAGATCGGGCACGGCCAGCAGGGCGAACAGCAGGGTGAGCCCGCCGATCAGCAAGCAGACGACAACGGACCGCAGCAGCGCGCGCGGTGCGTCGCGGCCGGGGCCGAGCGGCTTCTCACCGGGCGGGTCCTCACGGGGTGACCCCTCACCGGGCGGCTTCTCACGGGGTGACCCCTCTCCGGCCGACTCCCCACCGGGCGATGACGACGCCGTGCCGAATCCGTACATCACATAGGCGGAGGCGAGCGCAGCGGTCAGAAAGGCGCAGACATGGCCGAGCGACTCACCGACGCCGTAAGCGGCTGTCCGGTCGATCACCTCCGGTCCGTGCGTGAGATGGGAGGCGAGCAGCGCGATCAGGGTGAGGGCGGCGATCAGTTCGACCAGTAGGCCGGCCGAGTTGATCCGGGCCATCAGTCTGACTCCGAACACGTTCACCAGGGTGGTGAGGACGATCAGCACCGAGCCGAGCAGTACGGCGTTCGCGGCGGCGTCGGTTCTGCCCGTGCCGGTCCCCATGAACTGGAAGAACTCCGAGATCTGCGGCAGCGTGATCTGGTAGGCGAGGGCTACCGCGGAGAGGGAGACCAGGGTGGCCGTCACCGTCATCCAGCCGCCCAGCCAGCCGATGTGCGGACCGCCGAGCGCCTTGGCCCCGTTGTGGACCGAGCAGGAGGCCGGACGACGGGCGGCCAGCTCGCAGAAGCACAGCGCCACCATGAGCTGGCCGAGGAAGACCATGGCCCATGACCACCAGTAGCCGGGCCCCGCGAATTCGACGCCGAAGTAGAAGAGCTGGAAGGTGCCGGCCAGGATCGAGATGTAACTGATCCCGGCGGCGAAGGTGGGGGAGGTCGGGGAGGTGGGAAAGGTCGGGGAGATGGGGGAGTCGCCGGTGTGGGAGCTGCCGAAGGTGCGCTCGGGTTCCGGCTCGGGTCCTGTACTCACCCGAACCACCCCCGCGGTCTCGGCGGGAGATCGTGCCGCACATGCCTGATCTCCCGGCGCTCCGCCGGTCCGGTGAGGCCCGGCTCGCGGCCGAAGGCAAGAGCCTGATCGTCCGGCCGCGCGCCGCCTCCGCGCGGTACCGCGCCCTCGGCCCGTCCGCCGCCGATGAACAGCTCCGGCATGACGCTCCTTCACATCGACACACACCGTGGTGCCTGTGAACCGAGAGTAAGGAGATCGGGATCGGTTCGCAGTGCGAGGGACGGTGGCCGGTGGGCACGCCACCTCCGTTCGCCGACGGATCCGGTAAGGCTCCGGCACGTCGGAAATCCGCTGCCGGACTCCCGTGCGGCAGAGCCCCTGGGGAAAGCGCTTCCTGTCGACCGAGCTGCGCCGAAGAGACGTTCACCCCTCTCCGAGTGAGAACCCTTTACACGCCCCGGGCGCTGACGTAAGACAAATAAGGGATTGTCATGGTCCGCACAATGCGCACCACCGTGCTGCCCGGACCTGGCCACCGTCCGGCGCCCGCACGGGCACCGCCCGGCACCCGCACGTACCTCACGCTCCACCCGCACGTACCCCGCACGGACCGGAGAGAGCTCGAAGAGAGACGGAGAAGACACCATGTCCCAACCGCCCCGCTCCGCCACCGACTTGTCCGCCCCGCGCCCCCTCACCCGGCGGCGGGCCGTCGCCGCGCTCGCCGTCACCGGCGCGGGGGCCCTGGTCTCCGGATCCGTGGTCTCCGGGTCCGTCGCGTCCGCGTCCGCCGCGCCACCTTCCGCCCGCCGCCGGGCACGCCTTCTGGCCGCCGAGCGGGTCGACGAACGCACCGTGAACCTGCGGATCGAGTCACCCGCACTGGGCCGCACCGCCAACGCCACCGTGCTGCTGCCACCCGGCTGGGCCGATTCACCCACGCGCCGCTGGCCCGTGCTCTATCTGCTGCACGGCTGCTGCGGCGGCCCCGGCTCCACCGGCTGGGGCAACGCCGCCGCCATCACGGCGAGTACGCCTGCCCTGATCGTGACGCCCGAGGGCGGCCCGGCGGGCTTCTACGCCAACTGGTGGAACCAGGGCCGGTACGGCGCTCCCGCCTGGGAGACCTTCCATCTCACCGAGGTCCGCCGGATCCTGGAACAGCAGCTGCGGGCCAACGACCGCCGCGCCGTGGCCGGACTGTCCATGGGCGGACACGGCGCGCTGTACTACGCCGCCCGGTATCCGACGCTCTTCCGCGCCGCCGCGTCCTTCAGCGGACTCGTCAACACGGCGCGTTACACGACCGGGATCCAGAACATCGTCAGGGGACAGGGACTCGAACCACTCGATCTGTGGGGCGACCCCACGGCCCAGGCGGCCCTCTGGCGTGGACACAACGCGTACGAACTCGTCTCGCGCCTCCCCCGTGGCTTCCCCGTGTACGTCAGCAGCGGCAACGGTCTGCCCGGCCCGTTCGACCCGCCGGACCGTACTCCCGACGCCCTGGAGGCGGTGCTCGACCTGATGGCGGGGGACTACATAGCCCGTGCCCAGGCCCTCGGCCTGACCGTCACCGCCGACCGCTACGGCCCCGGCACCCACACCTGGCCCTACTGGGAACGCTCCCTCACCCGTGCGCTGCCGATGCTGGCAGCCGCCATCGGCGCGACCTGACCGGCCCCGGCCGGCGGACGGGTCGACGGCCCGTCCGCCGCCGCGCCGAACGCCCGGTGCGGTGCCCGTACATCCGTACATCCGTGCGCCCGAGATGGCCGTACGCGGAACACCCCTGGCGCCCTGGCGCGATCCGTGTCAGGGCCGCTGCCACGCGTCCAGTTCACGCACACGCGCGAGCGCGGCGGGCCGCTGCTGTACGGGGAGTACGGACGCGAGCGCCCGCCAGACCGGGAGATCGTCCTCGCCCCACGGGCTGTACGCCCAGTCGGCCAGCAGCCCCGGGTCGCCCCGGGCGATCAGTGCCGCGCGGAGCTGGTCCGCGAGGCGCCGCCGCAGCCGTACCACGCTGGGCGCCTGCGAGCCGGGCAGCAGCGGCCCCTCGTACGCGCTCAGCGCGGCGGCCACCGAGCCCGAGGCCAGCCGCCGTGCCACGGTGTCGAAGTCCGCGTCGACGCGGACCGCCAACCGGTACGGGCGCGAGCGCAGCAGCCCGGGGCCGAGCAGCCCGCGCAGCCGGGAGAGTTCGGCGCGCAGCGTGACCGGGTTGACCGACTCGTCCTCGTACAACTCCACCAGCAGCTCATCGCCGGTGGCGCCCTCCGGACGCCGGGCGAGCAGGGTCAGGATCTCGCTGTGCCTGCGGCTCAGTGCGACCTTGCGGCCCGCCGTGATGAGCAGCGCCTCGTCGCGGCCCAGCGCCGACAGCCGTACGGAATCGGCGGCGGGCTGCGGGGCGAGCAGGGCGAGCTGCGATTCGGCGGCCCGTGCGACCGCGCCGACGAAGGCCAGGCTGTGCGGATGGGCCAGCCGGTCCCCGCCGGTGATGTCCACCGCGCCCAGCAGCCGTCCCGTGTAAGGATCGTGGACGGGCGCCGCCGCGCAGGTCCAGGGATGGACGGGCCGCTGGAAGTGTTCGGCGGCGAAGACCTGCACGGGCCGGTCCACGGCGATCGCGGTACCCGGCGCGTTCGTTCCGGTCACGGCCTCCGACCAGCGGGCCCCCGGGACGAAGTTCATCCGGCCCGCGCGCAGCCGGGTCGCCCTGTGCCCCTCGACCCACAGGAGTCTGCCGTGCGCGTCGCACACCGCCATCAGATGCTCGCCGTCCATGGCGTACGCGCCCATCAGTTCACGGAACAGCGGCATCATTCGGGAGAGGGGATGCGCGTCACGGTACGAGGCGAGTCCGTCGTCGGTCAGCTCGACGCGTGCCGTGCCCTCGGGGCTCACCCGGGCACGGGCGGAGCGGCGCCAGGAGGCGGCGACCACCGGCCGTACGGGCCGCTCGACCCGGCCGGCGGTCGCGAACGACTCGTGCGCCCGGCGCAGTACGCCACGGCGCTCGGCCGGATCGGTGCCCCCTTCGAGGGCCACCCAGGTGTCGGACAACGCGGCCTCCCCGGTCGGACGGGCCGGACCCGACCATCGTCACCCCGGCGACACCGCCCGGCAAGCGTCCTGACAGCCGCAGGACGGTGTGATGCCCGCGCCTTGGCGCCCGGCGCGACGGCGAACACGCGACGTCGCGCCGGGCGGCCGTCGACGGGAAGCCGTCAACGAGAAGCGACGATTGGGGGGATCAGGAGGCTGCCCGGTCTGCCCCCCGTCAGCCCGTGGGCAGCACGGTCGCCGTCTCGCGAAGATGGCGGTGCAGTCCGCGATGCGGTTCACCGGCGGGCAGCCACTCCTTGCGGATCTTCGCCACACAGGTGTAGTTGGTGTCGCAGACATTGGCGAGCGGAGCCTCGCCGGCCTGGCTGACGAGCTGGTACGCGTCCAGCTCCGACAGCCCGTAGTCGCGGTTCAGCCACTGGACCAGATCGAGCTGGGAGATACGGAAGGCGTCCTCCAGGGGCCGCGCCGAGCCGGTCGACATGATGTGCGTGTCGGACTCGATACGCGGCCAGGGAGTCGCGACGCCCTTGAGCAGTTCGACGATCACCACCGTGTTCATGGCGCACTCGACGGCGACCCCGCAGGTCTCGCCCTCGCCCTGGCGGGCATGCCCGTCGCCCAGACTGAGCATCGCGCCCTCGACATTGACCCCGAGATAGCAGGTGACCCCGGCCCGCATCTCCGGGGTGTCCATGTTCCCGCCGTGCGCGTCGGGTACGAGAGCGGACCGTACCTCCAGATTGGCCGGGGCCACCCCGACCGTGCCGTGCATCGGGTCCATCGGCAGCTCGATCTCGATATCGCTGTCGCGAGCGCTGAACAGACAGGTGCCGCGCGCCCGGTCGAGCTGCCACATCCAGACGACCTCCGGGAGCGGCGGCTGAAGCGTGGCCGTCGTATGGGTGGAGGTGAGCGCGCCGAAGAGCGGCACGGTCGTGGACGCGGCCCAGTCCCGGGCGGGCCGGATCGAGACGAAGTGCACGGCGAGCGTGTCGCCGGGCTCCGCGCCCTCGATATGGAAGGGGCCGGTCTGCGGATTGAGGAAGGGGAACTCGCAGACCTCGGACACCAGGTCCTTCTCGGACCGTACGCGACCGGCGAAGCAGTCCTCGGTGAACAGATCCAGGACCGTACCCGGGGTGATGCGCGCGACGGGCGGAGCGCCGCCGAAAGTCCAGGCGTACTCGCCCTTCTCGGGGCGTACGGTCAGGATCCTGGGGTCACTCATGGGCGGGCTGCTCCCGTTCTCGGCCGGCGGAGATACGCGGCCCTCACCGTACGGCGACGGGACACACGGACGGAAGCGGCGACGACCAGGCTCTTGGCCGGTGTCCCCGCCTTCCGCCCCCGTCCCCGTCGGGCCGTCCCCGCCTTCCCACCCTGCCTTCCCGCCCCGCCTTCCGTCCCCGTCGGGCCTTCCTCGCCTCTTCCGTCCGCCCCGGCCCTTCCCCGACCTTCCGGCGGCTCTCCGTCAGCCCTCGTCCAGCGCGTCCGCCAGGGCCGCCGCCGGATCATGGGCGGCGGGACCCGCCGGGGCCCAGCGTCCGAGCTCCTTCCGGTAGGGCCACCAGCGTCCGTCGCGTCCGTACCGCAGTTGTGCCGACGCGTCGGCGACCGACCAGCGGCCCGCGCCCATGGCCCGTAGCAGGGGCCGGTCCCCGTCCTCCCAGGCGGTGTCGAGAGCCGCTCGCGCCCGCGCGAGGGCCTCCGGCTCCGGTGTCCAGTCGTCCTCCAGTACGGCGAGGGCCGCCGCGCCACCGAGGCGCCAGGCGCGTACGGCGAGGTCCAGCTCCGCGCGCCGCCGGCCGGTGCCGGCGGCGAGCCGCGCCAGGAGACGGGTGTCGGAGGTCGCCGCGGCGAGCCTGACACTGTCCTGACGGAGCGTCAATTCGGCTTCCAGCGGCTGCTGTTCATGATCGGGCGCGAGCGCGTCGGACAGCATGCGCAGGGCCCGCGCCGCCGCGTCCGTGGCCAGGAACTCCAGCACGTCCGCGTCCGCCCCCGGCGGCCCATCGGCTCCGGACGACGGACCGGCCGTGAGCGACGGATCTGTCCCGGCGTCGAGGGCCGGAGGCTGTCCCGGCTCCCGTGGCACCGGCGGGGGAGCGGGCAGCGGCGGCAGTATGTCCCGTGCCGCGAAGGCCGTCACGGCGTCCACGCCCGCCGCCTCGGAGACGGCCGCCTCCGGGTCCGGCGTCCCCTCCTCCGTACCGCCGACCCGCGCACCGCCGGCCCGCGACGCCCGCGCGACACTGCGCACATGCAACTCGTCGAGGAGCCGGCGCTCGCTCCTGCCGCGTATCAGCAGCAGGACGAACGGATCCTGGTCCAGCAGCCTGGCCATCTGATAGCAGAGCGCCGCCGAGTGCGCGCAGTGGTCCCATGCCTCGCAGCCGCACTCCGGCTCCAGATCGCCGATCCCCGGAAGCAGTTCGACCCCGGCCGCCGCCGCGTCCTCGACCAGGTGCGGCGGCATCTCCCGGTCCAGCAGCGCCGCGATATGGCCCGCCCGGTCCACCGCCATGTCCAGGAAGCGGTCCCACTCCTCCTCGCTCAGCCGCTGCAACAGCACATCGCTGCGGTACGCGGTACCGTCCCGGTCCTGTACGACCGCGGTGATCCTTCCCGGCCGTACGGTCACGGCACCCACCGCGCCCTCGCGGGCGTGTCTGCGTCCCGTCGCCAGCGGCGCGCCGTCGAGCGCGGTCTCCTCCAGAGCTTTGAGCCAGGCCCTGCCCCACCAGGTGTGGGCGAAACCGCGGCCACGCGGGGGCGCGGGGGCGGCGAAGGTGCGCTCGACGTCGTCCCGGGTCTCCCGGCTCTCCCGCGTTTCCCGCATGTGCCGGGTGTCCCCTCGGTCCGTGGCGGCGGTGGGATCCGTGGGATCCGTGTCGTCCCTCTCGTCCCCGTCGTCCCTCTCGTCCGTGTAGTACGTACCGCTCATCGCGCGCTTCCTCGCAGCTCCACCAGATCCGCCAGCTCGGTGTCGGTCAGTTCGGTCAGGGCCGTCTCGCCGGAACCGAGCACCGCGTCGGCCAACTCCTTCTTACGGGCCAGCATGTCGGCGATCCGGTCCTCGATCGTGCCTTCGGTGATCATCCGGTGCACCTGTACGGGCCGGTCCTGGCCGATGCGGTACGCGCGGTCCGTCGCCTGAGCCTCCACGGCGGGGTTCCACCAGCGGTCGAAGTGGACGACATGCTCGGCGCGGGTGAGGTTGAGCCCGGTGCCCGCCGCCTTCAACGACAGCAGGAAGACCGGCACTTCACCGTTCTGGAAGCGGTCCACCATCGCCTCGCGCTCGGGGACCGGTGTGCCGCCGTGCAGAAACTGGGTGGGCACACCGCGCGCCGCGAGATGCTGTTCGAGCAGCCGCGCCATCTGTACATACTGCGTGAAGACCAGCACACTCGCGCCCTCGGCCAGGATGGTGCCGAGCAACTCGTCCAGCAGATCCAGCTTTCCCGAGCGGTCCGCGATACGCGGCCGATCCTCCTTGAGGAACTGCGCCGGGTGGTTGCAGATCTGCTTGAGTCCGGTCAGCAGCTTGACGATCAGCCCGCGCCGCTCCATGCCGTCCGCCGCCGCGATCGCCGCGAGGGTCTCCCGTACGAGCGCCTCGTACAGTCCCGCCTGCTCGGGGGTGAGGGAGACGGCCCGGTCGGTCTCGGTTTTGGGCGGCAGCTCCGGCGCGATGCCCGGGTCGGACTTGCGGCGGCGCAGCAGGAACGGGCGTACCAGCGCGGCGAGCCGCTCGGCCGCCGCCGGGTCGTCGCCGCTCTCCACGGACCGTGCGTACCGGGTACGGAATGTGCCAAGTCGGCCGAGCAGCCCGGGAGTCGTCCAGTCGAGGATCGCCCACAGTTCGGAGAGGTTGTTCTCCACGGGGGTGCCGGAGAGCGCCACCCTCGCGCGGGCATCGATCGTGCGCAGCGCCCTGGCGGTGGCCGAGTACGGATTCTTGATGTGCTGCGCCTCGTCGGCGACGACCATGCCCCAGTCGGCGCCGGCGAGTCCGGCCGCGTCCAGCCGCATCGTGCCGTAGGTGGTGAGGACGAACTCCCCCGCTTCCAGGCTCTCCAGGTCACGGGTGGTGCCGTGGAAGCGCCGTACGGGCGTGCCGGGCGCGAACCGTTCGATCTCGCGCTGCCAGTTGCCCATCAGCGAGGCCGGACAGACGACCAGGGTCGGACCGGCGGCCGAGACGTCGGTCTGCCGGTGCAGATGGAGCGCGATGAGGGTGATGGTCTTGCCGAGGCCCATGTCGTCGGCGAGACAGCCGCCGAGACCGAGCGAGGTCATACGGTGCAGCCAATTGAGCCCCCGGAGCTGGTAGTCGCGCAGGGTCGCGGTGAGCGCCGCGGGCGGGCCGATCTCCTGTTCGTCGCTTCCCGTCCGCTCGGGATCGGCGAGACGGTCGCGCAGCCGGGCGAGCCAGCCGGTGGCCGCCACCTCGACCCGGCGCCCCTCGACCTCGGTCGAGCCGGTCAGTACGGCGCCGAGGGCGTCGAGCGGAGTGATCTTGTGGTTCTGGCTCTGCCGGGCGCGTCTGGCCTCCGCGGGATCGATCAGCATCCACTGCCCGCGCAGCCGGACCACGGGGCGGCTCGCCTCGGCGAGCTGGTCCAGCTCGGCGCGGGTGAGCCGCTGATCGCCCAGCGCGAAGAGCCAGTTGAAGGAGAGCAGGGCGTCGGCCGAGAGGAAGGCGGGCAGATCGGTGCCGGTCGTCCGGTACGGACCGTCCCGGTCGTCCTGGACGTGGCGGCTTTCCTGGCCGGTCTTCCCCCGGCCGGCGCGGTCGGCGTCGCTCTCCGCCCGGCCGCCGGGGACGGGTGGTGTGGTGTCGTCGGGGCCGATGACCGCGCGTGCCGTCAGTGTGCGGGCCAGTTCCTTGGGCCAGTGGACCTGGACGCCGGTCGCGGCGAGCGCCGTGGAGGCTTCGCCGAGGAGATCGGTGATGTCCTCGTCCGCGAGTTCGATGGCGTCCGGTACGGCGGCCGAGAGCAGCGGGGCGAGCGGTGGCCAGGCGCGGGCGGCGCGGCGCAGGGCGAGCAGGGCGTCCATCCGGGCGCGCGGGCCGAAGGCCGTACCGGTGGATCCCGTACCCGGCCACACGGCGGAGGCATCGGCGACGACTGTGGGATCGCTGACGCTGTGCATCTGGAGTACGGCACGGAAGACGAGGCCCGCCTCAGCCGTCTCAACGGCACCTGGTCCCGAACCTGTACCTGTACCTGTATGTGTACCTGGACCCACACCATCCGCGGGTCCGTCCGCGGGTCCGTCTCCGAGGCCGAGGCCGAGGCCGGGGCCGGTGCCGGGGCCCGCGACTCGCGCGTCCGGCACCGGTGCGTCCGGGAGGCCGGGCAGTTCGACGCGGAGGGAGAGCCGTACACCCGCGTCATGGCCGGCGGCCACATCGGCCGCCCATCCGCGCAGCCCGGGGAACCGGTTGGCCGGCGTGGCGGTGAAGGCGGGCCCCGCGGCGGCGAGTTCGGCGGCGGGTGTGCGGGGGAGCCCGTCGGCCACCGCGTCGAGGAAGTCCCGCAACAGCCGTTCGGGCGCGGGCAGCAGGAGCGATCCTGGTGGCGCCGCACCGAGAGGGACGGCATGGGCGGAGGGCGGCATCGAGGCGGCGAGCGTACGGATCCGCTCCAGATCCTCCCCGGTCAGCGGCCCGGCCCGCCACGCGTCATGGTCCGTCCCGGTGAGACCCGGCAACAGCCGTCCGCGGGACGCGAGTTGCAGAGCCAGCAGGGTGGCAGCGCCCCAGAAGGCCGTCGACGGCGAGGCGTCCGCGCGAGTACGGGCCCTGGTCAGCAGCGGAAGTGCCACTGCCACGGGCATCAGGAGCGCTCCGACCGTGAGAGGGTGGCCATCGGTGTCGACGACAGCCAGCTCCTCCACGGAGCCCGGCGCGGACGGCGGCTCCGCGCCGTCGGGGTGCCAGTGGGCGATCCGGCCGGTGCGGGCCGGGTCCGCGGGCAGAAAGACCGTGGAGCATCGGGCGAGTTCGGAGAGCCGGGAGGGCGTTGCCGCGGGGAGCCTGTGCACAGCGAAGACGCATTCCTCAAGTTTGACTACTGCGGGTCGGAGCCGCCGAGGGTACCTCACCGCGAAGCCACGCGGGAGCGGCGCCACCGTGACCTGACTCACGCCTGGTCGACGGGGTGTAGCCAGCACCACCGTCGCCCCCCGGGAAGCCCCCGCCCTTTCCGGGTGGTGGCCTCATGGTCGCCGGAGTCCCCTCCCCGTACGTTTCAAGAGGTCAGCGCCGTCGGCGCGACCTTCCCTCGCTGGACATCGGCCTACAGACCGGAGACCGACATGCCCCAAGCCGCCACCGCCCCCATCGCGGAGCCCATACCCGACCCCGTCGTCGGCCGCGCGGGCGGTAGCGACTTCGCGCCCCTGCTGCGGACGGTGAGGGAACAGGGCCTTCTGGAACGCCGGGCCGCCTGGTACGCCCGGGGGATCACCGTCAACTTCCTCTTCCTCGGCGCGATCGTCACGGGAATGGCGCTTCTCGGCCCGTCCTGGTGGACGCTGCTTCTCGCACCGCCGCTGGCCGTCCTGTCGGCGCGGATGGCGTTCGTCGGCCATGACGCGGGACACTGCCAAGTCACCGCCGACCGTGGTAGGGGCCGGCTGGTGCAGCTCGTCCACGCCAATCTGCTGCTCGGAATGAGCCAGGAGTGGTGGAACGACAAGCACAACAGGCACCACGCCAACCCCAACCACATCGACAAGGACCCGGATGTCGCCGCCGACATCCTCGTCTTCACCCAGCATCAGACGGCCGGCCGTTCCGGTCTGCGTCGCTGGCTGACCCGTCACCAGGCGTGGCTGTTCTTCCCGCTCACCACACTGGAGGGCATCGCCCTCAAGGTGTACGGCTTCCGGGCCGTCTTCACCGGATCCTCCGGGCCCGAGGACGACGGCATGCCCGCCCGTAAGCGCGTGGTGGAGGGCCTGCTCCTCACGGCCCATGTCGTCCTTTATCTCACGCTGCTGCTGACGACCATGACCCTGGGCCAGGCCGTCGTGTTCGCGCTGATCCACCAGATGCTTCTCGGTCTCCATCTGGGGATGGCGTTCGCGCCGAACCACAAGGGCATGGAGATGCCCGACCCCGAGAACAGCGAGGGCTGGGGCCATCTGCGCCGGCAGGTCCTCACCTCGCGCAATGTGCGGGGCGGCATGCTCACGGACTGGTTCCTGGGCGGGCTGAACTATCAGATCGAGCACCATCTCTTCCCGAGCATGCCCCGCCCCCATCTGCGGCTCGCCCAGCCCCTGGTCCGTGCGCACTGCCTCGCGCTGGGCATTCCGTACACCGAGACGGGACTCATCGAGTCGTACCGGCAGGCGCTCGGCCATATGCACCATGTCGGCGAACCGCTGCGCTCGGGCGCATAGTGGAACTGCCGGACCCCGGTGTGCGTTCACCGAGCAGGAGCGGCTCTGCCGCGCAAGGAGGCGTCGATGTCGACAAGGACGAAGCTCGTCATCGGGGGAGTGGCCGTAGGCCTTCTCCTGATGCCGCTGATCGGGTTCTGGTTCTCGCTGCTGGTGGTTCTGGGAGTGCCCGCCGCCGCGTATCTGATGCTGGACCCGTCGCAGCGCCGCAGGCTGCGCCGGATCAGCCGGAAAGAGATAGGCCGCTGAGCCGGCGGGAGCCCGGGGGACGCGGTGCGATGTCGGCGCTAGCCGAGGCGCGATGACGACGGCCTGACCGTGCGAGCGGTCAGGCCGGACGTACGGCCATCCTGTCGAGCGCGATCAGCAGCGCGGGCAGTTCGGTGCCACGGCCGACCGGCAGGACCTCGCCCGGCTCCTCGTCCAGCAGGACGAACGCCATGTCGTCGGTCCTGGCGACGAACGACCAGCCGGGGCCGTCGGCGCGCAGTGTCCTGGCCTCGTCCGGGGCGAAGCTGGAGCGGACACGCCCGAGCGGCGGGGCGGATTCGACATAGGAGCGCAGCTCGTCCAGTACGTGCCGTACCCCCCGATGCGCGGAGGCCGCCGGTTCCCGGTCGCTCTCCGCGCTGTCGGGGGTCTCGGCGTTCAGAGTCCTCGCGTTCGCGGAGTCGGCGGTCGCGGTCTCCGCGTCGGGGGTCGCGGGCACCGCGCCGGCGATCCGCTCCCGCCATACCGCCCACTGAAGGGCGACCTCGTCCGCACCGAGCCGGCGCTGGGCGGGGCCCCAGCCGTCGGTGTCGGGTGGGGTGAGCGGGCGCCAGGAGCTGTCTCCGTGACCGTCGGCCTGCCCGCTCCCGTCCGCTTCCCCGCTCCCGTCCGCTTCCCCGTTCCCGTTCCCGTTCACATCGCCTTCGTCGGAGCCGGGATCCGGCTGGGGGTCGTGCGGGGCGGGCAGGCCGGGCGCCCGTACGGACAGGGCGAGGGGCCAGCCGGGCAGCGCGCGGACCACGGTCCGTTCCCCCGGCGACAGGTCGTACGCGATACCGCAGTCCCAGGACGCGATCGCCACGGCGACCAGCGAGACGTCGTCCACCACCACCGTCCAGCGGGCTCCCTCCGCGTCCTGGCCCATGACCAGGCCGTATCCGCGGGTGTAGGGCTCCAGCCCGAGGGCGGCACAGGCCTCCGGATAATCGTCGCCGAGCACGGTGGGAAATCGCGCGGGTGTGAGCAGCGCGGCGGTCAGCACATACAGCGGGTCATCGTCCACGGAGTCGTCCGTTCCGGCCACGGCACCTCCCCATCCGATCCGTTGTCGGCGCACCCTAGCCAGTGGGTGACGCGGACGTCGAGAGTCCGGAACGAGCCGCTCGTCACAGGGCGAACGAGCCGCTCGTCACAGGGCGGGCAGGCCCAGCAGGCTCCGTGCCACGGTCTGCGGGGACTCGTCGCGCTCCCGCGCGAGGGCGATGACCGCACGGCAGGCGAGTTCGCTGACACCGAAGGAGAGTGCCTCGGGCGAGACCCAGGACGCCGCCTCGTCGGCCCGCCGCTGATCGTCCTCCGCAGACGCCGAGACATAGGTGGCGGCGGCCTCGAACAGATTGCCCCGCCGGGGGCGGGGCGGCTCGGTGGCCGGGGCAGCGGCACGATCCGTACCGAGGAGCCTGCGCACTCTGTCGAACACGGGTCCACCTTCCCCCTGCTGTCTGGCGCGGCCGCTGTCTGCCACGTCACGTCTGCCACCGCGCGGTCTGCCACGTCACGTCTGCCACGTCACGGTCAGCGACCGCGCGGTCCGCGAAGGAACTCTCGGTCACGGAGCTTCCCGTCCCGCGGTTCCCGTCCTCCAACGTACGGTCGGCGGGGCTCCGGCAGAAGACCGCCCGTGCCCGGTGCACCGCTGAACGGGCCGTGTGGCCACGGGAAGCGCCCGGTGCCGCCGCCGGATCAGTCCTGGCGGACCGCCAGCGCCAGAAAGCGGGAGTCCTCGTCGGTGTACGACTCCAGCCGCCAGCCGGAATCCGCGAGCAGGGGACCGAGACGGGGCTCGGCCCGCAGATCGTCGTCCGTGATCCGCCGTCCCTGCCGGGCGGCCAGTGCTTCACGGCCGAGGGGATGGAACAGCGCCAGTCGGCCGCCGGTCCGCACCACCCTGGCCAGCTCGCGCAGATTCTTCGCAGGGCGCGGAAGGTGGGAGATCAGCCCCGCGCCGAAGACCGCGTCCAACGAACGCGGGCGCAGCGGCAGCCGGCCCACATCGGCGAGCAGCAGCCGCCCGCTCCGGCCACGCCCGGCCCGTCCGGCCTCCGCCAGCATCTCCGGGGTCAGATCGGCTCCCAGCACCGTGCCCCGCGGGCCCACGGCGGCCCGCAGGGGCGCCAGCGCGCGCCCTGTCCCGCATCCCGCGTCCAGGACCGCGTCACCGGGACGCAGCCCGAGGTCGGCGACGGCCGCGGCGTAGGCGGGACCGTCGTCCGGGAAGCGGGTGTCCCAGCCGGCCGCCCTGGCACCGAAGAATTCTCGTACATGTGTGTGATCGTGGGCCATGGCGGCATGCTCCCGTAGGAGCGGCCCGCACCGCGACGCGCGGGCCGCGGAGATTGCGGCTAACTTTTTCTGAGAATCTTCCCGCGTCCTCGTCGAGGACGTCGAAATCGCGGCGCGTGCTTCTACCTGTCCGTGAGAGCGCCCGCAGGGGCGCGACAGTGAGGAGAAGGTCATGAAGTACATGCTGCTGATGCAGTTCAGTGAGAAGACCGTGGACTTCCCGCCGGTCACGGAGTGGGCGCCGGAGGAGATCCAGGCCCATATCGCCTTCATGCGCGACACCAACACGAAGTTCGCGGAGACGGGCGAGCTGGTGACGGCCGAGGGGCTGGCGGGGCCCGACCAGGCCAGGATCGTACGGGCCGGGGGCGGCGGCGGGGCGCCCGTTGTCACCGAGGGTCCCTATCCTGAGACGAAGGAATTCCTGGCCGGGTACTGGATCGTCGACTGCGACAGTGCCGAGCGGGCGGTGGAGCTCGCCGCGCATGTGTCCACGGCTCCGGGCCCCGGCGGCAAGCCGCTGAACATGCCGATCGAGGTACGCCAGGTGATGGCGGGACCGCCCGAGGAGATGTGAGCACTGACTGATCCGACGCCCCTCACCGACCGAACGACGGATCCGCGAACCGGTCGGACGGCCGGTCCGGCGAGTCAGGCCGCTGGCCGGGCCGCCGACCGGGCCACCGACCCGTTCACCGGTCCGGGTACCACGGCCGGCGCGGGCCCCGGGGGCACATCCGCCGAGGACCTGCTGCGCACCCTGGCGCCGCAGGTCGTCGGCGTGCTCACCCGCCGGTACGGGGACTTCGGCGCCGCCGAGGACGCCGTACAGGAAGCGCTGCTGGCGGCGGCGACCCAGTGGCCCCACGAGGGCGTGCCGGGCAATCCGCGCGGCTGGCTGATCCAGGTCGCGAGCCGCCGTATGACCGAGCGGGTGCGGAGCGAGCAGGCGCGCCGCCGCCGTGAGGACCTGGTGGCCGGACAGGTGCCCGCCGACCGGCGGTCGGCGCCGCCCGCGGACAGCGACGCGCCGGTGGACCGGGACGACTCGCTGATCCTGCTCTTCCTGTGCTGCCATCCGGCGCTGTCACCCAGCGCGGCGATCGCGCTGACCCTGCGCTGTGTGGGCGGTCTGACGACGGCCGAGATCGCCCGCGCCTTCATGGTGCCCGAGGCGACCATGGGACAGCGGATCAGCCGGGCCAAACAGCGGATCAAGGCATCGGGGATCCCGTTCCTGATGCCGGACGGCAAGGATCGCGAGCGGCGGTTGGACGCCGTGCTGCATGTCCTTTATCTGATCTTCAACGAGGGGTACGCGACCGGCGAAGGGCCCGATCTGCAACGGATCGAGCTGTCCCGGGAGGCGATCCGGCTGACCCGGGCCGCGTACGGACTGCTCCCGGACGACAGCGAGGTCGCGGGACTGCTGGCGCTGATGCTGCTCACCCATGCCAGAAGCGCGGCACGCACCGGTCCGGACGGTGAGCTCGTCCCGCTGGCGGAGCAGGACCGGAGCCGCTGGGACGCGCGGGCGGTCGAGGAGGGCACGGCGCTGATCACGGCCACCCTGCCCAAAGGACCCCTCGGTCCGTACCAGGTCCAGGCGGCGATCGCCGCCGTCCATGACGAGGCGGCGACGGCCGCGGACACCGACTGGCCGCAGATCCTCGCGCTGTACGGAGTGCTGGAGCAGCTCGGCGCCAATCCGGTCGTCTCGCTCAACCGGGCGGTGGCCGTCGCGATGGTGCGCGGGCCGGAGGCCGGGCTCGGCATCCTCGAGTCGCTCGACAAGGAGGGCCGACTGACCGGGAATCACCGGTTGTCGGTGGTCCGCGCCCATCTGCTGGAGATGGCGGGCGACCGGCAGGGCGCGGTGGAGAACTACCGGGAGGCGGCACGTCGTACGACCAGTCTTCCGGAGCGCGACTATCTGACGATCCGGGCCGCCCGGCTGGCGACGGCTCCCTGATCCGGGGAGTCCGCCGGTCGGCGGCGGTGCCCCCGCTCACCGATCGGTCTCACCGATCGGTCCGGGTGCTCACGCCTGCCGATCGGTCCGGCTGCCCTCTCTGCTCTTTCTGCGCTCCCGTGAGGCGCGGAGATTGACGGCATTGCCGCAGATGCGCACGTCGTGCCAGACACCGCTGTTGTTGCGTGACGTGTCGTAGAAGGCGGACCCGCACGCGACGCTGCGGCAGAGCTTCAGCCGGGGCCAGAGGCCGGCACGCTGGGCGAGCAGCGTCTCCGACCAGAGCGCCGATTCGAGCCACTGGCATCCCCGGCCGACCGGGATCATCCGTACCTGGCCCTGGGCGTCGGGGGCGAGCCGCACCGGCACGCCGTGATCGGTCCGCTCGGACCCGGGCACGCCGCTTCCCGCCGCGGCGATCATCTCCGCGAAGGCCGACCTCAGCTCGCGGAGCGTCCGAGGATCCGACGCCGACAGCGTGCAGTCGGGGGTGTCGAGGCCCCGGACCCGCGCCCACTCCCCGGCGGCACCGGTCAGCCACTCCTCGGCGGACCCACGGTCGGCCAGCAGATCAGGCGCGTACTGCTGGATCGCGCGCGTGTTGATCAGTTCCTGCACCAGTGCGAGTCCGTCGGGAGCCTGGCGTACGCGGTACCGGTCACTGGCTGCCCAAGACATAACCGAATCCTACTTGACTATGTCGGCGAGGGCGAGCACGCTGGCGACAGAGGCAAATCGATTTCGACTATGTCGTTATGAACCGTCATCCAAGGAGAACGTCATGACCGCCGTCAGCGGAGCAACCGTCCTGGTCACTGGTGGACAGCGCGGACTAGGCCGGGCTTTCGTACAGGAACTGCTGGAGGCGGGGGCCGCCAAGGTGTACGCCACCGCCCGTACGCCCGTCGCCGATCCCGACCCCAGGGTCGTTCCCGTACCGCTCGAGGTGACGGACGCGGACTCGGTGGCGGAGCTGGCGCGCGTCGCGGACGATGTCTCCATCGTTTTCAACAACGCGGGGATCGGTGCCGTCGGCTCCCTCGTCACGGTCGACCTGGACGCCGTGAAGGAGCTCTTCGAGGCCAATGTCTTCGGTGCGCTGAGGGTGGCTCAGGCCTTCGCCCCCATCCTGGCGGCCCAGGGCGGCGGCGCACTGGTCGACATCCATTCGGCACTGTCCTGGGCGGCCGGCAGCGGCGCCTACGGTGCGACGAAGGCGGCATTCTGGTCGCTCACCAACTCGCTCCGGCTGGAACTGGCCCCGCAGGGCACCCAGGTGGTGGGTGTGCATCTCGGCTACACCGACACCGACATGATCCGGGCGCTGGACGTGCCCAAGGGCGATCCCCGGGCGGTGGCGCGCGCGGTTCTCACCGCGCTGGAGAAGGGGGAGAGCGAGGTGCTCGCGGATGACGCGAGCCACTTCTTCAAGGCCGCGCTCTCGGGTCCGGTCGAGGGGCTGAGCCTGCCGACCGCCGCCTGACACCCGCCGGCCGACGGCGGCGAGGGGGAAGCCTGCCGTGACGGAGTGGGCCCCGACCGCGCGGAGAGCGGAGCCGGGGCCCACTCCTTTCGCTCTGCGCGGGGCCAGTCGGTCTGCCGCGGGGCGGGCCCTGCTCCGTCCGGGCCGTCGCGATCCGCCGCGGACCGGACGGCCGGGCGTGTCAGCCCGCCGTGTCGGTCCGAGGTGTCGGCCCGTCGTGTCAGTCGGCGACGGAGGCGAAGGCCGAGACCTTGTCGGCCTTGAGGCGCACCACCAGCTCACCCGGTACTCCATTGCGCTCCCCGAACTCCGCCGCGCGCTCCTCACCCATGTACCGCGCCGCGATCCGCGTCGCCCAGGTGCGCAACCGCTCCGGCTCCTCGTCGATTTCGGCGCGTCCCTGGATCACCACGAAGGCGAACGGCGGACGTTCGTCGTCCACACACAGCGCCGCTCTGCCGTCACGCAGCAGATTGCGTCCCTTCACGGTCTCCCTGCCGGTGTTGAAGACAAGATCGTCGCCGTCCAGCACGAACCAGACGGGCGCGATGTGCGGACTCCCGTCGGCCCGTACGGTGGACAGTTTCGCGGTGCGTGTCCCCTCGGAGACGAAGGCCTGCCATTCGTCCTTGCTCATGTGTCTCGCCATGCCCGTATTTTCCGTCGGGCACGCGCCCCGCGCGATACGACGCCCCGGGTGTGCGCCGGGGCCCCGGGGCCCGGCGAGCGCTTGCCCGGGAGCGGCGGGTGCGGAAGGCTACGGGGCGTTGCGAGCCAGGGGAACATCTGAACGGGGAGGAACGGCAATGCCACTCGAAAAGGGACTTGACTGGCTGTTGGACGACTTGACCGAGCGAGTCGAGCACATACAGCACGCGCTGGTCCTGTCCAACGACGGTCTGGTGACGGGAGCCAGTGCGGGACTGGCGCGCGAGGACGCGGAGCATCTCGCCGCCGTCTCCTCGGGGCTGCACAGCCTCGCCCGGGGATCAGGACGCCACTTCAGGGCGGGCCAGGCCCGGCAGACCATGGTCGAGTTCGACGAGGCGGTGCTGTTCGTCACCGCGGCCGGCGACGGCAGTTGTCTGTGCGTACTGACCACGGCGGAGGCCGATGTCGGTCAGGTCGCCTATGAGATGACGCTGCTCGTCAACCGGGTCGGCGAGCATCTCGCAGTCGCGGTCAGGCAATCCGGTCACAGCAGTCTGAGTGGCCTCTGAGCTGGTCTTTCCGCTCGGCCCTCGGAGTTGTCCACAGGCCTGACGGAGAACGTGGCCATCGCGCTACGGTCGTCACCGGGAGTAATCGCGAGTGATCGCGAGAGAGACAACGACTCACGGGGGAGGACCACCATGTCCGTCAGCGATGCCCAGGGCGACATCCGCAGCCGGCGCCGAGGCCGGAGCGAAGTCCGGTACGGGAACGGGGATCAGGGCCAGGAGCCAGGCCTGGTCCCGGGCGTGTCCATGGATACGACGGCTGTGGATACGACGGCGGCGACCGCCGCCACGGCCGGGGCGGCGGAGCCCGCCGAGAAGAAGCCGCGCACGGCACGTACGGTCGGTGTCGTGCGGGCCGCGCGGGAGCTGGAGCTGAGACGCGGAGAGTTCGAGCTCGCCGCGCAGCTGGGCCATATCCGCACCATCGCCGGACCGGCCGCCGGGCGGCGGCAGGTCACCCGACAGGAGATCGACCGGCTGCGGGCGGCGGAGGGATTCCCGGAGGCGCTGCGCGAGCGGGCGCGTACGGTGGGGACGGCGGAGGGCGCGGAGCTGCTGACCGTCAGTCCGGGCCGCTTCACCCGGCTGGCACGGGCGGGATTCATCGCTCCGGTGAGGTTCTATCTGAACCGGTATCGCGCGGTCGTCTGGCTCTATCCCGCCGATGAGGTAAGGACATTCGCCGCCCGGGAACCGGCGCTGCTCACCGGCCGGCTGCCAGGGCCGCTCCGACATGGTCCGGACGCGGAGGAGGACCGGCGTCCGCGCAACTGGCGGGGCAGGCGCATCGGTCATCTGCTGCACGAGAGCGAGGATCCGTGGGAGCGCGCGGCCGTCGTCGGCTGTGTGCTGGACCCGGCCCTGCTGGCCGAGTTGGTGCCTGATCCCTACGAACGGGCCCAGCTGCACCGGCTGCGGCCCGAACTCGCCCCCGGCCAGCCGGAATCGGAGGCGGCGCGGGCGACGGTGCGGCGGCTGGTGGTGGCCGACCATCCGGACGAGATCCGATGGCACCGCACGAACCTGGACGCGCTCATGACGGAGGCAAGGCGCGCCCGCCCCGTCCCGCGCCCCGCCGGTCCGTATGAGGACGGGGCGCCACCTCGGGCGCGGAGAGCCCCCGAGCCGTCATGCCCGGCTGCTCGCAGAGGTCTGCTGAGCCGGCTGCGGATCGGCGGTGAGCGACGCGGGCCGGCCCGTCGGCCATGACGGCTGTGTGGCGCGGGGACCGTCAGGGGCAGGTCCCGTCAGGGGCGGCCTCCACGGGTGGCGATGGCGCGTCAGGGGCTGGTCTCGCCCGTGACGATGGCGCGTTCCGGGGAGAACTTTCCCCAGTTGCCGTCGGGCAGCTTGGCACGGAGCTTCACCCGGTAGGTCTCGCCGGCCTTCTTGCTCACATACACGCTGTAGGTGGCCCGGCCCTTGGGGGCCTCACCGCCCCAGATCAGGGTCGTCGCGAAGGCGCCGTCGACATAGATCTGGTAGGAGGGGACCTCGCCGCCCGTCTTCGGCGCCAGCCAGGACAGATCGACATAGTGTGCGCCGTCGGCGGCGTGTGTCGCGGCCCGGAAGTCGATCGGGGCGGTGTCGGGGTCGTCGCCGGGCCCGCGCGGGGTGGTGATCTCGGCGGTGCGGCTGGCGGGCGAGGTGTTGTCCGCCGCGTCCCGGGCGGTGACCGTGAAGCGGTAGTGGGTCCCCGGCCGCAGCCGGGTGATCCGCGCGGTGGTCGTGTCACCGCCCACGCTATGGATCTTGGAGTCGCCCTGGTAGATGTCGTAGGAGGTGATGCCCTGGTCACCGGCGGGCCTGGCCCAGCTCAGCCGTGCGGCCCGCGCGCCGTCGCTCTTGCCGGTCAGCTTCTCCGGACGGGCGGGTGCTTCCTTGTCCTCCGCGACCGCGGCGGGTGTGGTGACGGCTATCTCACCGCTGTACGGCGAGAAGGCGCCCTCGTCGGTCCTGGCCCGGACGGAGAAGGTGTACGCGGTCGACGGCTTCAGCCCGGTGACATCGATCATGGTCTTCTCGGCCGGGACGTCCTTGATCTTCGTCTTGCCCCGGTACACCTCATAGCCCTTGATCCCGGCCTTCGCCGGGGGCTGGTTCCACATGACATGGACCGAAGTGGCGCTGCCCGCCTGGACCGTGACCCCGGCCGGTGCCGAAGGGGCCTTGTCCTCCTCGTCGTTCGAGCCGCAGGCGGCCAGTGTGAGTACAACGGCGGACATGAGCGCGGCAAGACTGACGATCCTGGGCATGGCCGTGTCCTCCACCCGGGGGCAATGGTCTAGACATATATGGCACAGGTGTCGCGACCACATCAAGGGGGAGGGGTGTATTCGTTCCCTGGCCGGGGGTTGCTCCATCCCCGGCCAGGGACCATTCGGACAAAGAGCGGAAGCGCGGAGGGGGTCAGATCCTGTGGACGAGCTGGGTGCCCAGCTCGTAACGGGCGCCGACGATGGCCAGCTTGCCCTCGGCCACCTTGGCCGCGAGGTCGGGCTCCGCGGCCAGACGTCCGGTCACCCGGGCGACATTGGCGGTGACGGTCGCGTCCACGCGCGCGTCACCCTCCACGGAGTGCACGATCGCCGGGCGGATCTGGTCGGCCAAGTACTGTATGTGGGCGGGGAGTTCCTCGCCGGACTTCTCGGCTTCGACAGCCGCGGCCACGGCGCCGCAGGACTGGTGCCCGAGGACGAGGACGAGCGGGATCCCCAGCTCCAGCACGCCGTAGGCGATGCTGCCGAGGACGGCCTCGTCGAGGACCTCGCCGGCCGACCGTACCGTCATCAGATCGCCGAGGCCCTGGTCGAAGACCAGCTCCGGCGGTACCCGGGAGTCGATGCAGCCGAGGACGAGGGCGAAGGGGTGCTGTCCCGAGACAAGCGCCTGACGCACGGTCTCGGTCTCGTGCGGGTGCTGCTCCCGGAAGGTCCGCCAGCGCCGGTTGCCGTCGGAGAGTTCGCGGAGGGCCTCGTCCGGAGTGGTCGGACGCGGACGGGGCAGGTGGCGGTCCGCGGCGCCCGCGGAGGGCGCGGCGATGGCCACACCGGCCGTGGCGGCGCCACCGGCCAGGGCGGCGCGGAGCAGCGTGCGGCGGGGTGTGCCGGTCGCTGCGGAGGGTCTATTCGCATGTCTGGTCGATATCACGGCCGGAGACTATCCAGGAGACCCTTGGGCATTGGCTGGTCTTGGCGCATTATTGACCCTCTCTTGAATCAACCGCACCTCATCTACCAGTGATTTGGAGCAAATGCGGACGTAGTTCAGTCACTGTCCAGCCATGCCCAGGTATTCGAACAGGCAGGCACGTGAGCATGGTTGACCCTGGCACGGCAAGGATCCGTGGCCCGCTGTGGTTGCATGGTTCGGTGAATCGACAGACATTGCCGAAAGCCGATGACATCCCGATGTGCGATGTCCGGCGCCGCGGCGAGAACGACCTGGCCGATTGCCTGCGGGTGCTCGCCGAGGTGCACAAAGTTGACGGCTATCCCGTGAACTGGCCGGAGAGCGCGGCCGACTGGCTGGCGGGCCCCACGCAACTGGCCGCCTGGGTCGCCGAACTGGACGGACGGATCGTCGGCCATGCCGCTCTCACCCCGGCCGGCGCGGATGATGTGGCCCCCGCCCTCTGGAGCAGCCGGACGGGAACGCCCGTCACCGACACCGTCGTACTGGGCCGTCTGTTCGTCGCCCGCTCGGCGCGCGGCCATGGGATCGGCGGTCTGCTGATGTCCCAGGCCGCACGGGAGGCCCGCGAACGCGGTCTGCACCCCGTACTGGACGTCGTGGCCTGCGACACCGCCGCTGCCGCGGCCGCGCTCTACGAACGCCTCGGCTGGAATCTGATGGCCGTCGTCGACCAGCGCTGGAGCCCGGACCGGACGGTCAAGGTCCACTGCTACGCGGCTCCGTAGCCGGTCCAGGTGTTCCGACGCCCCGTCACCGACGGGCCGGCGGTCAGCGCGTCGGCCGGTCCAGCCGGCGTGTCGAGCGGCGCACCACCAACTCGGGCTGGAGCACGACGGAGCGGTGTCCGTGCTGCTCCGCGTCCGGTCCCGTCTCGTCCATCAGCATCTCCGCCGCCGCGCGCCCCATCGCGTCGGCCGGCTGCCGTACGGAGGTGAGCGGTACGACGGCCGCGGCGGCGAACTCGATGTCGTCGTACCCGACGATCGACACATCGCCGGGCACATCGACCCCGGCTCCGTACATCGCTTGCAGCACACCCAGCGCGAGCAGGTCGTTGGCACAGAACACGGCGGTCGGACGCTCCGCCAGACCCAGCAGCCGTGCTCCGGCGTCGATACCGGAGGCGACATCCAGCCGCGCCGACTCCACCTGCCGCAGGGCCCCTTCGGGCAGACCGGCCTCGCGCAGCGCGGCCAGCGCGCCCGTACGGCGGTCCCGGCACTGGGGGAGCGACATCGGGCCGCTGATATAGGTCACGGACCGGTGTCCGGCCGCCAGCAGATGCCGGACCGCGAGCGCGCCGCCCGCCACATCGTCCACCGAGACGGAGCACCCCTCGTCGGCGGGCACGGCCCGGTCGACATGGACGTACGGAATGCCCTGACGCGCGAACTCCCGCACGGTGCTGCCGGACGCGTCGGTCGGGGTGAGCAGCACCCCGCGCACCCGCTGCTCGGCGAAGAGCGCCAGATACTCCGCCTCCTCGGCCGCGCTGCCCGCGCTGTTGCAGAGCATCACCCCGAGCCCGGCCTCGCGCGCGGCGCGCTCGGCGCCCTTGGCGACGGCGACGAAGAAGGGGTTCGCCATGTCGAGGACGAGGATGGCCAGGATCCGGCTGGTACCGACCCGGAGCTGGCGGGCCGTCTCGCTCCGTACGAAACCGAGTTGGTCGATCACGGCGCGGACCCGTACGAGCGTGTGCTGCGACACCTTCTCGGGCCGGTTCAGCACATTCGAGACGGTCCCGACCGAGACCCCGGCCAGCCGGGCCACGTCCTTGATGCCGACCGTCTGCGCCACGCGTTCCTGCCCGTTCTGTCACATCGTCTGGGGACCTCTGTCCGGTAGGACCATCATATGCGGGGTATGCCCCTCGATGAGTGCCGCGGCCCGGTCCCAGCGGGCCCGGTCACCGGCCGGCTCGTACCGGCGAAGCTCCAGCGTGGCGCGGAGCAGGGCGCGCAGCTCGGCGAGACCGCCGCGCACGGCGCCCGCCGCGCGTGCCTGTACGAGTACGTTGCCGAGGGCCGCCGCCTCCGCGGGCCCCGCCACCACGGGCAGTCCGCAGGCATCGGCGGTGAGCCGGCACAGAAGCCCGTTGCGGGCGCCGCCACCCACGACATGCACGGTGTCCACGGCGCGGCCGGAGAGCCGCTGGGCGTCCTCGATCGCACGCCGGTGCGCCAGGGCCAGCGAGTCCAGCACACACCGCGTGGTCTCGGCCGGCCCCTCCGGTGGCCGCACGCCCAGGCGGCGGCACGCGTCCGCGATCCGCCGGGGCATGTCGCCGGGCGCGAGGAAAGCGGGGTCGTCGGCGTCGACGTACGACCGCAGTCCGGGCACCTCGGCGGCCTCGCGCAGCAGCCGGTCCAGCCGTTGCGGTGGGCCGGCCGCCTCCCAGGTGCGCAGGCACTCCTGGAGCAGCCACAGACCCATGATGTTGCGCAGATGGAGGACCGTGCCGTCGACGCCCAGTTCATTGGTGAAGTTGGCGCGTCTGCTCTCCTCGGTGAGGACGGGCGCGTCCAGTTCCACCCCCGCCAGGGACCAGGTGCCGGTCGCGACATACGCGAACCTGTCGTCCGTCGCGGGCACCGCCGCGACGGCGGACGCCGTGTCGTGCGAGCCGACCGCCGTCACCGGAACAGGCCCGGACAGACCGGTCTCCGCCAGCACCTCCGGGAGCAGTTCACCGGCCCGGTCACCCGGTCCGCGCAGCGGCGCGAACAGGGTGAGATCGATGCCGAGCGCGTTGGCGACCGACCGGGACCAGCCACGGGCACGGGGGTCGATGAGCTGGGTGGTGGAGGCATTGGTGAGTTCGGTCCCGGCCTCGCCGGTGAGCCAGTACACGAGGAGGTCGGGGATCAGCAGCAGCCGCCGCGCGGCGCCCAGCGCGGCGGTGCCCCGCGCCGAGGTGAGCTGGTACAGGGTGTTGAACGGGAGGTACTGGAGGCCGGTCGCCGCGTACAGCCCGGCCGGTGGCAGCACGGCGCCCACCAGCGCCGCCTGGCCCTCGGTACGCGTGTCGCGGTAGTGCACGGGGTTGCCGAGCAGCGCACCGTCCGCGTCGAGCAGTCCGTAGTCGACGCCCCAGGTGTCGACGCCGACGCTCGCCGGCGCCCGTCCCGCCGCCCTGCCCGCGGCCCGCAGCCCGTCCAGGACACCTCCGTACAGGGACAGGATGTCCCAGTGCAGTGTGCCGGCGGTCCGCACCGGGCGGTTGGGGAACCGGTGCACCTCCTGGAGACGCAGTGTGCCCGCGCCACGGCCGGAGACACGGCCGACCATGACACGGCCGCTGGACGCGCCGAGATCGACGGCGGCGAAGGGGAGTGGCGCGGTGGATGACACGACGGACCTCGTTCTCAGCGCAGGAACGCCGCCGCCACCCCGGCGTCGACCGGTACATGCAACCCTGTGGTGTGGCTGAGATCGCCGCCCGTCAGGGCGAACACCGCGTTGGCCACATGCTCGGGCAGCACTTCCCGCTTGAGCAGTGTGCGCTGGGCGTAGAACTCGCCGAGCCGCTCCTCCTCCACGCCGTACACCGCCGCCCGTTCGGCGCCCCAGCCGCCCGCGAAGATCCCCGAACCGCGCACCACCCCGTCGGGGTTGACACCGTTGACCCGGATCGAGAGCGCGCCCAGCTCGGCGGCGAGCAGCCGCACCTGATGGGCCTGGTCGGCCTTGGCCGCGGAGTAGGCGATGTTGTTGGGACCCGCGAACACGGCGTTCTTGGAGGCGACATAGACGATGTCGCCGCCGAATCCCTGATCGGTCATCACCCGGACCGCCTCACGCGAGACCAGGAAGGAGCCTCGGGCCATGATGGCGTGCTGGAGGTCCCAGTCCCGCGCGGTGGTCTCCGGCAGGGACTTGGAGATCGAGATACCGGCGTTGTTGACGATCAGATCCACCCCGCCGAAGGCGAGGACGGCCGCGTCGACCGCCGTCCTGATCTGCTCCTCGTCCGTCACGTCGACGGTGACCGCCACCGCAGTGTCGGTGCCGCCCAGTTCCCCGGCGACCGCCGTCGCGCTCCCGGAGTTGAGATCGGCGACCACCACACACGCGCCCTCGGCGGCCAGCCGGTGCGCGATCGCCCTGCCGATCCCCGAACCCGCGCCCGTCACCAGCGCGACCCGGCCCGCCAGCGCCTTCGGCGCGGGCATACGGCGCAGCTTGGCCTCCTCCAGCTCCCAGTACTCGATCCGGAACTTCTCGGACTCCTCGATCGGCGCGTACGAGGAGACGGCCTCGGCCCCGCGCATCACATTGACGGCGTTGAGATAGAACTCCCCGGCCACCCGGGCGGTCTGCTTGTCCTTGCCGAAGGAGAACATGCCCACACCCGGCACCAGCACGATCGCCGGATCCGCCCCGCGCATCGGCGGGGAGCCGGGCGCCGCGTGCCGTTCGTAGTACGCCCGGTACTCCGCGCGGTAGTCGGAGTGCAGCTCGGCCAGTCGCTCCCTCATCCGCTCCAGCGGCGCCCCGGCGGGCAGATCGAGCACCAGGGGGCGGACCTTGGTCCGCAGGAAGTGGTCGGGACAGGAGGTGCCCAGGGCGGCCAGCCTGGGATGTTCCGCGCGGGAGAGGAAGTCGAGGAGCGGCTCCGCGGCGGTGTAGTGGCCGATCTGGCGCCGGTCGGTGGAGGCCAGACCACGGATCAGCGGGGCCAGCGCCGCCGCCTTCGCCCGCCGCTCGGCCTCGGGCAGCGGCTCGTACCCCGGCAGGACGGGACCGAAGGGCTCCGCCCCGCCGCGCTCGGCGAGGAACGCCTCGGCGGTACGGATGATGTGCAGCGAATTGCGCTCGCACTCCCGCGAGGTGGCGCCCCAGGCGGTGATGCCGTGGCCGCCGAGCACACAGCCGATCGCCCGGGGGTTCGCCTCCTTGACCGCGGCGATGTCCAGGCCGAGCTGGAAGCCGGGCCTGCGCCAGGGCACCCAGACCACGGTGTCGCCGAAGCATTCGGCCGTCAGCTTCTCCCCGTCGGCCGCGCAGGCCAGGGCGATACCCGAGTCGGGATGGAGATGGTCCACATGAGGGGCGTCGACCAGTCCGTGCATCGCGGTGTCGATGGAGGGGGCCGCCCCGCCCTTGCCGTGCAGGCAGTAGTCGAACGCGGCGACCATCTCGTCCTCGCGCGCCGCCCCCGGGTGGACCGCCGCCAGCGCGCGCAGCCGGTCGACGCGGAGCGCGGCGAGGCCGTCGGCCGTGAGGGTGCCCAGATCGCCGCCCGAGCCCTTGACCCACATCAGTTCGACGTCGTCGCCGGTCACGGGGTCGGTGGCGGATCCCTTCGCGGAGGTGTTGCCGCCGGCGTAGTTGGTGTTGCGCGGATCGGCGCCGAGCCGGTGCGAGCGGTCGAGCAGCTCGGCCGCCACCGGGTGCGTGGCTGTCACGGGATGCACGGTGGCCACGGGTTGCACGGCTGCCACCGGGTGCGCGGCCGGCACCGGGTGGGGGTGAGGCTGGTCGGTCATCATGTCCCTTTGTGAGGTGCGGGGGCGGATACGGGCGGTGAGGACCGGGATTCAGGCGCCCCAGCCGGCCGGGGTGCCGCCGACCCGTTCGGCGACGATCCGCTTTCCGTAGCCGGAGGCGTGGTACCCGGCGACAGGGTCGGCGTCCGCGTCCAGTTCCGCGCGGACCTCGGCCACCAGGGGGCGCACATCGGTGTTGAAGGCGTCCATGAGCACCGCGTTCGCCGCCAGTACGTCACCGCTCCGCTGGGCCGCGTCGAGCGCCTCCGCGTCCACCAGCAGCGCCTTGGCCGTGGCCTCCTGGACGTTCATCACCGACCGGATGATCGCGGGGACCTTCTCCTCGATGTTGTGGCACTGGTCGAGCATGAACGCCGTCTCCGCCGTGAACCCGCCGCCCCTGATCACCTCGTACATGATCCGGAAGAGCTGGAAGGGATCCGCGGCCCCGGCCATCAGATCGTCGTCCGCGTAGAAGCGGGAGTTGAAGTCGAATCCGCCGAGCCTCCCCTCGCGCAGCAGTACCGCGACGATGAACTCGATATTGGTGCCCGGCGCGTGGTGCCCGGTGTCCACGACCACCAGCGCCTTCGGGCCCAGCTTCAGACAGTGCGCGTACGCCGTTCCCCAGTCCGGCACATCCGTGGCGTAGAAGGCCGGTTCGAACAGCTTGTACTCCAGCAGCATCCGCTGACCGTCCCCGAGCCGCCCGTACACCGTGGACAGGGCCTCGGCGAGCCGTCCCTGACGTGCCGCGATGTCGTCCTGGCCCGGGTAGTTGATCCCGTCCGAGAACCACAGCTTCAGATCGCGCGAGCCGGTCGCGTCCATGACGTCCACGCACTCCAGCAGATGCCCCAGCGCCTTGCGGCGCACGGCGGGATCGGGATGCGTGACGGACCCGAGCTTGTAGTCGTCGTCCTGGAACACGTTCGAGTTGATCGCCCCGATGCGCAGCCCCAGCTCCCGGGCCCGGCCGGCCAGCGCGCCGTAGTCGTCCACCCGGTCCCACGGGATGTGCAGCGCCACCGTCGGGGCCACGCCCGTGTGCGCGTGCACCCGCGCGGCGTCCGCGAGCTTCTCGGCGGGCGTACGCGGCACACCGGGCTGGGCGAACACCTTGAACCGGGTACCGGAGTTCCCGAACGCCCATGACGGCGTCTCGACGGCCTGTGACCTCAGCGCCGCCTTCACAGCGGACTCGGCGGATGGACCCGTCATATCCCAGCGCTCCCGTGGTGCGGACTCGCGGGGCGAGCCGGAGTCAGTGCCGCGATTCCCTATGAATCGTTTCATCGCGGCGAAGTTATGGGAGCTGCCGGAACGTGTCAACCCTCCGCGCGACACCTCCCTTTGTTCGGGTCGCATCCCCGCGAATTCACCCGAACATGTCGAGCGCAGCCCATTGACGCCGCTCTGGAAGGCCGTTTAGCTTCCGTGCAACCTCATTGAAACCTTTCACGGCGGGCGCCGCCATCGGCCCGCCGCCGCTGAGGAGCCCTCATGAACCAGCCCGCCACGGGCCCCGCCCCGGTCCTGGCACTGAAGGATGTGAGCAAGTCCTTCGGCGCCGTACGGGCCTTGCGGGACGTCTCCCTGCGACTGTTCCCCGGTGAGGCGCACGCGCTCGCCGGGGAGAACGGCGCGGGCAAGTCCACCCTGATCAAAACGCTCGCCGGGGTGCACAGGCCCGATGCCGGCGAGGTGCTCCTCGACGGCGGACCCGTCGTCTTCCACGGTCCGGCCGACGCCCGCGACGCCGGGATCGCCGTCATCTACCAGGAACCGACGCTCTTCCCCGATCTGTCGATCGCGGAGAACATCTTCATGGGCCGTCAGCCCCGGCGCTCGCTCGGCCGTATCGACCGCGGGGCCGTACGGGAGAGCACCGCCGCCCTGATGAAGCGGCTCGGTGTCGGACTCGACCCCGACCGTCCCGCGCGCGGACTCTCCATCGCGGACCAGCAGATCGTCGAGATCGCCAAGGCGCTCTCCTTCGACGCGCGCGTCCTGATCATGGACGAGCCCACCGCGGCCCTGACGGGCGGTGAGACCGCGCGGCTCTTCTCCGTCGTGCGCACCCTGCGGGCGGAGGGCGCCGCCGTGCTGTTCATCTCCCATCGGCTCGGCGAGATATTCGAGTTCTGCCGGCGGGTCACCATCCTGCGCGACGGCCGGCTGATCTCCTCCCGGCCGCTGGACGGACTCACCGAGGACGATCTCGTACGCGGCATGGTCGGCCGTGATCTCGGGGAGCTGTACCCCGAGCGGCGGGCGAGCGTCGGGGAGACCGCCCTGTCGGTGCGCAGGCTGACCAGGGAGGGGGTCTTCCGGGACATCTCGTTCGACGTACGGCGGGGCGAGATCGTGGCGCTCGCCGGGCTCGTCGGCGCGGGGCGCAGCGAGGTGGCGCAGGCCGTCTTCGGTGTCGACCGGGCCGACGCGGGCGAGGTCGAGGTCGGGGGACGGAAGCTGCCCGCGGGCTCACCGACCGCCGCCATGGACGCCGGACTCGCGCTCGTTCCCGAGGACCGGCGGCTGCGCGGACTGGTGATGGAGATGTCCATCGAGCGCAACATCGGGCTGACCGGGCTCGGCCGCCTCGGCAGGGGCGGTCTGGTGCGCCGGGCGCTGGAGCGCGGCAGGGCCGCCGACTGGGCCGTACGCCTCCACCTCACGTACAACCGGCTCGCCGATCCCGTCGGTGTGCTCTCCGGCGGCAATCAGCAGAAAGTCGTCCTCGCCAAGTGGCTCGCCACCGAACCGGCCGTCCTCATCGTCGACGAACCGACCCGGGGCATCGACGTCGGCACCAAGGCGGAGGTGCACCGGCTGCTCTCCTCCCTGGCCGCGCAGGGACTCGCCGTCCTCATGATCTCCTCCGATCTGCCCGAGGTCCTGGGCATGGCCGACCGGGTGCTCGTCATGCACGAGGGCCGTCTCACCGCCGAGATCCCGCGCGCGGAGGCCACCGAGGAGACGGTGATGGCCGCCGCGACCGGCCGCGGCGACAGGGCGGCGGCATGACCACCCTGCTGGACAGGCCCGCCGACGCGGGCCGGGACGAGCGCTCGGCACGCTCGCTCGTCGACGCCGTGTTCCGGGCCAGGGAGATCAGTATCGCCGGAGCGCTGGCGCTGCTCGTCCTCGGCACCTGGATCTCCAATCCGCGCTTCCTCGACGGCCAGGGCGTCAAGGACCTCCTCCTCAACGCCTCCATCCTGGTGCTGCTCGCCGTCGGCCAGTCCGTGGTCGTCGTCACCCGCAACATCGACCTCTCGGCCGGCTCCGTCGTCGGGCTCTCGGCCTTCGCCTGCGGGAAGTTCGTCGCGGGAACCGACCACGGCGTGCTCACCGTGCTGCTGCTCGGTATCGCGCTCGGCGTGGGCTGCGGCCTGGTCAGCGGGGCGCTCGTCAGCTTCGGCCGGGTCCCGGCGCTCGTGGTCACCCTCGGAATGCTCTACATCATCCAGGGCCTCGACTACTGGTGGGCGCAGGGCGAGCAGATCAGCGCCGACGACATCCCGGAAGCGGTCCTCGACCTGGGCAGCGGCGGCAGTGCCATCGGGATCCCGTACCTCCCCCTGATCGCCTTCGCGCTGCTCGCGCTCACCGCGTACTACCTGCGGAGTTACCGTTCGGGACGCGAGCTGTACGCGATCGGCTCCCATCCGGAGGCCGCACGGCTCGCGGGTGTACCGATCCGCCGCAGGATCCTCGCCGCGTACGCCTTCTCCGGCGCCGTGGCGGGATTCGCCGGCGCCCTCTGGCTCGCCCGCTTCGGCACCGTCGTCGCGGACAACGCCCACGGCTGGGAACTCACCGTCGTCAGCGCCGTGGTCGTCGGCGGCGTCGCCATCACGGGCGGTACGGGCACGGTGTGGGGCGCGGCGCTCGGCGCGCTGCTGCTCACCACCATCGGCAGCGCCCTGATCGTCCTGAAGGTCGGCGCGTTCTGGCAGGGCGCCATCACCGGCGCACTGCTCCTCGCGGCCATCACCGTCGACCGGATCGTCTCCCTGCGTATGACAGCGGCCCTGAGGAAGAGGAGCGCCCGCCATGGGAACGGCGCCTGAGACGGAGACCGAGCCGGAGACCGCGCCCCGGCCGGGAGCGGACGCGCCCGAGCCCCGCCCCACGACGGCCGGGCGGCTGTTCCGCACGGTGGGACCGCGCTGGGACACCGCCGTCGGCGTGCTGCTGGTGGCGGTGTTCGTGACCGGCCTCGGCACCACCGACGGCTTCGCCTCCGGCGGGAATCTCGCCTTCGCCTTCAACGACATCGCCGAAGTCGCCCTGATCGCCCTGCCCATGACCCTGCTGGTGGTGGCCGGACAGGTCGATCTGTCCGTCGCCTCCATGCTGGGCCTCGGCAGCGCGCTGACCGGGGCGCTGTGGAACGCGGGCTGGGCCTTCGAGCTGATCGTGCCCGTGGTGCTGCTGGCCGGGGTCGCGGGCGGACTCCTCAACGGCTGGCTGGTCACCCGGGTGGGGCTGCCCTCGCTCGCCGTCACCATCGGCACACTCGCCCTCTACCGGGGCCTCGCCTCGGTCGCGCTGGGCAGTGACGCCGTCACCGGCTTCCCCCAGGTGTACGCCGACCGGGCCGTGGACACCACCACGGTCCCCGGCACCTTCCTCACCTACCCCGTCGTCCTGTTCCTCGTACTGGCCGTCGCCACGGCCGTACTGCTGCACTCCACCTCCTTCGGACGGTCGCTGTTCGCCATCGGCGCGCAGGAGGAGGCGGCCTACTTCGCCGGGATCAGGGTCAAGCGGTTCAAGCTGATCCTCTTCGTGGTCACCGGGGTGTTCTCGGCCTTCGCCGGGATCGTCTTCACCCTCCGCTACGGCAGCGCGCGCGCCGACAACGGCCTCGGCTTCGAAATGCTCGTCATCGCCTCCGTCCTGCTCGGCGGCGTCGACTTCGACGGGGGCAAGGGCACACTCTTCGGCGCGGTCGCCGGTGTGCTGCTGATCGGAGTCCTCAAGAACCTCCTCACGCTCAACGATGTGCCGAACGAGGTCCAGGTCATCGTGACCGGGCTGCTGCTCGTCGCCTCGGTCCTCGCCCCGAGAGTCGTCGCGGCCGTGGTGGAGCGCCGTCACCGGCGGGCCGCCGTCGGCGCGTCCGGGTCCTGAGCCTCCCCGCCCGCCGACTCCCCGACCCCCCGCCGTACTTCGCGAAAGGCACATGCCCGCCATGATCATCCGTACCGCCGTCCGGCGCCGCACGGCGGCCGCCGCCGTCTGTGCCCTCACCGTCGCCCTGGCCGCCTGCTCGGGCACCACCAAGAACAGCACGGAGAAGGAGACCACGAAGACGGCCACCGCCGCCGAGGCAGATCCGGACGCGCCCCTGAGGAAGGGCCTCAAGCTCGCCTTCCTGCCCAAGCAGATCAACAACCCGTACGAGAAGATCGTGGACGAGGCCGGTATCGCCGCCGCGGCCGAGTACGGCGCCACCGGCAAGGAGGTCGGCCCCTCCGACGCCAGTGCCTCCTCGCAGGTCTCGTACATCAACACCCTCATCCAGCAGCGCCAGGACGCCATCCTGATCGCGGCCAACGATCCGAACGCGGTGTGCGGGCCGCTCAAGCAGGCCATGAGGAAGGGCATCAAGGTCGTCGCGTACGACTCCGACACCGCCAAGGAGTGCCGCCAGCTCTTCATCAACCAGGCCGGCTCCGAGGAGATCGGCCGCGGTCTCGTCCGGCACCTCGGTGAACAGATCGGCCACCAGGGCAAGATCGCCATACTCTCGGCCACCCAGAACGCCACGAACCAGAACACCTGGATCGAGTTCATGAAGGACGAGTTGAAGCGGCCCGAGTACCGGAACATGCGGCTGGTCAAGGTCGCGTACGGCGATGACGCGGACCAGAAGTCCTTCCAGCAGACACAGGGACTGCTCCAGGCCTACCCCGACCTCAAGGGCATCATCTCGCCGACCACCGTCGGTATCGCCGCCGCCGCCCGCTATCTCAGCGACTCCTCGTACAAGGGCGAGGTCGTGCTCAACGGCCTGGGCACACCGAACCAGATGCGCACGTACGTCAAGGACGGCACCGTCGAGCAGTTCTCGCTCTGGAACCCCGAGGAGCTGGGCTATCTGGGCGCGTACGCGGCGGCGGCCCTGGCGTCGGGACAGATCACCGGCGCCGAGGGTGAGAGGTTCGAGGCGGGCAGGCTCGGCGAGTACACGATCGGGAAGGACGGCGAGGTCATCCTCGGCGAGCCGACCGTCTTCGACAGGACCAACATCGACGAGTTCGACTTCTGACCACGGAGCCGCCATGACCGTCCGTACCCCCGCCGTCGCCCGCAAGCCCAGGATCGGGCTGGTCGCGGGCGGACTGGGCGCCTACTGGCCGCAGTTCCCCGGTCTCCTGCCGCAGCTACGGCGCTCGGCCGGCCGGGTCACCGCACGTATGCGGGAGTTCGACGCCGAGGTCGTCGACGCCGGTTTCATCTCGGACGCCCGGGAAGGGGCCGAGGCCGCCGAGAGACTCCGCGCCGCCGACTGCGATCTGATCGTCGGTTTCCTCACCACCTATATGACGGCGACCATGCTCGTCCCCGTCGCCCAGCGCAGCGGCGCGCCCGTCCTGCTGATCAATCTCCAGCCCACACCGTCCATGGATCACGCCTCCTTCGACACCGGACAGTGGCTCGCGTACTGCGGCGCCTGCCCGCTGCCGGAGATGGCCAACGCCTTCGAGCGCGTGGGTGTCCCCTTCCGCTCCGTCTCCGGGCACCTCGAGGACGAGCGGGCCTGGGGGCGCATCGGCCGCTGGATCCGCGCCGCCGGCGTCCGCTCCGTCCTGCGCCACGGCCGGCACGGCCTGATGGGACACCTCTATCCCGGTATGTACGACGTCTCCACCGACCTCACCATGGTCCCGGCCAATCTCGGCGGCCATGTCGAGGTCGTCGAGTTCGACGATCTGCGGGTCCGGGTCGAACGGGTCGAGGACCGGGAGCTGACCGCGAAGCTCGACGAGACCCGCGAGGTCTTCGAACTCGCCGACTCCGTGGTCGAGGACGATCTGCGCTGGGCGGCGCGCGTCTCCGTCGGGCTCGACCGGCTGGTGGCCGACTTCGACCTGGACTCGCTCGCGTACTACCACCGCGGCCTCGACGGCGAGATCCATGAACGGCTCGGCGCGGGCATGATCCTCGGCTCCTCGCTGCTGACCGCCCGCGGTGTCCCGGCCTGCGGCGAGTACGAACTGCGCACCTCGCTCGCGATGCTGATCGCCGACCGTCTCGGCGCGGGCGGATCCTTCACCGAACTCCAGGCGCTCGACTTCACGGCCGGAGTCGTCGAGATGGGCCATGACGGCCCCGGTCATCTCGCCATCAGCGAGCGCAAGCCGCTGCTGCGCGGTCTGGGTGTCTACCACGGCAAGCGGGGCTGGGGCGTCTCCGTCGAGTTCGACGTACGGCACGGTCCCGTCACCCTGGTCGGCGTGGGACAGAGCCGTGACGGCCGGTACCGGCTGGTGGCGGCCGAGGGCGAGATCGTCCCCGGGCCGCATCTGGAGATCGGCAACACCACCTCCCGTGTCGACTTCGGCTGTGATCCGGGGGAGTGGACCGACGCGTGGAGCGCCAGCGGGGTCGGTCACCACTGGGCCCTGGCCACCGGCCGGCTGCTGCCCGAGCTGCGCGCGCTCTCCGGTCTGACCGATCTGGACCTGGTGGAGGTCACCGTCTGACGCGGCGTCCGGTGGGGATCAAGGAGGTGGCGGGGGCGGCCGGAGTCTCGGTGGGCACCGTCTCGACGCCAGGGGTGCGCCGGTGCCTTCGTGTGCCTCCGGTTGCCCCCGGGATGGCCGGTCCTGGTGGCCCGGGTGGCCGGATCGTCCGGGTGTGCTGTGACCTCCGCTCCATCCCTTGGTCTAGACCTTGACAGGTTCACGCGATTCCGATTTGGTTCCCTCACCCCCCATGGCGAGCAGCCGGACAACCGGTTGCTCGCGCGAAGGAGTGAGTCGTTTGAGACAGCGCGCCCTTGCCCTGTTCGCGGCGATGGTTTCGGCCCTCGCCCTCACGATTTTCCTGCCCGCCTCTTCCGCCTCCGCCGCGACCTGCGCGGCGGGATGGAACGCGTCCGCCGTGTACACCGGCGGCAACACGGCTTCGTACAACGGTCGCAACTGGTCGGCCAAGTGGTGGACACAGGGGGAGACCCCCGGCTCCAGCGATGTCTGGGCCGACCAGGGCTCCTGTGACGGTTCCACCCCCGGCGGCGGCTCCGGCGCCTGTGACTACCCGGCCTGGGTCGCGGGCCGCGCGTATGTCGCCGGCAACATCGTGAAGTACACCGACGGCAAGTTCTATGTGGCCGAGCACGACAACCCGGGCTACGACCCGGTCATCAGCACCTGGTACTGGGAGCCGTACAACTGTACCGGTACCCCGCCGACCGACCCGCCGCCGGCCGGTGGCTTCGTCGTCAGCGAGTCCCAGTTCAACCAGATGTTCCCGGGCCGGAATTCCTTCTACACCTACAGCGGGCTGACGGCCGCGCTGAGCGCGTACCCTGGCTTCGCCAACACCGGCAGTGACACGGTGAAGCGGCAGGAGGCCGCGGCCTTCCTCGCCAATGTCAGCCACGAGACCGGCGGTCTCGTGCATGTGGTGGAGCAGAACACCGCGAACTACCCGCACTACTGCGACACGTCACAGTCGTACGGCTGCCCGGCCGGTCAGGCCGCGTACTACGGGCGCGGACCGATCCAGCTGAGCTGGAACTTCAACTACAAGGCCGCGGGTGACGCGCTCGGTATCAACCTGCTGGCCGACCCGTGGCGTGTCGAGCGCGAATCGGCCGTCGCCTGGAAGACCGGTCTCTGGTACTGGAACACCCAGAACGGTCCCGGCACGATGACCCCGCACAACGCGATGGTCAACCAGGCCGGCTTCGGCCAGACGATCCGTTCCATCAACGGCTCCCTGGAGTGCGACGGACGCAACCCGGCGCAGGTCCAGAGCCGGATCAACAACTACCAGCGCTTCGTGCAGATCCTCGGGACCACTCCCGGGGCCAATCTGAGCTGCTGACACCGTTCGGTCCCCGTACCCGTGGCCTTCGGGCCGCGGGGTGCGGGCGCGAAGGCCGGTCCGACGACCTACAGGTCGCCGTTCCGGCCTTCGCGTGGTTCCGAGCTGTTCTTCCTGACCAGTTCGGCGTTGAACTGGGCACCGGCCAGCAGGGAGAGATTGGTGACCCAGAGCCAGACGAGAAAGACGATGATCCCGGCGAGCGACCCGTACAGCCGGTTGTACGTGCCCGCCTGCGCCGTGTAGAGCGCGAAGCCGGCGGAGGTCAGCAGCCAGAGCGCGACCGCGAGGACCCCGCCGGGCAGCGCGTGGCGCAGCCCCCGTCTGCCGGGCGGACCGGTACGGAACACCACCAGCACCAGAACCGCCGCGAGCGTCAGCAGCAGCGGCCACTTCAGCGCGTTCCACACCAGGCTCACCGTCGAGTCCATCCCCAGGACCCGCCCCAGCGTGGCCGCGACCTCACCCGTCAGCACCAGCGTGAAGGCACTGGTCACCAGCAGCGCGAGCAGGGCGCAGGCGGTGATCGCGATCCGCGGCGCCGTACGCCACGGCGGTCTGCGGTCGACGGTGCCGTACATGGTGTGCAGGGCCCGGCGGAACACCCCGAGATAGCTGGAGGCCGACCACACGGCGCCGACGGTGCCGAAGGACGCCAGCACCCAGGCCGCGGAGCGCTGCCGGGCCATCTCCTCCAGGGCGCTGTGGACCAGCACCCGGGACTGCGCGGGAACGAGGACCGTGATCTGGCCGGCGAGCTGCCCGCTCGCACCGGGACCGGCGAGGCCGATGGAGCAGACGGTGACCAGCAGTGCGGGGAAGATCGCCAGAACGGCGTAGTACGTGAGGGCGGCGGCCCGGTCGGTGGCGTCGTCCCGCCACAGCGCGAGCGGTGTACGGCGCAACGCTCCGGTGATGCGTCCGGCCCCGCCGGGAGCGGACCCGCCGGGGGCCGGTCCGCCAGGTGACGGGTGGTCGGGCGGCGGCTTGTCGGCTCCTGGCCCGCCGGGTGTCCGCCCGCCGCCGGCCGGTGCGCTGAGGGTGTCCCGCGCCACGGGATCTCCCTCGCCGTCCCACGACGGCCCCCGGTGCCCGGATTCCTCGACGGACAAGCTGCCTCCCGCGTCCTCGGTGCTGTGCTGCCGGTCATCGTCCGGTCCCCGCCTACCCTGCCTCATCACCTCACCGGCCTTCGCACCGCACCGCCCGCTGCCCCGCGTTTCCGCGCCGCGCGGACCAGAGAAGGCCGCCCGCCGGATAACCGTTTGCCCACCGTCTCGTTGTGCCGGTCGGGGCAGCGGCCGGTCTTCGCACGCCCGCGTACCGGAGCGAGCGCCCCCACACCGACGAGCGGAGGTCCCTTGTGCCGGACGACCAGATGGAGCCGAGACCCGTCCACGTACCGTGTCCCGAACAGCCGGCGCCGGCCGGTCCCCGTCGCCCCCGGCGCCGGCTCCTGCGCGGGGTGTTCGCCCTCGGAGTGGTCGCGGGCACGTCGGCGGTGCTGACGCCCATCCTCAGGGTGGGCCACCGGGCGGGCGGCGGAGCGGATACGGACGGGGCCGGCGGCGGAGCGGCCGGAGCGGGCGGGACGGCCGACGAGATGTACCGGGGACGGCACATCCGGATCGATGTCACGGGGGGCGTCCGCGCTCCCTCCGATGCCGGATTCCTGGCCGTCCCGTCCGTGCTCGACATCCGTATCGACGGCCGGCCCCTCCAGACGATGCGGCGCGCGGACGGCAGCTATCTGAGTGTCGTCAACCACTACGAGTCGTTCCCCACCCCGCTGGACGCGGCCCGCGCGGCGGTCGACGACCTCGCCGGCGCCGGACTGTCGCTCTCCGGACCGATCCATCACATGTGAACCCCTGGGAGGGCCTTCGCGGTGTACACGAGAAAGAACCAGCGGAATCTGACCGGCGCGGAGCGAAGAGGCTTCGTCAACGCCGTCCTGGAGCTGAAACGTACGGGGGAGTACGACGAGTTCGTACGGCAGCACATCGAGTTCTACGTCACCGACGCGGAGGAGGGTCCGCGCGCCGCGCACATGACGCCGTCCTTCTTCCCCTGGCACCGCCGCTTCCTGCTGGAGTTCGAGCACGCGCTCCAGCGGGTCGACGCCAAGGTGACCGTCCCTTACTGGGACTGGACGGCCGACAACACACCGGCCGCCGCGCTCTGGTCCGAGGACTTCCTCGGTGGCAACGGCCGCGCGCGTGACCATCAGGTCATGACCGGTCCGTTCGCATACGGAACCGGACAGTGGACGATCAGACACGGGGTGACGGACCAGAAGTATCTGACGCGCAATCTGGGCCGGCCGTCCGCGCCGATCGCGCTGCCCAGCCACGACGAACTGGACTGGGCGATGAACGAGCCGGTGTACGACGCGGCCCCCTGGGACTCGACCGTCGCCTCCGGGTTCCGCAACCGGCTGGAGGGCTGGCTCTCCGGCGGCGCCGAGCGCTGGCGCAACCACAATCGCGTCCACCGCTGGGTCGGCGGGCACATGCTGGGTGCCTCCTCCCCGAACGACCCCGTCTTCTGGCTCCACCACTCCTTCATCGACCTGCTGTGGGACCGCTGGCAGCAGCGGCATCCGGAGGCGGTCTATCTGCCGAGGACCCGGCTGCGCCCCGGCGATCCGCAGAGCGGACGGGTCATCAGCCTGGAGGAACCCATGCCGCCGTGGGACGCCAAACCGGCCGAACTCCTCGACCACCGGGACCTGTACCGCTACGAACAGTGACCGTGCCCGCCCTCTCGGCGGATCATCCCGGACGCACGAGCCCCCGGTGCGCGATCCTCCGGCGCACGATCGCGCGGTCCCTGCCCGGTGGACACGACGGCCTCCCGCGCGTGAACGCGGGAGGCCGTCACTCACCGGTCACGCACGGCCCCGGAGCCGTGCGTCCTCACCGGATGATCAGCCGCCGTAGCCGCCGTGGCCGCCGTGGCCGTGGGTCTTGAA
The DNA here is from genome assembly GCF_053608565.1 of Streptomyces sp. NPDC055025. Taxonomy (NCBI): domain Bacteria; kingdom Bacillati; phylum Actinomycetota; class Actinomycetes; order Kitasatosporales; family Streptomycetaceae; genus Streptomyces; species Streptomyces sp. NPDC055025. The sequence goes on from NZ_JBSGVS010000037.1 coordinate 64,059, forward strand.
GGTTTTGCCCGAGATGTTGGCGCAGTGGTTGCCGAACGCCGGGTTGAGCAGACCGACCAGGTCGACCGTGTTGCCACAGACATTGACCGGGATGTGCACGGGCACCTGGAGGACGTTGCCGGACAGGACACCCGGCGAGCCGACGGCCGCCGCTTCGGCCTCGGCGTCGGCAGCGGCCATACCGGCGCCACCGACCAGCACGGCGCCCGTGCCGACGAGAACAGCGGTTGCCTTTGCGATACGCGACATCAAGTTTCTCCTTGGACGTGTGGGGCGCGGCCGCAGATGTGCGGCCTTCACGCCCTTCAACGCCCTGACTCACGCTCGGTAACGGACAACCAGCCATTCGGTGCCGCATCTTCCGGCAGCCGGTCGGCCGGTCGGCCGAGCGGTCCCAGCCTTCCGGCCGGCCGGTCGAGCCCGTCGCGGGGCCCGACCGGACTGATGCCATGAGGTCGCCGGCGTACAGATGACGCCGGCGTACGAACACGTCGGAGCCCGCCGTACCGATCCCGCGGACGAGGACGGTCCGGCCCGCCCGCGCGGACATGGCTGACAGCCGGACCCCTCCCCGGGTGACCCGGGCTCAGCCGGAGCGGCGGGGCTGGAGCGTGGTGGCGTACTCCCCGCCCCGCGCCAGCAGCTCATGGTGGCTGCCCACCTCGACGATCCTGCCGCGGTCCATCACGATGATGCGGTCCGCGTTCCTGATGGTGGAGAGCCGGTGCGCGACCACGAAGACCGTCCTGCCCCGGACGAGATGGGACAGCGCGTCCTGGATCAGCCCCTCCGACCGGTTGTCGAGCGCCGAGGTCGCCTCGTCGAGCACCAGCACCCGCGGATCCCTGATCAGCGCCCTGGCGATCGCGAGCCGCTGCTTCTGACCCCCCGACAGCCGGGCGCCGCGCTGCCCCACCACGGTGTCGAGACCGTCGGGCAGCCGGTCGACGAACTCCATCGCGTGAGCGGCCAGCAGGGCCTCCCGCAGCGCCTCCTCGTCCGCGCCGCCCTCCAGACCGTAGGTGACGTTCTCCCGGATGGTTCCCTCGAACAGGATCGACTCCTGCGGTACGACGGAGAGGAAGCGCCGGTAGGTGCGCAGATCCAGGGACGCCATGTCCGTACCGTCGAGCAGGATCCGGCCCTCCGTGGGCCGGATGAAACCGATCAGCAGATTGAGGATCGTGGACTTGCCCGCGCCCGAGGCCCCCACCAGCGCGATGGTCTCGCCGGGCAGCACCGACAGATCGAACCCGCTCACGGAGTGCTCCGTCGCGTCGGGGTAGCGGAAGCCCGTCCCCTGGAAGTCGATCCGTCCCCCGACCCGCTCGACGAGGGTCTTGCCCTCGTTGCTCTCCAGGTCGGGTGCCTGGAGGACCTCACCGACCGAACGCACCGACTCCAGCCCCTTGGAGATGATCGGGGTCAGATTCATCAGCGTCGTCAGCGAGGCGGTCAGCGCGGTGAAGAAGGTGCTGATCATCACCACATCGCCCGCCGAGAGTCCCAGCCAGCCGTAGTACGCCACGACCGCCGAGCCGGAGAGACAGCCGACCGCCATGGTGTTGAGCAGGATCCAGGAGAGCGATCCGAAGCGGCCGTTGAGCACATCGAGCCGGAATCCGGCGGTGACCACCCGCTCCAGGGTGTTGTCGACGCGGTGCAGCGCCGCGTTCTCCAGACCGTGGGCGCGGGTGATCGGTATGAGTGTCGTCATCTCACCGACCCGGGAGGAGAGCCGTTCGACCTCCAGCCGGAATTCCTCGTTGTTGCTCCGTATCCGGGAGCGCAGCCGGCGTACCAGCAGCGCCGCCAGCGGGACGACGACCAGGAACACCGGCAGCACGACCGGGGTACGGAACCCGATCACCGCCAGTCCGCCCAGCAGCGTCATGATGGCGCCGAGTCCCATGTCGGCGCTCTGCTGGGTCATCGTCTCCACCGACTCGACGTCCCGTACGACCTTGGTCTGGAGCACGCCCGCGCTGACCCGGGCGTGGTAGCCGATGGACAGATACTGCATCCGGCGGCAGAGCGCCGAGCGCAGCTCACGTCCCATCCGGCGGATGCTGGCACTCATCAGACGCGCGTACAGCAGATGCAGCGGGAAGTTGAGCACGAGGACCAGCACCACGGCCCCCGTGTTGTACCAGAGGTGGGAGACGGGCCGGTGGTCCACGACCACATCGATGATGTTGGCCGTGATCAGGGGCAGCATCCAGACGGGGATGTGCTTGACGGCGAAGACCACGACGGCGAGCAGCAGCCTGCGGCGGTCGGGGCGGAAGAGGTAGGCGAGCGTGCGGAGCGGGTGCTCCCCCGAGTAGTGGTGGTCCAGCGGACTGGAACGCGGGGTTGATTCGGGATTCTGCATGGAGAGCGGGGTCCTCTTTCGAATGATGATCATATTAGCCCTCGGCGTGCAGACACGCAGTCTCCTCCGACCGGCCCACGGTCGGAAGCGCTTTCCGGGGCGGTCTCACAGGAACCGCCGCGATCCGGTCGCCCCGGCGGGGATCCGCCGCGATCCGGTCGCCCCGGCGGGGATCCGCCGGGATCCCGCCGCCGTCCGCGGGGATCCGCCGGCACCCGCCGGCACCCGCCGGCACCCGTCAGGACGCGCCCGGGGCGTGCGACCGCCCGATCGGTGAGATGGTGGCCGCATGGCTGATCGGGGTCGACCTCCGGCTGCCGTATCGCTGCCGGACGACTGGCCCGCCCATCCGGATCTGAGCCTGGCGCTGAACCGTATGGGCGGCTTCGACTGGGATCTCGACAGCGGGCTGGTGCATCTCGACGGGCCCGCCCTCGAGATCTTCGGCCTGCGCCCCGAGGAGTTCGACGGCGATCCGAAGACCCTTCTCGATCTGGTGCCGGACGACGAGGCGGCGCGGCTGAAGAGCCTGATCGCGCGGGCGCTCGAGGAGGGACTGAACTCCTACGGCGCGTACTTCCGGATCAGGCACCGCGACGGATCGCTGCACTGGACCCGAACCCAGGCGCACATCCGGCACGAGGCGGGGCGGCCCCGCAGGATCATCGGCATCGTACGGTCCGCCGAACAGGAACTGGCCGAGGCCGCCCTCAGGAGCGAGGTGGACGAGGGGCGGCGCCGGCTGACCGGGGTGGTCGACCGGACCACCGCCCTGCTGGCCCGCGCCACCTCGATGGACGATGTCATCGCCGTCCTCAAGGACGACGAGGCGCTGGGACATCTGCGGGCCGTCAGCGTGATGCTGGGGGTGATCGAGGGCGGCCGGATCCGGCTGGTCGCCGAGGGACGGCTCGGTTCCTATGTACCGGAACTGCTCTACACGAGGATCGACGACCAGTTCCCGATGAGCGAGGTGGTACGCACCCAGCGGCCGCGTTTCATCACCTCGCGCGAGGAGTTCCGCGCCGGCTACCCCCTTCTGTGGCCCCACCTCGAACCGCTCTCGGTCGGCTCCGGCGCCTATCTGCCGCTGATCGCCCAGGCCCGGCCGATCGGCGCCCTCGGACTGCTCTATCCCCGGCACGGCGCCTTCAGCGACGAGGAGCGCAATCTGCTGGTCGCCCTCAGCAGCGGAATCGCCCAGAGCCTCCAGCGCGCCATGCTCTACGAACAGGAGCACGATCTCGCCGAGGGCCTCCAGCAGGCGATGCTCCCGCGCCGTATCCCCGACATCCCCGGGGTACGGACCGTCGTCCGCTACCGCTCCGCGCGACTGGGCCGCAGCGTCGGCGGCGACTGGTACGACGTCCTTCCGCTGCCGGGCGGCCGGGTCGGGCTGACGATCGGCGATGTCCAGGGCCATGACACGGACGCGGCGGTGGTGATGGGACAACTGCGCATGGCGCTCTGGGCGTACGCCTCCGAGGGACATCCGCCCGCGACCGCGATGGTCCGCGCCTCGGCGCTCCTGCACGAGCTGGGCACCGACCGCTTCGCGACCTGTACCTACGTGGAGATCGATCTGTCGAGCGGGGCGCTGAGCGTCGTACGGGCCGGGCATCTCGATCCGCTGCTCCGGCGTGCCGACGGAAGCTGCCACTGGATCCCCTCGGCGGGCGGACTGCCGCTCGGGCTCTCGGCGGAGTTCACCCGGCCCGGCGGGATCGGCTACCCGGTGACCACGGGGGTGCTCGGGCCCGGCGACACACTGCTGCTCTTCACCGACGGGCTGGTGGAGCAGCCGGGGACCGATCTGGGGGAGCGGCTCGAAGTGCTCAGGGAGAGGGTACGGACGGGCCCCGCCGATCCGGCGGAACTGGCGGACCTGCTGTTCGACGAGCGGGGGCAGGAGAGCGGCGAGGACGACATGGCCCTGTTGCTGCTGCGCCGGGACTGAACGGGGTTCGTGAGGGGGGCCCGGGGTCCGGTTCGGGGGCCCGGGGTCCGGTTCGGGGGCCCGGGGGTCCGGTTCGGCGGCCCCGCGCCGCTGATATCACGTCAGAATCCCTTACGACGCCGCCTCTCGCGGGTCCGTGTGCGCTCCGGCGCGCTTCACCCGGTCACCGCGTGTTCTCCCCGACGTTCCCGCCAACCCCTGGATCAATGGTCCCCGCACCGCGATGCTGGCTGCGGACAGCGCTTGCCGAGTGCGTATCCACCGTCCTCCAGGAGAAGTTGTGGGCCCAGGCTTTGCCGGGCGGTCCGCCGTGCTGTTCGCGGCGGTGACCGCTCTGACGGCGGGGGCGGCAGCCCCGTCCCTCGCCGACTCCGTCCCCGACCCCCGTCCCCGGACCGCCGCGGAGATCCTGCGGCCCGTCGCCCCGCCGCCCGCGAGCGCGGCCACCGCCGTACCGGGCGCCACGGCGGCCCCGAGCTCCATCGCCGACGGCGACGGTATCGAGACCGCGCGCGTCTCACGCCCGATCGCCCCCGGCATCAGGCTGACCTCGTACGACCGGCTCGAATCCGACAAGTGGCTGCGTGTCGACGCGCTCTCCGTCGATCTCGACGGCAGCGGCGTCCAGGCCGGCTATCTCTCCTCGGGCAAGGTCTCCGACCGCCGTACCGTCTCCCAGCTCGCCGCCGGCCACGACGCCGGACCGGGCCGCCGTACCGTCGCCGCGGTCAACGCCGACTTCTTCGACATCAACGAGACGGGAGCGCCCCAGGGCCCCGGTCTCTCGGACGGCGAGGTCGTCCAGTCCCCGGCGCCCGGGGCCCATCAGGCCGTCGGTATCGGCCCCGGGAACGCCGGGCGGATCCTGAAGCTGTACTTCGACGGCACCGTGACACTCCCGTCGGGACCGCGGGCGCTGGAGGCGTACAACGCGGCGAACGTGCCCGCCGGCGGTATCGGCGCCTACACCACGGGCTGGGGCGAGGCCGACCGCCGTCTCACCGTGGACCGGGCGGCCCCCGTCGCCGAGGCCGCCGTACGGGACGGAAAGGTCGTCTCCGTGTCCGGCGTGCCCGGCAACGGCCCGATCGCCGAGGGCACCACGGTGCTGGTGGGCCGGGAGGCGGGCGCCGTGGCGCTCGCCGCGCTGCGGCCCGGTGACCCGGTGACGCTGGAGTACCGGCCGCGCGCCGACAGCGGGTCCGTGCCGCGCACCGCCGTCGGCGGCCGTGAACTGCTGGTCGCCGACGGGACGGCGGTCGGCCACGAGGGGGAGGGCAACAACACCGCGGCTCCGCGTACGGCCGTCGGATTCTCCCGTGACGGCGGCACGATGCAGGTGATCACCGTCGACGGACGGCAGGCCGACAGCGGCGGAGTCACCCTCACCGAGCTGGGCCTGATGATGCGTCAGGCCGGTGCGTACAACGCGCTCAACCTCGACGGCGGCGGCTCCTCCACCCTGGTCGCCCGCACGCCGGGCAGCGACGACCTGCGCGTGGAGAACAGCCCCTCGGACGGCAGCGAGCGCACGGTGCCCAACGGTCTCGCGCTCACCGCGCCGGACGGCAGCGGCCGGCTCACGGGTTTCTGGGTCGAGACCCGTACCTCCGCCGGGGCGGCACCGACCGTCGACCCGGTCAGGGGCGGCCACCCCGAGCGCGTCTTCCCCGGACTGACCCGCCGGCTCACCGCCGCCGGGTACGACGAGACGTACGGCCCCGCGGCCGGCACCCCGCGCTGGCGGGCCGTACGGCCCTCGGTGGGGCGGGTCGACTCCCAGGGGGTGTTCACCGCGCGCCGCGGCGGCACCACCGAGGTACGCGCGGAGCGCGGACACGCCACGGGCGGTACGGAGCTGACGGTGCTCGGCACGCTCGACCGTATCCAGCCCACCACCCGGCGCGTCGGACTCGCGGACGCGGCCGCGACGGGCACCTTCGGCATCGTCGGACTCGACGCCCAGGGCACCAGCGCGCCCGTCGAACCCCGGGACGTCACGCTGGAGTACGACCGGTCGCTGTTCGCCGTCACCGACGACGGCCAGGGCTCCTTCACCGTGCGGTCCCTCAAGGGCAGCGGCGCCGGAGTGATCACGGCGGGCGTCGGCGGCGCCACGACCTCACTCGCCGTCAGCGTCGGACTCGACGAGCAGCCGGTCTCCGGCCTCGACGACGCCGCGTCCTGGACCTTCAGCCAGGCACGCGCGAGCGGCTCGGTCTCGGCCACCCCCGACGGGCACACCGGTACCGGGCTCACCCTCTCCTACGACTTCACCCGATCCACCGCCACCCGCGCCGCGTACGCCTCTCCGCCGCGGCGGATCGCGGTGCCCGGCCAGCCGCAGTCCTTCGGACTCTGGATCAGGGGCGACGGCAAGGGCGCCTGGCCCACCCTGCATCTCAAGGACGCCGCGGGCTCCGACCAGTTGCTGCGCGGACCGTATGTCACCTGGACCGGCTGGCGGCAGGTGACCTTCGCCGTACCGGCCGGGGCGGCCATGCCGCTGAGCGTCCACCGCTTCTATCTCGCCGAGACCGCCGCGACCGAGCAGTACACGGGCGAGATCCTGATCGACGATCTGACGGCGCAGGTGCCGCCGACCGTGAATCTGCCCGAACAGCCGCGCACCGCCGATCCGCTGATCGGCCCGGCGGCGCGGACGGAGGGCAGGGACTGGCGGTTCGCGGTCATGTCCGACGCCCAGTTCGTCGCCCGCGCCCCGGACAGCGCGATCGTGGCCCAGGCCCGTCGTACGCTGCGTGAGATCAGGGCGGCGCGGCCGGACTTCGTGGTGATCAACGGCGATCTCGTCGACGAGGGCTCGCCCGCGGATCTCGACTTCGCCCGTACCGTCCTGACGGAGGAACTGGGCGACGCGGTGCCCTGGTACTACGTTCCGGGCAACCACGAGGTGATGGGCGGCTCCATCGAGGACTTCACCGACCGGTTCGGCCCCGCCCAGCGGGTCTTCGACCACGAGGGCACCCGCTTCCTCACCCTCGACACATCGAGTCTGACGCTGCGCGGCGGCGGCTTCGCCCAGATCAGGGCCGTACGCGAGCAGTTGGACGCGGCGGCGAAGGACAGCCGGGTCCGCTCGGTGATGCTGATCGAGCATGTACCGCCGCGCGATCCGACGGTCCAGCGGGCCAGTGAGCTGAGCGACCGCAAGGAGGCGGCCCTGATCGAGCGGTGGCTCACGGAGTTCCGCCGTACGACCGGCAAGGGCGCTGGACTCATCGGAAGCCATGTCGGGGTCTTCCACGCCTCGCGGGTGAACGGCGTGCCGTATCTGATCAACGGCAACTCGGGGAAGGCGCCCGCCGCGCCGGTGGACGAGGGCGGCTTCACCGGCTGGTCGCTCGTCGGTGTGGACCGGATTTCCCACCGTGAGCGGTCGGCGGCGCGGGCGAGACCGTGGGAGGGCGGCCCCGACTGGGTCTCCGTACAGACCCGCGCGCACGTGGACGCGCTGGAACTGGACGCGCCGGCCGTGCTGAGCCCCCGTCACAGCGCCGAGGTCCCGGCGACCGTCGTCCAAGGGGCCCGGCGGATCCCGGCCGGCTTCCCGCTGAGCGCGGACTGGACCGGGTCCCCGAATCTCCGTATCGGCGACCGCGACGGCGCCCGGCCCCGCCATACGGCGGTCTTCGACCCGGCGACGGGCACACTGACCGCACTGCGGCCGGGTACGGTCACGCTCGCGGTGACGGTCGGCGGTGTGACACGGCGGGCCGAGATCCGGGTCACCGCGACGGCTGTGGGAGCGCTCGCGGCGGCGCCCGTGACCGTCGCCGTGCCCGCGGCGTGATCCGGTGAGCACCCCTGACGCGGGTGCGGGCGTCAGCCCGCCGCGGGGCGGAGGGTGGCCTGCACGGGACGCGACGGCTGGAGTGTGAGGCCCGTCCTCGGCGGGATGTCGCCCGGGTCGATCTCGACATGGAAGCGCTGCGCGAGGGTGGCCAGTACGAGCACCGCCTCCACCATCGCGAACCTGGCCCCGAGACAGGCGCGCGAGCCGCCGCCGAAGGGGAACCACGCGTGATCCGGCACGGCCTCGGCCGCGTCGGGGCCCCAGCGTTCGGGACGGAAGTCGTCGGGACGGGGGAACCAGCGCGCGTCCCGGTGCGCGCTCCACTGGCTGGACCACAGGACCGTGCCCTCCGCCACCGGGCGCCCGGCCAGCGTCGAATCCGCCTTGGCGATCCCGGTCATCAGCCAGACCGGAGGGTAGAGCCGCAGGGTCTCCTTGACGATCTGCTCGGTCCAGGGAAGCTGTTTGAGATCGTCGTGGCCGGGGGGCCGGCCGCCGAGCACGTCGTCCAGTTCGCGGGTGAGCCGGGCCCTGGCCCCGGGGCTGCGGGAGAGCAGGTACCAGGCCCAGGTGAGTGTGGTGCCGGTGGTCTCATGGCCCCCGATATAGAGGGTGACCGCCTCGTCGCGTATCTCCTTGTCGGTGAGCGGCCGGTCCTGCTCGTCCCTGGCCGCGAGAAGCCGGCTCAGCAGATCGTCCCGGTCCTCGTGCCCGCGCCGGCGCAGCTCCGTCACCCGGGCCACCTCGCGGTCGATGACGGTCACGGCGCGCTTGAGCCGCCGCCGCCCCGGGGTCGGGATCCAGGGCGGCAGGAACAGGGTGATCCCACGGAACTCGTCGCCGATCGCGCGCTGGGCGACATCCATCGCGGGCCCGATCATGCTCTCGCGGCCGGCGGTGTCGGCTCCGAAGAGCGTCCGTACGGCGATGCGCTGGGTGAGGCCCAGCATCTCGCCCCGTACGTCGAGGCGTTGGCCGGGCCGCCAGGTGTCCGCCAGCGTGGCCGCGCAGTCCGCCATCGTCTCCGCGTATCCGCGCACCTGGCGCGGTCGTACGGCGGGCTGGACCAGGGCGCGCTTACGGCGCCAGGCGGGTCCCTCCGAGGTGACGACGCCCTCGCCGAGAACGAGCTTGAACGCCCAGCCGAGTTCGGGGTGGCGGTACTCGGTCTCGATACCGGTGAGCAGCTCCCCGATGTCCTCGGGGCGGGAGAGGAACAGGGCGCGCTGCGGCCCGAGCCGCCACTCGACGAGATCCCCGCGATCCCGCAGCCGGGTGAAGAAGGCGAGCGGATCACGGGAGAAGGCCGGGAGATTCCCCAGCAGCGGCAGTCGGCGGGGACCGGGTACGGGTACGGGAACGGTCGTCATGGCGGGGCTCCTCGGCGGTCGGAGGCCGCCGGACGGACAGCGGCAGCGGGGGAGGGAACGCGAGCGGGGGGAGAGAGCGCGAACGGAGGGAGGGAACGCGAAGAGGTCGGGAGTGAAAGGGGGACCCACCCAGGAAAGCGTCCGACGGCGGCTCGTGCCAGAGGGCCTCGGACCGGTGCGGGCGCTGTCCGTGAGGCCGGTCCCGGGCACGGCGGCCTCGGCCACCAGCCGCTCCCGCTCCGTCTCCCTCTCCGGCTCCGCATCGCGGTCCCGCATATCCCGGCCGTGGATTCCTCGCTTCACAAGACACCCATCTCATTTCACGGCAACTCCCGTCAGGCCGCCGAACGTCGGTGCCGCGGGTCATAAGCGACGGTGATGCGGTGTCATCGGGAGACTCAGCCGAAGCCAGCCAAAGAGCCTCAATTCGCCTTGCGCATAAACCTGTTCACATGCGACCTCCAAGGGTTCATCATGTGATGCGCGGCACATCTCAGGATGAGGGTGCTGGGCTATTCTTCATCGGCACTGTGAACTGACTGACAATCAGCGGTGCGAGGGGGGCCGGGTTCCGGGGGAGACAAGGGTCTGGGGCTTTGGTGTCTTCGCGCACCGCCCGGAAAGGACCCTCTCGGTGATATCTCGTGTTCGCCGGCGTCTGTTCGCCGGTCTCATCGGCACTCTCGTCTCCGTGGCGGGGGTGTCCACCCTCGCCTTCGCCGGGGGCGCTCCGTCCTCGGCTCCCACCAGCGGCGCAGCCGCGGACAGTCCCTCGTTCGCGGTCGAAGATTACAACTATCCGAACGCTGAGCGAATTCTCGCCGACAAGGGCATCCTTTTGAAGAAGGGTGACGGCCACATCGTGCTGGCCGAGTGCGGCCAGACGGCGAACCAGATCAGGGTGCTGACCGTCGAGGACGAATCGGCGGGCCGGGACGGCACCTACTGTTTCCGGGCCACCACCACAACCGGTTTTCTCACGCTGGAACTTCCCCGGGTATTCGCCCTGGAGACAGCGGACCACCCCATCAGCGCGGACCTGACCGCCAATGGCGAGACCACCACGGTGGCGGTACCCAAGGACGGCTTCGAACCGGTCGGTGAAGGCACCGTCGGTGGCGCCCGCTCCGTCCTGGTCGAGATTCGTGTCACCGGCTGACGCAATGGCTCTCCGTACCCATATACAGCGCCCGAATTCGACCTCTCATGGACCGGAGCTTCCTGGCCGCCGGGTCCACTCGATCGCGCCCCAAGGAAATGGTCATGCCCAGACCCCGTAACGCCCGCTTCTCCGCGTTCGCCGCGTTCGCCGCGGCTCTGATCGCCGTCCCCATGATGGTGTCCGCCACCCCCGCCCAAGCGGTCGCCGGCACCTCCGCGTCCGACAACACCTATGCCTTCACCGCGCGGCTCGACATCGGAAACGGCCAACGGGCCTGCTCCGGCACGCTGGTGTTCTCGGACTGGCTGCTCACCGCCGCGAGCTGCTTCGCCGCCGACCCGGCCGTGAGCCTCGATGTGCCCGCGGGCGCGCCCGCGCTCAGGACGACCGCCACCATCGGCCGCACCGATCTGACCACCACGACCGGACAGGTACGCGACGTCGTCGACCTCGTTCCCCACCCCGACCAGGACCTGGTGCTCGCGAAGCTCGCCAGCCCTGTCACCGGCATCACCCCGGTCGCCCTCAGCGCGACCGCACCCGTAGCGGGGGAGGAGCTACGGGTCGCCGGATACGGCCGTACCAAGGACGAATGGGCCCCGCTGCGCCTGCACACCGGGACCTTCGCCGTGGACACGGCGAGCGCCACCGAGGTCACCATCACCGGCAAGAACGGCGCCGCGGTCTGCAAGGGCGACACCGGAGGTCCCGCCTTCCGTGAGGCCGGCGGATCGGTGCAGCTCGTCGGTATCAACAGCCGTTCCTGGCAGGGCGGTTGCCTTGGCGCCGAGGCCGAGACCCGCACCGGCGCCATCGGCACCCGTATCGACAAGGCGCTCACCTGGATCAACGCCAACGTCGGGCCGACCTGCACTCCCAGCGGTGTCCTCTACTCCGTCACCACGGCCGGGAGCCTGCTGCGCCGCGATGTGACCGACCCGGCGGGCGGCACGTCCGCCGTTCCCGAGGCATCCACCATCGACACCGGCTGGAACCAGTATCCCCGTGTGCTGGCGGGCAACGCCGCGACGTTCTACGGGATCAAGACGGAGGGGATGTACGTCAGTCACCGCGTCAGCTCCACCGGTCAGTGGGACATCCACCACCGGCTGATCAACACCGGGCTGGCGTCGTACGGTCTGCCGGAGAACCGTAACAAGATCAGTGTCGACCGCGGCGGCCATATCTGGCACATCGACGGTGGCGGTGATGTGCGGTGGGTGCAGTACTCCACGGGCACGGACAGCTGGAACCCCGACGGCAACAAGAAGGTCGACTCGGGCTGGGGCCGGTTCAGCCACATCGTCGCCACGGACGACGGGGTGGTGTACGGGATAGACTCGGCGACCGGTCATCTGCTGCGCTCCCGTTACGACTTCGAGAGCCAGCGCTGGCTCCAGCGCCAGGTCACGGTGAGCACGGCCGACTGGCGGGACTCCAAGGCGATCACCTCCTTCGGCGGTGATGTGATCATGCGGGTCAAGGCCAACGGCGAGGTGCGTCACTACCGTTACCACGAGCCGGCCGGCACGTTCGTCAGCTACAACGCGCTCATCGGTTCCGGCAGCCACTGGGCCGGCTACACCAGCGTGTCCGGCGCCCCGGACTCCTGCCGTCTCCGGGCCGACTACACGCCCGAGTCGCCCAGGATCGGCATAGACCCCGCCGGTCCGGGCAGCGTCATGCAGGCGTCCACCGGTGAGATCGAGTACGCCTACACCGACGGCAACGGCCGTCTCGTCAACGGCCGGCAGACCGACCCGGCCGACTTCGCCGGCGTCCAGTGGACGGTGAGCCCGGAGACCGAGACCTTCTCCGGGAGGCCGCAGCTCGCCGAGCAGCCCGACGGCAAGGTGGCCCTGACCGTCCAGCGCGTCAACGGCGAGACCTGGTGGCGCCGTCACAACGCGAGCACCGCCGGATGGAGTACGTGGATCAATCTGGCCGGCGCGATGAAGGAGCATCCGGTCACCGCGACCACCTCCGACGACGTGCTGGTCCAGTTCGCCGTCGATGCCGACGGAAAGCCGTGGTACCGCGCCCAGCAGCGGCCCAACGTCGACTTCATGGGCTGGATCCGGCTCGGCGGCGAGGGCTTCTCGGGGCCGCTGACGGCGGTGACCGTCCGCGACGGCATTCAGCTCTTCGGCACCGACACAACGGGTCAGATCCGTACCGCGACCTTCAGGGACGGCGCGGTCGGCTCCTGGACCGGGCTCGGCGACCGGAAGATCACCCACACCCCGTCCGTGGTGGTCTACCCCGGATACCGGCTCGGTGTCTTCGCCCGGAGCGCGAACGGCAAGATCGTCTCCCTGGTCCAGTCCGCCGAAGGCGCGGCCTTCCCCGCCGCATGGACCCAGGTCGGCGACCTCACCGCGACCGGCGCCCCCTCCGCCGTCATCGACCCGGCCACCGGCTACACCGCGGTCGTCGCGCGGGGCGAGGACGGCACGGTCCACCACACCCGCGAGGAGGTCCAGGGCTCCTTCGGTACGTGGCGCGCCTGGCAGCAGGCCGGTACCGAGCAGTCGGCCACCGACCCCACGGCCTTCACCTACACCGGCGCGGCGGGCTCCACCTGGGCCTACTTCTACCGCACCGGCTCCGGTGAGGTCCGTGTCAGCCAGGCCCCGCCCGGCACCCTGAAGGGCGGGTTCACCGCGCACGACCTGCCCGCACCGCCGAAGGGCTAGGGTCTTCCCGGAACGAGGAGCTGAACCGGGCCGTCCCGGTCAACTCCGCGTTTGTACGCGCGCATCGGCACACGGCCGGGGCCCCGAGCGGGGTCCCGGCCGTGTGTGTGCCGTGGCAGGATTCGGCCGTAGGTCCTGTCCGGCCGGACAGGACCTACTCGCTGGCCGGGGAGAGCGCGTCGAAGCTCAGCGATGTGAACCGGGCCGTGAAGCCCTTGCCGTCGGGGGAGGCACACATCGGTCCCGCCTGCGCGGCCACGTCCGGGGGAAAGTAGGCGAGCCGCAGCATGGTCGCGGGGGAGCCGTTGATGCCGTAGTGGATCGTGACGGTGTCGCCCTCGCGCCGCATCTCGACCGTCACGGGCGCCGGGCTGTCGGTGAGATGGGCGAGCGGTACGACGTTCCAGTCGGACACCTCGCGGGTGACGACGGCGCTGAGCTGCTGCCGCCCGTCGACGTACTCGATACCCGTCTTGATCCAGTTCTTCTCGTCGGCCCGGAGCAACAGCCCCGCCTGGTCGTACTGTTCGCGGTAGTCCCCCGTGAACGTGGCACGCAGGACGAAGTTCCCGGGCACCGGCCGCAGCAGGGCGTGTCCCGTGTCCCGCACGAAGCCGTAGTGGGTGGTCACCCAGAAGTCCGTGTCCTGGGCCGTGGTGACATCCAGGGCGTCGTCGTACGGGGCCCAGTGGGCGGGCGGATTGAGCCAGCTCCAGTCGGTGAAGCCAAGGCACGACTCCGTACCGGTGGTGCGCTCGCCCATGTTCTCTCCTCGTGTCGGCTGGTCGTCGGCGGACAGGAGACAGACTCGCACGACGGCACACCGGACGTCGCCCGCCCCCCGCGGACCGGGCGGAGAGGGGGGAGGGGCCGGCGGACGAGTACGGCTATTCAACCGCCGTCGGGCGTCCGAGATAGGTCAGGGGACCGGGGTCCGGTACGGCGATCTCATGGAAGCCGAGACGGTCGTAGAACGCGCGGGCACCCGTGTTGGCGGTGACCATCGAGAGATGGACCGCGGCCACTCCCTTCCGGTGCAGGGCGCGGAGGAACGTGTGCATCAGGGCGCGGCCGTGCCCCTGCCCCTGGTGGCTGGGCAGGAGATCGATATGCAGATGGGCGGGATAACCGGTCAGCTCGGGCAGGACCATCCGCTCGGGCCGGTGCAGCAGGCCGGTCATCTCGTCGGTCGGAGTACGGACCGGACCGGCTGGTTCCGGATAGCGGCCGGCCAGGGACGGCAGCCAGACATCCCGGAACGCCTTCACGAAGGCGGGGGTGTCGGCGGTGCCGAGAACGTAGCCGACGGCCCGGCCCCGGCCGTCATCGAGCACGAAGGCCAGCTCCGGCTCCAGGGCGGCGTAGGGCGCGGCGAAGATGCTCGGCAGCAGCTCCGGATCCGGATAGAGATGCCGGGAGTCCCCGCCCTCATGGGCGGTGCGTACGCAGATGTCGTACAGCGCGGGGGAGTCGTCGGGGCGGTAGGCGCGGACGGTGGCGGGGGGCGGTGAGGCGGACAGCGATGACATACCAGACATGCTGCCCGTCGCGGGAGCGCTCCCACAAGCCTTTCCGCGATACGGTCCCGGGGCCCGTCGGGCGTACGGCCCCCGGGGTCCGTCCCGGATACCCCCCCGGGGGAGGCCCGGAGTACGGTCCCGGGGCGCGCCCGGGACCGTACCGAAGAGACGCCGACGGGGCCGTACGGACCGGCCCCGTCCGCCGCCGCTTCAGGCCGCGGTGGGCAGCCGGTCCAGGAAGCCGTAGACGCCGGCGATCCGGCCGTCCTCGGCGAGGGTGATCACATCGGAGCCCGCGACGGGCGCCGAGCCGTCGGCGGCGGAGACCAGCTCCCAGCGGAACCGGGCGGTGTCGTGATGCCCGTCCACCTCGCCGGTCAGTGTGAAGGTGAACCCGGGGAACTGCTCCCGCGCTCCCGCGATGACGGCCGCGAGCGACTCATGGCCGGTGACCTCCGCCAGCGGGTCGGTGTAGCGGCCGTTCTCGCTCCACGCGGCGGCGACGGCCTTGGCCCGCTCCTCGGCGGAGGTGGCGTTCCATGCCTCGAAGTAGCGGGTGACAGCGGTCTCGTAACGGTGTGCGGACATGGTGATCAGCCTCCATGGAGGGTTGTGTGCGGCGCCGTGTGTGTGCCGTGCCCACCGGAGGTGGGGCCGGGGCTCGGCCGGAGTGCGCCGCCCGAGTCCCGGTGACCGCAACGATGCCGCCTGTCCGCGAAGGGGTCGATTACGTCGGAGGTAATGAGGACGGGCGGGGGCCCGGCTTCGTGCCGCGCGGCCTGCGCGACCCCGGGGGACCCCCGCGACCCGTCAGACGGGACGGAAGGCCCGGAGATGGTCCGCCGCCCAGGAGCGGTACGTACCGGCGGGCCGGCCGAGGAGTGTCTCCACCGTCGGTTCCACCCGGGCCTTGGCGCCGGACCGCTGCCGTACGGCGCCCTCCATCAGCGCGTCCGCCACCGGGACCGGATACCGGGCGCGCAGCGCCTCGTACGCCTGGTCCCGTGTCACCTCCACAAACCTCAGTGGACGTCCGAGCACCTCGGACAGCACGGCGACCTGCTGTACGGGGCTGATCGCGGCCGGACCGGTCAGGGCGTAGGCCCGGCCCGTACGACCGGAGCCGCTGCCTGCGCCCGTGCCTGCGCCCGTTCCGGTGCCGGTGCCGGTGAGGGACAGTACGGCCGCGTCCGCGATGTCCCGGGGATCGACGGTGGCGTTCGGCGAGGTGCCGTTCATCCCCCGCACCACGCCCTCGTCCCGGATGGAGCGCGCCCAGCCGAGGGTGTTGGACATGAAGGCCCGGGGCCGCAGGAAGGTCCACCCGAGGCCCGAGGCGCGGATGAGGTCCTCGCTGTCCCGCTGCCACCGCGTGATCAGATCCGTCGCGTCCGGTTCCGCCACCGCCTGCGCGGAGAGCTTGACGAGATGCCGTACGCCCGCCGACCGGGCCGCCGTGACGAAATGCTCGTCATGGGCGGGGGAGAGCGGGTCGGCCGTCACCAGCAGCGCGGTCCTGACCCCTTTCAACGCAACGGCCAGACTGGCCGGGTCGGCGAAGTCGCCGCCCACGACCTCCGTTTGGGGACCGGCGAGTGCGGCGATACGGCGGGGATCGCGTGCCAGCAGCCGGACGGGTTCCTCGGGGGCGGCCGGGGGAAGGGTGTGAAAACGTTCCGCCACCAACCGCCCCACGGTGCCGGTGACTCCGGTGAGCAGGATCATCCGGTCAGCCCGCGAGGTCCGCCGCCGTCACACGCGCCCCTCGGTCGGGCGCGGTGTCGATACTGGGCATCAGTCCGGGCACCGCGATGCTCGGCAGTATATGACCCCACAACAGGGAGACCCGGCGCCCGAGATCCTCGCGCTGGGTGAGCGCACGGGACATGAGCTGGATCCCTGCGAACGCGCCCACCAGCAGCTCCACCGTGTCCCGCGGCTGCACATTGGGCAGCAACTCGCCCTGCTCACGGGCCTGTTCCATCAGCACAATCAGGTGCTCGGGCCACTGGCGGAAGGGGCCGCTGTGATCGACACCGGGCGGGGCACCCTGATCCACCGTCAGCCGGACACTTCCCCTGAGCAGAGCGTTCTCCAGGAGCCGGTGGGCGACGGCGAAGGTGATGTCGATGACTTCCTGTAATTTGCAGGCCTGCGGCGGAACGGCCCCGAGCTGCACCTGCTCGTCCAGAACGGCCTGCGCGAGCGCCTCCTTGGACTGGAAGTGGAAATAGAGAGCGCCCTTGGTGACGCGGGCCCGCTGAAGAACCATCGTGAGCGTGGTCGACGCGTACCCGTACTCGTCGAAGACCGCTCCGGCCGCCTCCAGGATCGCCGTGCGCGTCCTGATGGCGCGCTCCTGTGTTGCCATGAAATGCCTCTCCACGGACCGGCAAGCGGACATCGGCGTCCGAAAACAAACCGCCCACCCCGTACTATAGTGCTCAACCGGATGTGGAATATATCCTGTACGCCATAACAATTGGGGACGGACACGGAGACTCGTGGACTCACGCCTCCGGAGATGGCCGATACCTCCTGCATTCCGACAGCGACCACCATCGTTCCCGTCGAATACAGGACAGTCGGTTTGCTTGTCCCGAAGTCGGTCCGGCCGACGGATGCCACGGGGGCGTGTTCGAAAGTCCCGCCTGGCCCGCGCCGCCCGGCACGCACGCCGCCTTGCGATCGCACGCACCGCGGTGACATCAGCCGCTTCGCGGCGGGCGCGGGCCCGCCCTCCGGGCGGACGGCGCTGCCTGCCGCCGGCGCCTCCCGCAGGCGGACCGGATCGGGCGGCCGGCCTTCCCCGCGACCGGCGGCCGAGGTCCCTCACCTCCGGCGCCGGCCGACCGGTGGCCAGGGAGCCGGAGCCCCCTGAATGGCCCAATCGGCCCGCTCCTTCCCTACGTTCCGTAGCCGGTACGCGCAACCCGGACGGTGCTTCGTATCCCGCGCCGGTCCTTCCTTCACGGCCGCCCCCGCACGCCCTCTCCCCTGCTTGTCCCGGGTTGCGTGGCGCTGGACCACCCGTGAGTGTGGGCCGCAGTTCACTGCGAACCCCAATGAAGGAGAGCGCTCGTGGCGACCCTGTGCAAACCCGCCGTCTCGGTTCCCGAGCACGTGATCACCATGGAAGACACACTCGCTCTCGCACGTTCCCTGCACTCGGACCATCCGCAACTGCCCCTGGCGCTGAGACTGATCCAGAACACCGGGGTGGCCAAACGCCATATCGTCCAGCCCATCGAGGAGACCATCCGGCACCCCGGCTTCGAGCACCGGAACATGCTGTACGAGACAGAGGCGAAGGCCCGTGTGCCCGCGGTGATCGATACCGCCCTCGACCACGCGCGGCTGCGCCCCGCCGACATCGACCTCATCGTCTATGTCTCGTGCACGGGGTTCATGATGCCGTCGCTCACGGCCTGGCTCATCAACACCATGGACTTCCCCCAGCACACCAGGCAGCTCCCCATCGCCCAACTGGGGTGTGCGGCGGGCGGCGCGGCCATCAACCGGGCACATGACTTCTGCCGGGCGTACCCCGGAGCCAATGTGCTCATCGTCGCCTGCGAGTTCTGCTCGCTCTGCTACCAGCCCACCGACCTCGGCGTCGGCTCGCTGCTCTCCAACGGACTGTTCGGGGACGCGGTCGCCGCGGCCGTCGTACGGGGTGAGGGCGGCACCGGTATCGCGCTGGAGCGCAACGGCTCGCACCTGGTGCCCGACACCACCGACTGGATCGCCTACAGCGTCCGGGCCACCGGATTCCACTTCCTGCTGGACAAACGTGTGCCCACCACCATGGAGCCGCTGGCCCCCGCCCTGCGGACGATCGCCGAACAGCACGGCTGGGATGCCACCGGCCTCGACTTCTACATCATCCACGCGGGCGGCCCGCGCATCCTGGACGACCTGAGCCACTTCCTGGACGTGGCGCCCGAGGCGTTCCGGTTCAGCCGGGGCACCCTCACCGAGTACGGGAACATCGCCAGCGCCGTCGTCCTCGACGCGGTGCGAAGACTCTTCGACGAGGGCGGACGGGCCTCCGGCGAGCGGGGCATCATCGCCGGCTTCGGGCCCGGTATCACCGCCGAGATGGCCCTGGGCCGGTGGACCACCGGCGGAGCCGGACCCGCGTCCGACATGGCGGAACGGCATGTCTTCGGAACCCGGGGCCGCAGCGCCCATCCCTCGCCCGCGACCGAACCGGTGAGCTGACGCCCGTGACCGGCTCCCCACCGCACCCCACCGTCCTGGAGCACCGCATGACCGAGCTGACGAAGGCCGAGGGGCTGATCGTCCCCCCGGGCGGGGGGACCGTCATCCACACCGCGGCCCAGCAGGTGACCTTCAAGGTCACCGGGGAGCACTCACGGGTCTCCTCCACCTTCGAGGTCGTCGTGCCGCCCGGCTTCGACGTCGGCGCCCATCGGCACACCCGCAGCGAGGAGCTCTTCTACATCCTCGACGGCGAGCTGGACGTGCTGGCCTTCGAGCCGCGCGTGCTGAGCGAGGACTGGCGGCACTGGGAGTCCGCGTCGGGGCTGCGGTCCGTACGGGCCACACCCGGCACGGTCGTCGTCGTACCGCCCGGCTGCCCCCACGCGTTCGCCAACCGGACCGGCCGGGACGCCAAGATGTTCTTCCAGTCCTCCCCGCCGTCCGACCACGAGCGGTACTTCGAGGAACTGCTCGACATCCTCAAGGAGGGCGGCACCCCCGACCCGGTGGCGATCGCCGAGCTCCGGGTGCGGTACGACATCGAGCAGCTCACCCCGCTGCGCCACGACGTCTAGGCCGTCCGCCGTATGGATACCGCAGCGGTCACCCGGAGCCGGCCCCGCCGGCTTGCCCGACCCCGCCACTGGGCCGTCCTCGCGGTCCTGCTCGTCATGGCCGCCCTCACGGCGGGCTGGCCGCTGATCGACCGTGCCATCGCCGACGGCGAGCCCGTGCCGCCCGGCGCGGTGCTGGAGCTGGGGCCGGGTGACAACGTGGCCCTGCTGCGGGTGGCGGGCGCGGGCTGGGAGCTGAGCAAGTCGCGCAGCGATCCGGGCTCCTCGTACGCGCTGTCCCGGGACGGTGTCGACCTGGTCGCCGGATATGTCGACCTCTCCTCGGGCCGCGGTGACGCCGGGCAGCTCTGGACGGGGCTGCGCAAGGTCGTGTCCGTCGCGGACGGCGCCGCCCGGCTGGGCGGCCCGCGGCCCGTCACCAGCGCGGCGGGCGCGCGCGGTCTGACCGGGCCGCTCACACGGCCGGGGCGCGTCGGTACCGCCACCGTCTGGGTGCCGCCGAGTGAGGACTACGCCGTGGAGATCACCGTACTGGCCCGGTCGGGCACCGCGCCGGGCACGGTGGCCGACGCCACCGCGGTGGCCCGCAGCGTCGGCTTTCCACGGGAGGCATCATGACCACGGCCGCGCCGTCGTCGGCGTACGCCTCGGTGCGCGGATCACTGCGACGGCGGCCGGTGGGCTGGCTCTGCGCCGTTCTCTGTCTCCTCGGCGCCGCCCTGATCGTCCTCGACTTCGGCGCGGTCGTCCGGGTCTTTCCCGCCTCCGCGCTGCTCGCCTTCGTGCTGCTCGTGATCACGGTGGGGATCGGGGCGGCGGTCCTCCAGCGGGTACGGCCCTTCCGCGCGGCGCCGCGCGCCTGGGCCTGGAGCGGGGTCGTCTGGGGCGCCACCGCGGCGACCGGCTGTGCCATCGTGGCCAACACCGGTCTCCAGGGCATCTGGTTCAAGACCGCCGGCATCGACTTCGGCTCCCGGTGGGCCGCGGCCCTCACCGCGCCGCTCAACGAGGAACTCCTCAAACTCTCCGGTGTGGCGCTGATCGCCCTGGGCGCCCGGCAGTTGGTCCGCGGTCCGCTCGACGGATTCTTCCTCGGCGCGTTCACCGGTCTCGGCTTCCAGGTGGTGGAGAACTGGACGTACGCCATGAACTCCATCCTCGACAGCGGCGGGGTCAACGGCGGTGTCGACGTCGCCCAGTCCTTCGCCACCCGGGTCGTGCTGACGGGTCTCGGCTCGCACTGGGCGATGACCGGGGTGGCCGGAGCCGGGATCGGCTTCCTGCTCGCCCACGACGCCCGGCCCGCGCGCCGGCGGATCGCGCCGGCCGTGCTGTGTCTGCTGACCGCCATGGCCATGCACTGGTTCTTCGACGCGCCCCTGCTCGGCTCGGTCGGCGGCGTCGTCCTCAAGACGGCGGTCAACTTCCTGATCGCGGTGGGCTTCTATCTCACACTGCGGCACCGGTCGCGGCGGCGGGCACGCGCCTTTCTGCGCTCACCGCGCACCCCGCTCTCCGCCGATCTGCTCACCCGCGGCTCCCGGCGGCGGGCCCTGCGGAGGGTGCCGCCGGCTCTGCGTCCCGCCGCCGAGTCACGGGCCTCCGCCTATCTCACCGTGGTCGAGGAACACGCCGCCAACAGCACTGGATCCGGGCCGGGTTCGGACATCGGCCCTGGACAGGCCTATTAATCGGTTGTTCAGCTTGGAAAAACCCCAAGAGCGCTTCACGCCGGGCCGCCCCCTGGCACACTCCGGCCATGTCGACCAACTCACAGATGCTGACCGGCAAGTCCGCCCTCATCACGGGAGCGAGCAGTGGCGTGGGCGCGTGCGCCGCTCATGTGTTCGCGCGCGAAGGGGCCTCGGTGGTGCTGATGGCGCGCCGGGAGGAGCGGCTCGCCGCCGTCGCCGAGGATGTGCGCCGTGCGGGCGGAAGAGCCGAGTACGTGGTGGGCGATGTGGCCAGCTCCAGCGATATGGCCCGTGCGGTCGAGACGGCGGTGGAGTGCTTCGGCGGACTGGACGTGGCCTTCAACAACGCGGGGGTGGGGGCCCATCAGACACCACTGCACCTCACGGGGCAGGACGAGTACGACGAGATCATGGACACCAATGTCCGAGGAGTGTGGAACGGACTGAGTCACCAGGTCCCGGCCATGCTCCGCGGCGGCGGGGGCTCTGTCGTCAACAACAGCAGTGTCGCCGGACTGGTGGCCACCCCCGTCTCCGCGGCCTTCATCGCGGCGAAGCACGCGGTGATCGGACTGACCAGGGCCGCCGCGGCGGAGTACGGGGCCCAGGGGATACGGATCAACGCCATCGCCCCCGGCATAGCGGGCAGCGAGGTCGTCCAGGAGTGGTTCAGCAGACACCCCGAGGCGGAGAAGCTGCTCCACCGGTCGACCCCGCAGCCGCGTACACCGGAGCCGGAGGAGGTGGCGGAGGCGGCGGCCTGGCTCTGCAGCGACCGGGCCTCCTTCGTCACCGGGGTGGTTCTGCCGGTGGACGGCGGCTTCACCGTGCTCTGAGCGGAAGCCGCGGGACAGGATCCCAGGAGACAGGAGACAGGAGACAGGAGGCCCGGAGGCCGGGGACCCGGGGCCGGGCCGGGAACGTACCGGTGCGGGCCGGGGCCCGCCCCGGGCGTTCAGCGGCCGGACGTGTGCGGGCCGGACGTGTGCGGGCCCGGTGCCGGGGCGCCGGGCGGGGGAGCGCTCACCACACAGCTGAAGACCGGTTCGTCCTCCTGGCTTCCGGTCACCAGGACCGACGACATCCCGTGGAACCGCTCCGGCAGCGGGCGTATCCCGATCCGGCACTCCGCGTCCAGCTCCGCGAAGCGCGGGAACTCGGCGGTGAAGCCGGTCAGTACGCGGGCGCCGCCCCGCAGCACCGAGTTGGCAGCCTGACGGGCGGCTTCGAGCAGGACCATGCCCGGGATGTGATCGACGGGGTGGTCGAAGAGCACCGGATGCCCGGTGTCGACCCGCAGCAGCCAGACCCGCTCCTCAGCGGTCGGGGAGAGCACCACGTCGTACGCGGTGGACCGGCCGACGCTGCCCGGCGGTACGGGCGCTGTCAGGGGCGGCCGCCGAACGTCGGAGCGGGAGGCGCGTTCGCCGCGCAGCCGGCGGTAGACGGCGGGCGCGGCGCAGACGAAGGAGGCACCGCCGGTGGCGACGGTCCGCCCGTCGCGGCGGACGACCGCCTCGTAGCGCAGACCCGAGAGTTCACCGCCGCGTCTGCGGATCTGCGGACAGAAGACTTCGAGGTCCAGACAGGCCGGGACACCGCCGATCGCGAGATGCCGGGGCTCGACGGTGAGGGACAGATCCCGCAGCAGGAAGTGGTGTCCCAGCGGGGTACCGAACTCGGCGTGCGCCAGTAGAGAACCGACCTGGCGGATTGTTTCCGCGGCGAGCAGTGGATCGTGAAGCCCGTCGACCGCGCTGAAGAAGGGGTGCAGCCGTGGCCACTGTCCCGTCACCGAGAAGCGCGCCTCGTCGATCCTGCGCCAGCCGGTGAGCAGGACCTCCGCCAGCGCGGCACGGTGCACGTACTCTCTCGGCACCGTGGTGGTCAACCGGGGCGCCGACGGACCGGGGGCGCTGGTTCCGGTCGGCGCCACCGGTCTTTCCGTACGTGAGGCGCTGTCCATTCGGACGGTCATTTCTGACATGGGGTCTCCCGTGGAGCACGGACGCTGGACGGAAGCCGCGGAGCGCTCCCGGAGCCGGGGAATATACAGACCACCCGGTTTAGTCGGTAGGCTTGACCGGGACCGGCGGGGGAGCCACCTCAGGGCGTCACGAGGACCCCTGGAACTGCACGACGGGAGCCACCCGCATGGCGCAGCAACAGCGTGCGATCAAAACGCGCGCCGCCATTCTGGAGGCCGCGGCCTCGGTCTTCGACCAGTACGGCTACGACGCGGCCACGATCTCGGAGATTCTCGCACGCTCCGAGGTGACCAAGGGTGCCCTCTACTTCCATTTCCCGTCCAAGGAGGACCTGGCGCGGGGCGTGCTGAGCGATCAGACCAGGAATCTGGTCACCGGGCCGACGGACTCCAAGGTCCAGGAACTGATCGACGTCACGATGGTCGTCGCCCACCGCTCCCTGCACGACATGATCCTCAGGGCCGGCACCCGGCTGGCCGTGGAGCAGGGATCGGTCGACTTCTCCGATGTCAGCCCCTTTCCCGTGTGGTCGTATCTCAGCGAGGACCTGCTGGTCCAGGCGAAGGAGCGGGGGGAGCTGCTCCCGTACGTCAAACCCCGGGAGACGGCCGAACTGGTCGTCGGCGCCTGGACGGGAATCCATGTCTACTCGCGTGTGGTGGCGGACCGCCGGGACGTGGAGCGCAGGGTCTCGGTGATGTGGGAGCACCTGCTGCCCAGCATGGTGATGCCGCGTCTGCTGCTCGGGCTCGACGTGGCGCACGACCGCGGGGCCCGCGTGGAGGCGGCCCGCAGGTTCGCGGACGGGACGGGGGCCGAGCCCGTCGCCGAGTGATGACGGGCCGTGACCGAAGGGTCTCCCGGTCCTCCCCGTTCGGCCGGCGCGGACGCACGGACGTGCCCGTGTC
This sequence comes from Streptomyces sp. NPDC055025, assembly GCF_053608565.1. Taxonomy (NCBI): domain Bacteria; kingdom Bacillati; phylum Actinomycetota; class Actinomycetes; order Kitasatosporales; family Streptomycetaceae; genus Streptomyces; species Streptomyces sp. NPDC055025. The sequence goes on from NZ_JBSGVS010000037.1 coordinate 88,347, forward strand.
CGGGTTCATTCGATCAAGCCGCTCTCCAGGCGCTCTCCAGCCGTTCTCCAGGGCGGCTCAAGCGGTTCTTGAGCCATACCGAACGGTGGCGTTTCCGGACAGTTGGAGTGGCGTAAAGCTTGTACAAACCGCGCCGACGGTTTGTTAATGTCGCTACGCACACCGCGCATCGCTTCCGGTCCTCCCGACATCTGGAGCCGTTGATGGTCAAGCAGGAGCGCGCCGCCCGTACGCGACGGTTGTTGATCCGGGCCGCCGCGGAGGTGTTCGCGGACGAGGGATACGTTCCTGCGTCGCTCACGATGATCAGTCGCAGGGCCGGGGTGAGCAACGGCGCGCTGCACTTCCACTTCGTCAGCAAGGAGGCCCTGGCCAGGGCGGTCGAGGAGGAGGCGGCGCAGGAGGTGCGGCTGATCACCGAGCGTTGCCGGCTCGCCGGCGCGGTGGGCCTCCAGCTCCTCGTCGACGCCACCCACACACTGATGCGCAGCCTCGACGACGATGTCATCGTACGGGCGGGCTTCGAGCTGAGCGGGGACATCTCGCGCCCCCGCGGAATCAATCTGCGGCGCGAGTGGCGGCGCTGGGTCGAGGGCGAACTCGAGCGGGTGGCGTCCGACGGCGGGCTGGCGGACGGGGTGGCGCCGGACGATGTGGCGAGCGCCCTGATGGCGGCAACGGTCGGTTTCGAGGTGCTGGGTGCCAGGGACGACAGGGAGTGGATCTCGCGGCGTACGCTAACCCGGTTCTGGGAGCTGATGCTACCCGCGATGGCCCCGCGCCAGGCCATCGGTACCCTGGTGACCTGCGGTTCCTGCCATTCGAACGGGACTGATGAGGTGGGTGTCGAGGAGCCCGTTTGACGGGAGTACGCTGCCCGTGTCCCGCCCGTATCCCGACCGTTCGGTGACCTGACGGTGACGCTGATGTACGGAGCGTTAACAAAAAACAGTCTGTACGGTTTGGTATTGACAAACCGTCTGTCCTGTTTTTGAATCCATCCGCAGTAATCACCCCGTGAGCGGCCTCGAACGGTACTGACTTCACCTGCAGGGATTGGGGAGACGCGTGGACATCGACGTACTGGGCGCATTGGCTGTGCGGGAGAACGGGAGATCGATCACGCCGACGGCCCCGAAGCCCCGGCAGGTGCTCGCTTTACTGTCGCTCCACGCCGACCAGGTGGTGCCGGTGACCGCGTTGATCGAGGAGCTGTGGGCGGGGGAGCCCCCGCGCAGCGCCAGGACCACCCTCCAGACCTATGTGCTCCAACTGCGGTCCCTGATCGCCGCCGCGCTCAAGCACGGAGCCCAGGAGGGCGCGGAGGGCGCGGAGGGCATTGCGCGCACCGCCAAGGACGTACTGGTCACCCTCCCCGGCGGATACCGCCTCGACAGCGGTGGCGGCACCAGTGACGTCCGGGAGTTCGACCGGCTCGCCGGTCTCGGCTACCGGGCGATGGACGCGGGCGACTACGCGGGCGCGGCCCGCCAGTTGCGGGAGGCGCTCGCGCTGTGGAGCGGCCCCGCCTTCGCCGATGTGCACGGCGGCGCCCAGCTCGACATGGAGATCAAGCGGCTGGAGGAGAGCCGGCTCTGCGCGCTCGACCAGCGCATCGAGGCCGATCTCCGGCTGGGCCGCCATCGTGAGCTGCTCGCGGAGCTGACCGTGCTCGTCAGCCGCTACCGCACCCACGAGAATCTGCACGGCCAGTTCATGCTCGCGCTGCACCGCTCCGGCCGTCGCGGCGAGGCGCTGAACGTGTACCACCGGCTGCGCGGCACGCTCGTGCGGGAGCTGGGTCTCGAACCGTCCGCCGGGCTGCGCCGGCTCCAGCGCTCGATCCTGATGGCGGGGCCGGAGGCGGCGGCGCCCGTGGAGAATTCCCGCGAGCCCCTCGTCCGGGTGAGCTGACCGTACGGGCGCACCGCATTCCGTTCCGCTTCCGCTTCCGCTTCCGCTTCCGTTCCGGTTCGGTTCGGGCCGTTCCGGGCCCGCCCGTACGGGCGGGATTTCATTCTCTTTTCCGCCCGTCGTTTCCGCGGATCCATTCCCGAACGCCCTTCTCCGTTCCGCCGGTGCCATTCGGGACGGTGGAAATGGCATTCCGTTCGCCGGTCTTGGAGCCGTACTAGACGGGTACTCAAGAATTCAAGAACCAAAGGCTCGGCACGGCTACCGTACTTCGCGTCGGAGAGTTTCGGTTCGATGGAGATTCGACGAGGTACGGAGGGAAACCGTGGAGATTCAGGTTCGGGACCCGCTGAGTGCCGGGGAAATAGGATGAGGGCGCCGAGAAACCCGGTGGCACTGATCACGGGTGCGACGCGGGGAATCGGTCTGGGGGTCGCGCGGGAACTCGCCGGGCGCGGCCACCGTGTGTTCATCTGCGCGCGAACCGGCCAGGAGGTCAAGCAGACCGTCGAGGATCTGCGCGCGGAGGGGTTCGAGGTGGAGGGCACGGTGGCCGACGTACGGGACCGGGCGTCGGTCTCCGCCCTGGTGGCCACCGTCGTCGCCCAGTTCGGCCCGGTCAACATCCTGGTGAACAACGCCGGCCGGGGCGGCGGAGGGCCCACGGCCGAGATCGCCGACGAGCTCTGGTACGACATCATCGACACCAACCTCAACGGTGTGTTCCTGCTGACCCGTGAGGTCCTGCTGCACGGCGGTCTCGTGGAGGCCGGTCATGGCCGGATCATCAACATCGCCTCGACGGCCGGGAAGCAGGGCGTTCTGATGGGCGCCCCCTACTCCGCCTCCAAGCACGGTGTCGTCGGCTTCACCCGGGCGCTCGGCAAGGAGCTGGCGCCCGTCGGTGTCACCGTGAACGCGGTCTGCCCCGGCTATGTGGAGACCCCGATGGCCGAGCAGGTCCGGCAGGGGTACGCGGCGGCCTGGAACACCACCGAGGACTTCGTCCAGGAGCAGTTCGAGGCGAAGATCCCGCTCGGCCGCTACTCCACGCCCGAGGAGGTCGCCGGTCTGGTCGGCTACCTCACCACGGAGAGCGCCGCGTCGATCACCGCCCAGGCGATCAACGTCTGCGGCGGTCTGGGCAGTTCCTGAGCCCGTCGGCGGGTTCAGGGAGCGGGGCGTAGACGCATACGTATGGAACTGAGCTTCACAGCTATGTCGCGTCTCAGGCGAATGGACTTGACTGTACTCATGACTCAGACCACGCAGAACGCCCAGACAGAGACGAAGACGACGCTCGTCATCGGCGGCACCGGCAAGACCGGACGCCGCGTCGCCGAACGCCTTGCCGCCCAGGGCGCTCCCGTGCGGATCGGTTCGCGCAACGCCGACCGTCCCTTCGTGTGGGAGGACCCGGCCACCTGGGAGGGCGCGCTGGAGGGCGTCGGAGCCGTCTATGTCACCTACTACCCCGACCTCGCCTTCCCCGGCGCCGCCGAGTCCGTCGGTGAGTTCTCCAAGGTCGCCGTCGCCCACGGCGCGAGCCGCCTGGTGCTGCTCTCCGGCCGCGGTGAGGAGAACGCGCAGGTCGCCGAGGAGAAGCTGAAGGAGTCCGGCGCCGACTGGACCGTCGTACGGTCGAGCTGGTTCGCCCAGAACTTCAACGAGAGCTTCTTCCTGGAGCCCGTCCTCGCCGGCGAGCTGGCGCTGCCGACCGGTCACGCGGTCGAGCCCTTCGTGGACGCCGACGACATCGCCGACGTGGTCGTCGCCGTGCTGGGCGACCCCCAGCACATCGGCAAGACCTACGAGCTGTCGGGTCCCCGGCTGCTCACCTACCAGGACGTGGCCGACGAGCTGTCCAAGGCCACCGGCCGCGAGATCAAGTACATCTCGGTCACCAGCGACGAGTACCGCGCCTTCCTGAAGGAGAACGACCTTCCGGAGGACTTCGTCGAGCTGTTCGCCCTGACCCTCGACGGCCGCAACGCCCACCTGGTGCACGGTGTGGAGGAGGTCCTGGGCCGTAAGCCCCGTGACTTCGCCGACTTCGCCAGGGACGCCGCCGCCACCGGCGTCTGGAACGTCTGATCCACCGCTCCGGCCGGCGGTGCCG
>NZ_JBSGVS010000038.1:0-92293 GCF_053608565.1 Streptomyces sp. NPDC055025
TTTTTTTTTATACCCCCGGGGCGCCGGCCGGCGCGGGGCCCGGGGCCACCCCGGGCCCCCCCGCTCCGGTGTGGTTCCGGGCGGCGGCAGCGCCTGGGCGCGACAGGACAGGTGTCAGCGCTGGCGCCGCCCGGGTTCGGAGGTCCGGCGGCGGTCCTGGTCCCGGGGCCTGAGAGCCGTAGGGGCCCTGGGGCCCGGGAGTCAGACCTGCTCGCCGGAGAGGCGCTCGACGGAGCGCAGCAGTGCGGAGTGGTCCAGGCCGCCGTCGCCCTGCGCGCGCAGGGAGGCGACCAGTTGGGCGACCACGGCCCCCACCGGAAGCGCGGCACCCACCGCACGGGCGGCGTCCGTGACGATGCCCATGTCCTTGTGGTGCAGATCGATCCGGAAGCCGGGCTTGAAGTCGCGGTTCAGGAAGTTGTCCTTCTTGCGGGTCAGTACGGTCGACCCGGCCAGACCGCCGTTGAGGACATCGAGGGCCGCCGTGAGGTCCACCCCGGACTTCTCCAGGAAGACCACGGCCTCGGCGCACGCCTGGATATTGACCGCGACGATGAGCTGGTTGGCGGCCTTCACCGTCTGGCCCGAACCGTGCGGCCCGCACAGCACGATGGTTTTGCCGAGGGCGTCGAACAGCGGCCTGGCCTCGTCGAAGTCGGCCCGCTCACCGCCGACCATGATGGAGAGCACCGCCTCGACGGCGCCGGCCTCGCCACCGGAGACGGGGGCGTCCAGCACCCGGATGCCCTTCTCGGCCGCGTTCCTGGCCAGATCCACCGAGGTCCGCGGGGTGATGGACGACATGTCGATCAGCAGCGCGCCCCGCCGGGCGTTCTCCAGGATGCCGTCCTCGCCATAGGCGATCGCCTCGACCTGGGGAGAGGCGGGCACCATCGTGACGATCACATCGGCGTCCCGTACCGCTTCGGCGACCGAGCCCGCGACCGAGCCGCCGGCCGCGGCCAGCCGGTCCAGCTTGGGCTGCTCCAGGGTGAAGCCGGTCACCGGGTAACCGGCCTTGATCAGGTTCTCGGACATGGGTGAGCCCATGATGCCGAGGCCGATCCACGCGATCTTGGGAGGATTGCTCATGAGGGTGCCCTCTTTCAGCACACGCGCGTGCGTCACGGCACACGCGTGACGGTGGTCAGTTGGCGAGCCAGTCGAAGGCCTCGGCGCTCGGACGGTCCCCCGGCTTGTACTCCAGGCCGATCCAGCCGGCGTAACCGGCCTTCCGCAGCCGCCCGATGAGATCGTCCAGCGGCAGCGCTCCGGTGCCCGGAGCGCCCCGGCCCGGATTGTCCGCGATCTGTACATGGCCGGTCTGGTCGGCATGGCGGTCGATGACCTCGTTGAGGTCCTCGCCGTTCATCGACAGATGGTAGAGATCGAGCAGGAACGCGGCGTTGTCGAGCCCCGTGGCCTCGTTGACCCGGTCCACGACCGCGATCGCGGACTCCGCGCTCACCAGCGGGTAGAGCGGGGACTCCGGCTTGTTGAGCGCCTCGATCAGCAGGATCGCCCCGGCGTCGCTCGCCGCGCGGGCGGCCAGCACCAGATTGTCCAGGGCGAGGGTGTCCTGGAGGTGCGGGTCGACGCCCTCGACGCGGTTGCCGTACAGCGCGTTGAGCGCCGGGCAGTCGACGGACGCGGCGAAGCCGGCCGCGACCGTGACATTGGCGCGGAACCGCTCGGCCTCCTCACCGGGCACGGAGACCGCGCCGCGGTCCGGTCCCGGGAGCCGGCCGGCGTAGAAGTTCAGCCCCACGAGCTGGGTCCCGGCGTCGTCGAGCGCCCTCTTGAGCGCGTCCAGCTCGCTCTGCGGCGGGGTGGGGGTGTCGATCCAGGGCCACCACAGCTCCACGGCGGTGAAGCCCGCGGCCGCCGCGGCGGCGGGGCGCTCCAGCAGGGGAAGCTCGGTGAAGAGGATGGACAGGTTCACATCGAAGCGCTGCTCTGCGCCGCGCCCGTTCGTGGTGAGAGGGGCCATGAGGAGTCAGACGCTCCTTCCGTATTGCGGAAGTTATCTTCTGCTTTATGGAAATCCTGCCTCTGGGGCTCCTGGGCTGTCAAGAGGTGACAGGTGAACACGGCGGAAATCGGCAGCCGGACAGCAGCCGGGTGGCCGGACATGGTTCTGACGCGGCGCGAGCGCGCCGGACCATAATCCGTACGAGGACACGAGAAGGCGGAGGCTCCCATGGCGTATCGGCAGCCGGTGCTCGACGAGCTCGACCGGCGGATTCTCGCGGCGCTCATCGCCAACGCCAGGAGCAGCTTCACCGAGATCGGCCAGGCGGTCGGACTGTCGGCCCCCGCGGTCAAGCGCAGGGTCGACCGGATGCGCGACGACGATGTGATCACCGGATTCACCACCATCGTGCGGCCCGCCGCGCTCGGCTGGCGCACCGAGGCGTATGTCGAGGTCTTCTGCGACGGCGCGGCGCCGCCACGGCGGCTCGCCGAAGTCACCCGGAACCATCCCGAGGTGGTGGCGGCGGTGACCGTGACCGGTGGCGCCGACGCCCTGCTGCACATCAGGGCCGCGGACATCGGCCATTTCGAGGAGGTGCTGGAGCGGATCCGGGCCGAGCCGTTCGTCACCCGTACCAACAGCTTTGTCGTACTGACCCATCTGCTGCCCAACAGCCCCGAGGCCGGAAGTCCCGCCGCGGCCCCCGGCGCACGGCCCGACGCGCGCTCCGACGCACCCGCCGCCATGCCGTGCGACGCACCCGCCGCCACCCTGTCCGACGTGCCGCCACACCGTCCGACGTGACCGACGCAACGAACAGCCGCCGAACGGCCCCACGACGCAGCGTTCCGGCGCCCGCGCGCAAGTCCCGTTCCTTGAGGGCCCTCTCCTCTCCTTCCTATCGTTGGGACATCCCCCGTCGGCGAGAGGAAACTCCGTGCCGCCCCTTCGTGTGCCCCGGCCCCGGCGCTATCTGACCTGCGAACCCCGCCACTTCGACGTCAGCTACGCCATCAACCCCTGGATGAGTGGAGGGACGCCCGTCGACACCGCCCTCGCGCGCGCCCAGTGGGAGTCGCTCGTGCGCGTCTACCGCGATCTCGGCCATACGGTGGAGACGGTTGAACCCGTCGCCGGACTGCCCGACATGGTGTTCACCGCCAACGCGGCGCTGGTGCTCGGGGGCAGGGTCCTCGGGTCCCGGTTCCACGCGCCGCAGCGGCGCCCCGAGGCCGGGGCGTACGCGCGGTGGTTCACGGCGGCGGGGTTCGAGGTGCACACCCCGCGGACCGTGTGCGAGGGCGAGGGCGACTTCGTGCCGGTCGGCGGTCTCCTCCTGGCCGGGACCGGTTTCCGTACGACGGTCGCGGCGCACCAGGAGGCGCGGGAGTACTTCGGGGTGCCCACGGTCGGCCTCCGTCTCGTGGACCCGTACTTCTATCACCTGGACACCGCGCTGTTCGCCCTGGACGACGAGAATGTCGCGTACTACCCAGGGGCCTTCTCGCCGGAGAGCCGCCAGGTGCTGGAGCGGCTCTTCCCCGACGCGCTGATCGCCACCCTGGACGACGCCATGGCCTTCGGACTGAACTCCGTCTCGGACGGCCGCCATGTGATCACCAGTCCGGGTGCCACGGGTCTCGCCGAAGGCCTCACCCGGCGCGGTTATGTCCCGGTGCCCGTCGAGCTGTCCGAGTTCCACAAGGCGGGCGGCGGGGCCAAATGCTGCACCCAGGAGATCCGCGGCTCGTCGGACCGTCGGTTGAGGTCGTCCTCGTCCCGGGGCGGTGCGGCGGAGGCCCGACGCGACGGAGAGCCAAGTCCTGCTGAGTCGCTCTGACCCGCGGGAACGCACGCTGATCTGTGCTGACCCGCCGAACCGGGACCTTATGCAATATCTTTACGAGCGCCGTACGACCTCTTCGTCGAAGTCGTGGCGGCTGATAATCGCGCGGAGGGCCTGACGCGTGCGTTCACGGCCCCTTGTGCTGCCGCACCGGTATCGCGTGGAGGAGGACGATGGCGGACGGCGGAGCCTCGCAGACTGGGCCCGAGCCCGACCGGTTACCCCCGAGCAGGGCTGATTCCGGTGGGGTGTCCCCGCCCGGCGAGCCGCCCGACGCGGGGCGCTCCCGCCGTCGGCCGTATCTCGGTCACCGGGTGGTACGTGGTCTTCGGCTGTCGCTTCTCGTATACGGGGTCCTTCTCGGCTACGTCGGGATCACGGATCTGTTCCGGGGCAACGACTTCGGTGTGAGGACCGACGGTTTGGGTCTTGTGTGCGCGGCCGTGGTGGTCGCCGGGGGGATGTCGACGGCCCTGCACCGTGCCGGCCGACCGGGGGCCCTGCGTCGTTGGGCCCCTCTCGTCGCCGACATCGTCGCTCTCATCACCACGGGGTGGGTGATCTCCCGTGTGCAGTCGAACTTCACCTTCCAAGCGGTCCTGACCCTTACGGCCGGGACTACGTTGCTCGTGGCTCTGGTCGCCCTGATCCTTCTGGTGATGGACGCACCACACCCACCGGAGCCGCGCCCTGGCGAAACGCCCCCGAGCGCACCTCCGGTGACGAGCCCATCCGGTGAGGCCACCATCAAGGCGGCGGTATTGGGGGCGGTCGCGGCGTTGCTGGCAGCCGGCGTCGCATTGCCTCCGTTCTGGTACTCCGCGCTCTACGAACCTTCCACCTCGCAGCCTGTCGTAGCGGTGGAGAACGGCATCACCGAGGTCGAGGTACGGAAGGACAGGCTGGAACTGACCGCCGAGATCACCCTGGAAAACACCGGCAAGACACCGGTCCGGATGCTGACCTCGCTGTACGAGATCACCGGAACACGTATAACCCTGTCGGACAAGCCGCTCTCGCACGACAGTCTCCCCTTCGGCCGGATCTTCGACGGGAACTACGGCTCCGCGGCCCGCCTGAGCACCTACGTCACCTATGCCTCCCCTCAGCAGATTCAGGTCGGGCCGGTCGGCGAGGACTACGCGTGGATCGGTCCGGGCGAGAAACTGCGCACCACACTCCAGGCACATGTTCCCCGCGGCGAATTCGACCTGCTGCGCATGACGACGGACGTCGCCGTGGCGCGAGCCGATCGGGTGGAGACCGCGGCCGAGAACACGACCATCTCGCCGGGGGACCGAGAGATGATGTACTGCGCCGGCACCCTGATCGCCGAAAGCCGCCGCCCTCTCGCACACGTCGGGTTGTTCGACCGGCTGACCGAAAGCGATCGGGAACTCATCACATTCTGGGCCTTGTCGGGTGATAGCGGCGACCAATCACCCTGGTGGCCCGCTTTCCCGTGGACGAACGTATCGATCCAGCACGCGGGACACAGCTGTGAACACGCACTCGCTCCGGACCAGGACGGCCTTGAGGACAATGCCATGGTCGGCTGGGCAAGCTCCGTGACCGAAGCCGCCACACCCGAGGAGCCGGCCTCCCGACCGGTGAACCCACCCAAGACACACTGAACGTCTTGCCACCCCGGCCGCCCGGCTTCGGCCGGGAGTCCAGGTGCGCTCCGGGGCGAACCGGGGAAAGGACTGTCATGAACACGTAACGCAACAGGGCGGGATCGTGTGAACAGAGGAGGCGTACATGAGGAACAGGCGTGCCACCCGCGTCAGGTCGGTAGCTGTCGCTGGGGCACTGGTAGCGCTGGCCGCCGGGATACTGGCGCCCAGCCCGGCGAACGGCCAGACCGCGGCCGGGACGTTCAGCGCCGCGGAGCTGAACACGGTGCGGGAGGCCGTGCTGGAGGCGGACGTCGCGGGCACGGCGTGGAGCGCGGACCCGGCGACCGGCAAGGTGCTGGTGTCGGTGGACGAGACGGTCTCCGACCGGGAGATCGGACACATCCGGCGCACCGCGGGCGAGCTGGCCGACGCGCTGAAGTTCGAGCGGATCCCCGGCGAGCTGGCCACCGCCGCCGAACTGCGAGAGCCGGCCGGTGAGATGACGCCGTTCGTGAAGGGCGGCGAGTACATCTACGGGTTCGACGCGAGGGCCTCGCTCGGCTTCAACGCGGTGTACAACGGCCAGGACTACTTCGTCACCGCCGGACACTGCACCAAGGACGTGAGCCACTGGTACCTGGACTCGTCGCTCACCACCTCCATCGGCCCCACGGTCGGCTCCAGCTACCCGGGCAACGACTACGGGGTCGTCCGGTACGACAACTCCACGATCCCCCGGCCGGGCACCGTCCGGTGCGGGCAGAGCGAAATCGACATCACCGGGTCCGCCGAGCCCCGGGTCGGGATGCCGTTCAGCATCGCCGGTTACAACTGCCGGCCCGCCACCGTGCAGGCCGTCAACGTGTCCGTCAACTACGCCAACGGCGCCGTCCACGGGCTGTTCCGCGCGAACGCCTGCGCTGCCCCGGGCGACAGCGGAGCGGCCTCCTTCTCCGGAAACCTGGCGCTCGGACTGCTGTCCGGCGGCACCACCTCCTGCACCACGTCGGGCATCACCTACTGGCAGCCGGTCAACGAGGTACTGACCGCATACGGGCTGACGCTCACCTGACCCGGTCGGCGCCCGAGCGGCATCCGCGCCCGGCAGACGCCGCGCCTCACCCCGGGACCGCCACGCCGGCGAGTTCGGCCGCCGATCCGCGCCGGACTCCGGTCGTTCGTGCCCCCCGACGACGAGGAGGTCTCACCGCGGGGTCCCGTCCGGTCGTCGCCGAGGCCAAGCTGTCCAAGGGCACCGGACCCCACGCCCTACGGCATGCCTACGCATCTTCGCTGATCGCTGCGGGGGAGTCCGTTAAGGTCGTGTCGGAGCGACTGGGGCATGCCAACGCCGTGATGATCCTGAACGTCTACAGCCATCTCTTTCCTGAGTCGGAGCGACAGGCCAGGGCGGCGGTGGACCAGGCGTTCGGTGCTCTGAGGGGGGAATGTGCCCCGGATGTGCCCTCTCAGCCGGAGCGCTGAGAGAACGGGCAGGTCGGAGCCGATGTCATGGGGACACAGTGCGATTGAGAGTCGAGTTCACGACCGAACCCTTCGACCTCGACGAGGCGCCCGCGCACGCGGTGGTGGCCCGCGAGATCGTCCAGCGGGCCGCGCTGGACGCCGTCGACGTGGGGCCCTTCGGCAATACGGCGGAGGGCGGCGCCGAAGTGGTGCTGAGCACGGTGGACGCGCTGCTGCGCAGGTCGCTGGCCGTCGGTGCCACCCGGATCTCGCTCCAGGTGAATGTGATAGGTGATGCCGATCCGGCCGACACCGACACCGACGGTGACCGCGAGCGCCGGGTGAGAGCGGAGGAAGTCCGGTGACCGGGCCGCTGGACCATCCCTTCATCACGGCGGTCAAGCCGCTGGTGGACGCCATGGGCGGCGAACTGCTCGCGCCCCAGGAGGCCCTGCCCGACGATGTCGTGCTCGCCTGGGAGGGCGCGGACATCCTCGCCGTACGGCTGCCTCAGCTCTCGGAGTCGCTGGACCACATCCTGGCGGCCCTGGAGCGGCAGCACGGTGTGCCGCTCGCGGATCTCGACCGCAGGACCAAGCAGTCGGTTGTACGGATACTGGAGGCGCGCGGTGCCTTCTCCGTACGTCATGGCGTGGAGACGGTGGCGAGCGCCCTCGGGGTCAGCCGTTTCACCGTCTACAACTACCTGAACCGCGAGAACGCGGCGAAGGGTGATCGGGTGTGACGAGCCGCCGCCCGGTGCCGTGGCGCCATGGCGCCGGAGCGCCCCAGGAAGGCGGGGCCGGGAGCGGGAGCGGAGGCAGGGCGAGCGGAGGCGGGGGGAGCGGCGGCGGGAGGCCTTCCGTATACGGGATTTCAACAAAGTGTTGACGTTGTGGAGCCGAGGGCGTTAGCTGTGCTCAGCGCGCCCAGCACAGCCACGGAGGCTCCCGTGACGTCGACACCGCCATCGGGCCTGGCCCGGTTCAACACCTCTTCCGACCGCGCGGTCCTGGCCGCGCTGCACGAGGTGTGCGCCAGTCCGGCGTGGGGGAGGAAACTGCTCGCCCGGCGCCCGTACGCCACCACCGACGCCCTGCTGGCCGCCGGCGACACCGCGACGGGTGAGCTGACCGACGCGGAGCTGACCGAGGCGATGGCGGGGCATCCGCCGATCGGCCGGCCCAGGCCCGGAGATCCCGCCTCCTCCCGTGAACAGCGGGGGATGGCCGGTGCCTCCGAGGAGCTGAGGGCCGAGCTGCTCGAACTGAATCTGGCCTACCAGGACCGGTTCGGACATGTCTTCCTGATCTGTGCCACCGGCGCGACCGGTGAGCGGATGCGTGACGCGCTGAAGGAGCGGCTGGCGCACACGCCCGAGCGGGAACGCGCGATCGCGCGCGCCGAACTGGGGAAGATCAACCGTATCCGGCTCACCCGTCTGGTGACGGAGGACCCCGTGGCAGAGGACCAGGACTCATGAGCACCGCGCCCGCCGATCCGCCCGCCGATTCGCCCACCGCTCCGCCCGCCGCTTCGGTGTCCACGCACATCCTGGACACCGGCGTCGGACGCCCCGCCGGGGGTGTCGCCGTCTCGCTCGCGGCCCGGAGCGGTCCCGGCGCCGCGTGGGTGGCGCTCGGCGGCTCGCGCACCGACGCGGACGGGCGCTGCAAGGACCTGCCGGCGCTGCCGGCGGGCACGGCACAGGTACGTCTCGACTTCGGGACCGAGGCGTATTTCGTCAGCGGGGACCGAGCCGGGGCCGCAGCCGGAGACCGTCCCGGAGACCGAACCGGAGACCGAGCCGAGTCGCGGCAGGACACCTCCCGCGCGGTCACCCCCCGCGCACCGGGCGGCGGCGCGCCGTTCTTCCCGGAGGTGACGATCACCTTCACCGTCAGCCCCGGCGAGCACTATCACGTACCACTGCTGCTCAGCCCGTTCGGCTACTCCGTATACCGAGGGAGCTAGCGAGTCATGTCCACGATTCTCGGCCAGAACCAGTACGGCAAAGCGGAGAGCCGCGTCGTCAGGATCACGCGGGACGGCCGTACCCATCACATCAAGGACCTGAACGTCTCCGTCTCCCTCTCCGGAGACATGGCGGACGTCCACCACTCCGGTTCCAACACCCATGTCCTGCCGACCGACACCACCAAGAACACGGTGTACGCGTTCGCCAAGGAGTACGGCATCGAGTCGGCCGAGCAGTTCGGTATCCATCTCGCCCGGCACTTCGTGACCAGCCAGGAGCCGATACACCGGGCGCGTATCCGGATCGAGGAGTACACCTGGGAGCGTATCGACACCTCCGGCGACGACTCCTCCGGTGCCGGGACCGGTGCCGGCCCGGCGGAGGAGCCCAGGCACTCCTTCGTCCGTACGGGCCAGGAGACCCGTCTCGCCCAGGTCATTTTCGACGGCGAGAGCTGGGAGGTCGTCTCCGGGCTGACGGATCTGACCGTGCTGAACTCGACGAACTCCGAATTCTGGGGCTACGCCAAGGACAAGTACACAACGCTCCGGGAGGCGTACGACCGCATCCTCGCGACCGATGTCTCCGCGCGATGGCGCTACCACTGGTCGGGCGGCGACGAACCGGCGCCGGACTGGGACGAGTCCTACGCGCGGACGCGGAAGCACATCCTCCGGACCTTCGCCGAGACCTACTCGCTCTCGCTCCAGCAGACCCTCTACCAGATGGGTACGAGCGTGATCGAGAACCGCGACGAGATCGACGAGATCCGGTTCTCCCTGCCGAACAAGCACCACTTCCTGGTCGATCTGGAGCCCTTCGGGCTGGAGAACGACAACGAGGTCTACTTCGCGGCCGACCGTCCCTACGGACTGATCGAGGCCACCGTCCTGCGTGACGGGGCCGAGGCGCGCATCCCGGTCGACCTCGCCCGTCTTTGAACAATCCCATGAGCCCCATGAGCCCCATGAGCCCGACCAATCCGGTGGATCCGGTGAATCCGGTGAATCCGATGGATCAGGGCCGACGCCCGAGGACAGGAAGAGGAACCGCCATGGCGGCTTCGCGCATTGTCATCGAGAACTGCGCCATCGCGACGGTGGACGCGCACGACACCGAGTACGCCTCGGGACATGTCGTCGTCGCGGGCAACCGGATCGAGTCGGTCGGCGCGGGCCGGGCTCCCGCCGCTCTGGAGCGGGTGGTCCGCCGTATCGACGGCACCGGCCATCTCGTCACCCCCGGCCTGGTCAATACGCACCACCACTTCTACCAGTGGATCACCCGCGGGCTCGCCACCGACCACAACCTCTTCGACTGGCTGGTGGCGCTCTATCCGGTCTGGGCGCGGATCGACGAGCCGATGGTACGGGCGGCGGCGCGCGGCTCACTCGCGATGATGGCCCGGGGCGGGGTCACCACCGCCATGGACCACCACTACGTCTATCCGCGCGGCACGGGCGATCTGTCCGGCGCGATCATCGGGGCCGCCGCGGAGACGGGCGTACGGTTCACCCTCGCCCGTGGCTCCATGGACCGGGGCGCCTCGGACGGCGGGCTGCCCCCTGACTTCGCCGTCGAGTCCCTCGACAGCGCGCTCGCCGCCACCGAGGAGACCGTCGACCGCCACCACGACCCCGCGTTCGACGCGATGACCCAGATCGCTGTCGCACCCTGCTCGCCGTTCTCCGTCTCCACCGAACTGCTCAGTCAGGGCGCGGAGTTGGCCCGCCGCAAGGGCGTGAGGCTGCATACCCACGGCAGTGAGACCATGGAGGAGGAGCAGTTCTGCAAGGAGCTGTTCGGGATGGGGCCCACCGACTACTTCGAGTCGACCGGCTGGCTCGGCTCCGATGTGTGGATGGCCCACTGCGTCCATATGAACGACTCCGACATCGCCGCGTTCGCGCGTACGGGTACGGGGGTGGCGCACTGCCCGTCCTCCAACGCCCGGCTCGGCGCCGGAATCGCCAGAGTCCCCGAGATGCTCGCGGCGGGTGTCCCGGTCGGTCTCGGTGTCGACGGGACCGCCTCCAACGAGTCGGGCGAACTCCACACCGAGCTGCGCAACGCCCTGCTCATCAACCGCCTCGGCGCGCGGCGCGAGAGCGCCCTGAACGCGCGTCAGGCGCTCCGGCTCGGTACGTACGGTGGTGCTCAGGTCCTCGGCCGCGCCGCCCAGATCGGGTCGATCGAGCCGGGCAAGCTCGCGGATCTCGTGCTCTGGAAGCTGGACACGCTCGCCCATGCCTCGATCGCGGACCCGGTCGTCGCGCTGGTCTTCGGCGCCGCCGCGCCCGTCACCCTCTCCCTGGTCAACGGCGAGACGGTGGTCGAGGACGGCCGTCTGACCACGGTGGACGAGGACGCCGTCGCCCGTGAGACACGGAGCGAGGCCCGGCGCCTGGCGCGGATCGCCGCGGAGGGCTGACGGTCCGGTCGGGGAGCGGGTACGGCACCGGTGGAGCCAGGGGTGCCGTACCCGCCGTACTACCGTCCGCGCCCTGTCACCGGCTCGTTCAGCCGATGTGGAAGCTGTCGCCGTAGACCTTCCAGTCCAGCGGCGGGTCCAGGTTCAGATTGCCCTTGTTGAGGAACACCCGCTGCGCGGTGTCCACCCGGCTGGTGTCCTCGTGCGCCTCCTCCTGCTTCATCGCCCAGACCCGGGCGTCGAGGAAGGCGTGCAGATACTGCTTCTCGTCGCCGCCCTGGGCCGGTGTCTTCGCCTTGGCCAGGGCGCGCTTGCGGATGCTGCTGAAGCTGGTGCTGTCGCCGCCGTCGCCGTGCATCACGATGGCGTCGTAGTACGCGAACTGCCCGAGCGTGCCGAGCTTGTCCTGCTTGGCGCGGTTCACGGCGGGGTTGAAGTAGACCCGGTCGCGCTCGTCGTTCTGCGCGGTCTTGAACGCGGAGTCCTTGGCCGCCTGCTTCCAGGCCGAGGTGTAGCCCGGGTCGAGGCCCTGGTGCGAGTCGGTGCCGTCGACCCGCCGCAGGGCGGGCAGATACGTGGCGAGCGGGTTGCCCGGCTTGCGGCCGGTGTACAGCTCGACGAGGTCCAGCATGTCGCCCGTACCGGAACAGAATCCGATGATGCCGGCGGTGTAGCCGCGGCCGTCGCCGATGTCCTCGATGTAGCCGTACTGGGCCTTCCAGTCCAGCGAGGAGTTCTCCGCGCTGGAGACGAGCTGCATGGCGATCTCCTTCTTCACCGGGTCGTCGAGTCCCACCGCCGCGGCGGCGGGCGCGAGGGCGGCGCGGTCGCCGGCGGCGGGCTCCGGTGCCGCGTTCGCCGTGGTGGTGGCGGTGAGGGGAACGGCGATCAGTGTCAGTGCGAGCAGGACAGTGCGTACGTGGGGGGTGGGCACCCTGACCTCCATGGGGAGAGTTCCTGGTTGCGCTTATCTGTTAGGAAGCTTTCCTACCAAAGGCGAGGGGTGGCGTATACCCGTGCGGATGTGAAGAGGGAGTGAGGGGCGGACAGTTGACGGTATTTCGACCGCCGTCACGCACCGGGAGCCGGACCCCAGGTGCGGGGCGCCGGGTGCGGGGCGCCGCGCGCTACTTCGCGGCGATGCGGTAGCGGTCGCCGTAGACCGTCCAGTCGAGCGGGGGGTCCAGACGCAGATTGCCCCGGTCGAGGAAGACCCGTTGGGCCGTCTCGACGCGGCTGGTGTCCGCGTGGGACGGTTCGGCGCGCATCGCGGCGACACGCGCGTCCAGGAACGCGTCGAGATACGCGCTCTCGTCGCCTCCGCGGGCGGGCGGCCTGGCCTTCCGCAGGGCCTGTTCGCGGATCGTACGGAACCCGGCCGAGTTCTTGCCGTCGCCGTAACCGTGCATCACATAGGCGTCGAAGTAGATGAACTGCCCCAGCGCGCCCAGCCCGTCGGCCTTCGCCCGGGTGACGGCCGGGGCGAAGTACGCCCGGTCGCGCTCCGTGTCCTGGGCCTCGCGCAGGGCGGGGTCCTCGGCCGCCTTCTTCCAGGCGACGGTGAAGGCGCGGCCGAGCCCTTCGTGGGACGCGCTGCCCCGGACCGCGCGCAGCGCCGGGAGGAAGCGCTCCAGGGGGTTGCCGGGGCGCGCGTCCGTGTACCGCAGGACGACCAGCAGGAGATCGCCGCAGCCGGTGCAGAATCCGATGATGCCGGCGGTGTAGCCGCGGCCGTCGCCGATGTCCTCGATGTAGCCGTACTGGGCCTTCCAGTCCAGCGAGGAGTTCTCCGCGCTGGAGACGAGCCGCATGGCGATCTCCTTCTTCGCCGGATCGTCCAGCCCCGCCGGCGCGGCGGGGACGGCGGAGGGGGCGGGGTCCCCGGCGGGGGCGGCGGCCGTGCACGCGGCGCAGAGCGCGAGCACCGGCGCCAGGAGGACGAGCAGCAGCCGGCGGAGCGGATGGATCACGTACCGGCCCCTTCGTCGCGGTGCGCACCGGATTCTGGGTGTGCACCGGCCGTATCGTCAGATTACGGGAGTGCTCGACTTGTTCCCGCGCGACCTCTCCTCACGCGGCTTCTCCGTACGGGACTTCCTCGCTCGTCGGGGCTCCTCCGTACGGAGAAGGGCCGCCGCCAGCGCGAGCGCCACCACGACCACACCCGCCGCCGTACGGAACGCGAGCCGGTAGCCGTCGCTCAGCGCCGAGACCGCGTCGTCACCCGCCCCGAGCAGCTCACTCGTGCGGCCGGAGGCGAGCGTCGTGGTGACGGCGAGACCGAGCGCGCCGCCGACCACCTGGCCGGTGCTGAACAGGCCCGACGCGAGACCGCCGTCCCGCGGCCGTACGCCCGTCATCGCCAGGCCCGTGAGCGCCGGCATGGCGATACCGAAGCCGACACCGAGCAGCAGCATCACGGGCAGCACGTCGGCGGCGTACGTACCGTCCGCGGGCGCCCGCCCGAACAGCGTCAGCCCGGCGACGATCAGCACGAGTCCGGCGAGCAGCACCCGCCGGGGCCCGTACCGTACGGTCACCCGGGCCGAGAGGCCCAGCATCAGCACCCCGATGACGACCGGCGCGGGCAGGAACGCGATGCCCGTCAGCAACGCGTCGTAGCCCAGCACCCGCTGGATGTAGAGCGCGCCGAGATACTGGAAGGTGAACATCCCGGCGACCATCAGAAGCTGGACGAGATTCGCGCCCACCAGGGTCCGCGAGCGCAGCAGCCGTGGACGCAGCAGGGGATCGGCCGCGTACGACTGCCGTACGGCGAAGGCCGCGAGCAGTAGTACGGAGAGTCCGCCGAAACCGAGGGTGCGGGGGGCGGCCCAGCCGTGGTCGGCGGCCTTGACGATGGTGTGGACACCGAGCATCAGCGCCGCCGTGACCAGCACCGCGCCCGGGTAGTCGGCGCCCTTGCCGAGACCCTGTCCGCGGTCGTTCTCCAGCACGCGCGTGGCGGCGATCAGCGCGGCCACCCCGATCGGCAGATTGATCAGGAAGATCGAGTGCCAGCCGAGCGCCGAGGTGAGGGCGCCGCCGAGAAAGGTGCCGAGCGCGCCGCCCGCGGCCCCCACCGCGCTGAACACGGCGATGGCCCTGGTCCGGTCACGTCCCTCCTCGAAGAGGGCGACCAGCATCCCCAGGACGACCGCCGAGGTCATCGCCCCTCCGACGCCCTGGAGGAAGCGCGCGGCGATCAGGGTGCCCGGGTCGGTGGAGACCCCGCAGAGCACCGAGGCGGCGGTGAACACGGCCAGTCCCGAGACGAACATCCGCCGCCTGCCGATGAGATCACCGAGCCGCCCGGCCAGCAGCAGGAGCCCGGCGAAGGCGATGAGATAGGCGTTGACGACCCAGGCGAGACCGGCCGGGGAGAAGCCGAGACCGGACTGGATCGCGGGCATCGCCACGGTGACGACACTGCCGTCGAGGACGGTCATCAGAGTCCCCGCGCACAGCACGGTCAGCGCTGTCCAGCGGGAGTGACGAGAGGGTGGTACGACCCTGTCCATGGGCTTCGGACCTCCAAAGGTGCACGATATGTAACTGAGGTAATCGTGGGCGGTGCGGAGTCCGCCGGTAAGGAGGCACTTCGATGTCCCAAGGGAACACGCGGGTAACGACCCAGCTCGTGCACGCGCAGGCGTGCCCGGTGCGGGAAGTTCTTGACAGGGTCGCCGGGAAGTGGAGCGTCCTGATCATCATCGCCGCCGCCCACGGACCGATCCGCTTCACCGAACTGGAGCGCTCCATCGAGGGCATCAGCAGGCGGATGCTGACCCTGACCCTGCGCAATCTGGAGCGCGACGGGCTGCTGATCCGTACGGTGCACCCGACGGCCCCGCCCAAGGTCGAGTACGAACTGACCGCGGTCGCCCGCGAACTGCACGCCTCGCTGCTGGGGCTGACGGACTGGGCCGAGCGCCACCGGGTGACGATCGCCGAGTCGCGGGCGGCGTACGACGAGGCGCACGGCCGCGGTCTGAACGCGGTCTGAACGCGGTCCGTTGTCAGACCCCCGTGCCACGATTCCGTCATGGATCTCGTACAGCTATTCGCCGATCTGGACGCTCAGCCATGGGCCGAGCTGGAGCACGCCTACGGCAGCGCGGAGGATGTGCCCGAACTGCTGCGGGGGTTGGCGGGTGAGGACGAGGAAGAGGCGTCGGAGGCGCTGAGCGAGCTGTACGGCAGCATCTTCCACCAGGGCTCGGTGTATGAGGCCACCGCGCGCGCCGTGCCCTATCTGGCGGGGCTGGCCGCCGCCGGGGTGCGGAGTTCCGAACTGCTGCTTCTGCTCGGCGGGATAGCCGAGAGCGAGGACGAGCGGGACGGCTCGGAGGCGGGTGACTGCCGGGCGGCCGTCATCGCCCAACTGCCCCTGATCCTGCCGTTCGCCGAGGCGGACGACGCGCGGCTGCGACAGGCCGCGGTCTGGGCGGCGGCCAGGACGGGAGCGGCGGAGTCGGTCCTTCCGGCGCTGCGGCGGCGCGGGGAGCGCGAGAAGGACACGCTCGTACGGGCCGAACTGCTGGGCGCGACGGTGCTCCTCGACCCCGCGGGCGCGGCGCACGCGGTGACGGCGGCGCTCGACGCCGGGGAGCCGGCGGAGCTGCGGATCGCCGCGGTCCTCGGCTGTCTGGACGCCGAGCTGCCCTGGACATCCGCGCACCATGAGGCCGTGCTGTCCCTGCTCCCGCTCGACGGACTGGTCGCCGACCGCTTCGACCTGGACCGGAGGGAACCTCTCCGGCACATCGTGGACACCCTGCTGGACCGGGAGACCGCCGCCGATCTGGAGGCGGTGCTCTCCCTGCTCGACACCGCGCTCCGTGCCCCGGACAGCGAGACACGGGCCGAGGCCCTCTGGGCGGCGGAAGCGGCCTGCGAGTTCTCGCGTGGCGCCCCGGCCCGGCTCGCGGCTCCGCTGACCGGGCTGCTGGACGACCCGTCCTCGGTCCGCTCGGTGCGCTCGGTGCTCACCGCGCTCGACAGGCTCGGCGCGCACGCGGCTCCGGCCGGTCCGGCGCTGGCCGCCCTCGCCTCCGGCGGCGGCGAGCTCGCGGACCGCGCGCTCGCCTCCCTGGCCCGGATCGACCCGGAGCGGGCGGCCCCGCTGCTCGCACGCGATCTGCCCGAGCGTCCGGCGGCTCTCGGAGCGGCCGTCGGCTTCCCGGAGCGGGGGAGCGCCGCGCCGTTCCCGTACGACCCGGAGCTGCTGACCGCCGTCCGGGCCCGGCTGGCCGATCCGGATCTGGCGGGGAACGAGCCGATCCATCTCACCCGGCTGCTGACCGGCTGGGGCGAGCGCGCCGCGCCCGCGTTCCCCGAACTCCTCGCGGCGCTGGGGCGCTTCCCCGTCTTCGTACCGCGCGCACTGGCGGCGGCCGATCCCGCGAAGGCCGCCGGGCCACTGCGCGAGGCCGCGGCGACGGGGCCCGAGGAGGGGCGCCTCGCGGCGGCGCGCGCACTGCACGGGCTCACCGGAGACAGCGGCCCGCTGCTGACCGTTCTCGCCGTCGAGCTGGCCACCGGCGACTGCTACCGGCAGAAGGAGGCCGCCGGCGCCATCGACGGCCTGGGCAAGGACGCCGCCGTACTGCTGCCCTCTCTCCGGGCGGCTCTCGGCACGGACGGAGGCGACAGGACGGTCCCCCGCATGGAGACCGATCTGGAACTCGCGCTCGCCCTGTGGCGGCTGACCGGCGAAGCGGACGACGTGGTGCCCGTGATCGCGGGCGTACTGGAGGAGGCGGACAACGACTGGGCGCGCTGGACGCTCGTACGGGCGGCGCGCGCCGCCGCCCGCCTCGGCCCCGCCGGCGCCCCGCTGCGTCCGGCCCTGGAAGAGGGCCTGGACGACCCCGAACTGGCGCCGTCGGCGGTTCTGGCCCTGCTCGCCGTGGACCCGTCGGGCCTGGACCGTACGGATCTCGCGGACGCGGCCCTGGCCTCCGCCGAGAGCCACTCCGACGCGATGGGGGCCCTGGACGCGCTCGCCGCCCTCGGCCCCGAGACCCTGTCGGGGCCGCATCTCGCCCGTCTCACCGACCTGGTGGAGCGGGACCGCCGTGTCTGGTGGCCGGGCAGCGCCCTGGGTGCGGTCAGGGCCGACGCCCTCTTCCAGGAGGCCGCCCGCGCGCTGCTCCGCGGGGCCGGAGCCATATCCGCCGGTCCGGCGGCGGTCCCGCCCGCGGCCTCCTGACCGCCCATGGCCGGAAGGTCATGGGGCCCGGAGGGAGAGTCCCGGAGAGCGGGTCCGGACCGGTCGACCGCCAGGCCCCCCGGCCTCCGGGCGGCGGTCCGGACCCGCCCGTCTCATGCCCCCGGCCGCCAGTCCGGGCGCCGGCCGCTCAGACCGATCACCCGGTCCAGCAGCGGGGCATCCTCGGGCAGCTCGACGGGCGGGCCGAACAGCCCGTCAGGTCCGGGACCGCTCCGCGCCGACGCCGCCGCGGCGGCCAGCATCGTGTACGAGACCCGCAGGCCCGCCTCGTCCGGCGCGTACTCCTGACCCGTGCTCCGCGCGAGGTCCCAGCCGTGGACCAGGACCTCGTTGAGCCCCACGACCGCCGTCACCTCCCCCGGCAGCTCGACCCCGCCGACCCGGGTGCCGCCCTGCCACGCCCCGGGCGCCCGCCAGGCCTCCGCCATCTCGTCGAGCTGCCGGGGCAGCACCTCGCGCCAGTCGTCGGGCGGCACGGGCAGAGCGCTGTCCGGCGGTGTGTCCGTCGTCGGCCCCAGCTCCTTCCGTGCCGCGTCCCGGAACGCCACGGTCAGCCCGGTGAGATGCCCGAGCAGTTCCCGCACGGTGTACGCGGGACAGGGCGTGGGCCCGGTGAGCTGTTCCTCGCTGATACCACCCACCAGCCCGGCCACGGTCCGGCAGACGGGACCGAGATCGAAGGGGGCGGTCTTGAAGTTCGTATCCATACAGAGGTCGACCGGTCCCGTCGCCGGAACTCATCGGACGCGAACGGATTTGGGACGGTTGTCTCGAAGGGTGGTCGAATATGGCTGGAAATAATCCCTCGCATGTACGATCCACTCGTTCCAGACCCGACAGCGACAACGCGCGCCGGATCGAACCTTTTACGCAGACCGGAGCGAGTTACGCATGTCCGTACAAACCCGTGCTTCCGTGGCGGCCATAGCCGCCGCACAGACTGGTTTTGACGCCTGGCGTGCCTCACGGCAGACCGCCGTGACCGGGCCCCTCGGCAATCTGGCGCTGGTCGAGACCCGTTGGCTGGCTCCCGGCGCCGACGCGGCCGAGGAGTCGGCGCGCGCCACGGTGTCCGACGGTGTGACGGTCACCACAGTGGGGCGGACCAATCTCCATACCGGTGAGCCGGAGCACGCCCTGCGCTTCTGGGACGCCGACGCCCCGGCGGTGCGGCACTTCTCACATATCGACGCCTACCCGTTCCACCCCGGCTGGGTGGTCGAGGCCGCCTTCACCCCCGTCGCCTCCGACCGGCGCGTGCCGTTCGAGCACATCAGGGACAGCGGAGGCAGCCGGGAACTGGTCGTCCCCGGCGACATCCACGTCACACTGGACGGCGTGGACCACACACTGTCGGCCTTCGACGACGACGGGACGCTTCTCCTGGTCTTCGGTGACCCGACGAATGGCGATGACACCTATGGCGCGGGCCGCTTCCTGTTCGTCCCGCACGAGGGGGAGAGCGAGACCGTGATACTCGACTTCAACCGCGCCTTCGTGCCGCCGTGCGGCTTCTCCGCTCAGTACAACTGTCCGTTGCCGCCCCGGCAGAACCGGCTGAACCTGCCCGTCGAGGCGGGCGAGAAGGTCCCGGTCTTCCGCGGCGGCTACTCCGTCCACTGAGCTCACCCACGGCACCACAGCCGGACCCGTCGCCCCTCGCGGGACCTCCGTCCGGCCGTTGATCTGGAGTAGAAGAGATGAGAAAGTCCGTACCGCTGCTCGGCGGCACCTTGGCGGTCACCCTGTCCCTGGCCCTCACCGCCTGCGGCTCGGGAACCGACAGCAAGAACACCACACCCGCCGGCTCGTTCGACAAGAACGCGACGATCGGCGTCGGATCGCTCTACGAACCGCAGAATCTGGACAACACCGCAGGCGGCGGCCAGGGCGTGACCGAGGCGCTCAACGGCAATGTCTACGAAGGGCTGTTCAAGCTCACCGACGGCGGCAAGGTCGAGAACCAGCTCGCCAAGGACTACACCGTCAGCCCGGACGGCCTCACGTACACCTTCAAGCTGCGCGACGGTGTCACCTTCCACTCGGGCAAGAAGCTCACCTCCGCGGATGTGAAGTACAGCATCGAGAAGGTGACCGCCGAGAACTCCCAGTCGGCGCGCAAGAGCAGCTTCGACGTGATCAAGTCGATCGCGACCCCCGACCCGGCCACGGTCGAGGTGACGCTGTCGTCCAAGTCGATCTCGTTCGTCTACAACCTCAGCTATGTGTGGATCATCAACTCCGAGGCCAAGGACCTCAAGACCTCGGAGGACGGCAGCGGTCCCTACAAGCTGGACAAGTGGACCCGGGGCTCCGCGCTCAGCCTGGACCGCTTCTCGGGCTACTGGGGCACGCCCGCGGCCAACGCGAAGGTCGTCTTCCACTACTACAAGGACGCCACCGCCCTCAACAACGCGCTGCTCACCAACGCCGTGGACGTGGTGACCAGCGAGCAGAGCCCGGACGCCCTCGACCAGTTCAAGAGCAACCCGGCCTACAAGGTCAACGACGGCAAGTCGACCACCAAGCTGCTGCTGGCCTTCAACGACAAAGTCAAGCCGTTCGACAACGTCAAGGTCCGCAAGGCCGTCAGCTCGGCGATCGACAACAAGAAGCTCCTTGAGTCGGTGTGGGGCGACCACGGCACCCTGATCGGCTCGATGGTCCCGCCGACCGACCCCTGGTACGAGGACCTCACCAAGGTCAACCCGTACGACGAGGCGCTCGCCAAGCGGCAGCTCGCCGAGGCCGGCTACGCCAAGGGCTTCGACTTCACGCTCGACACCCCGAACTACGACCCGCACCCGACGGCCGCCACCTTCATCAAGTCGGAGCTGGCCAAGGTCGGTATCAATGTCAAGATCAACATCATCACGCCGGACGAGTGGTACACCAAGGTCTACAAGAACCACGACTTCAGCGCGACGCTCCAGGAGCATGTCAACGACCGCGACATCGTCTGGTACGGGGACCCGGAGTTCTACTGGGGCTATGACAACAAGCAGGTCACCGAGTGGGTCAAGCAGGCCGAGCAGTCGGACACCACCGACGAGCAGACCGCGCTGCTGAAGAAGGTCAACACGCAGATCGCGCAGGACGCGGCCAGCGACTGGCTGTATCTCTACCCGCAGATCGTGGTGGCCTCCACCAAGCTGTCGGGCTACCCGCTCAACGGTCTCAACTCGCAGTTCTACGCCTACGGCATCAAGAAGAGCTGATGCCCTCCGCCGCCGTGCGGGTCCGGTCGCCCCACCGGACCCGCGCGGCGGAACCCCCGCTGTGGTCGGTATCCCCGTTTCCGTCGATCGGTCCTCCTCCCTGATGATCTCGTACCTGCTGCGGCGGCTGGCCTTCCTGGTCGGCTCCCTGTTCCTGGCCGGCGTGGTGATCTTCCTGCTGCTACGGCTGCTGCCCGGCGATCCCGCGAACTCCCTGCTCTCCGTCGGCGCCACCCCGGAGCAGATCGCCGCGGCCCGGCACGAGATCGGCTCGGACCGGCCGCTGCCCGAGCAGTTCGTCACCTGGCTCGGCCAACTGGCCACCTTCGACCTGGGGAACTCGTTCATCAGCTCGCTGCCGGTCGCCCCCGAGATCACCTCCCGGCTCGATGTCACCGTGCCGCTGACACTGCTCTCCTTCCTGCTCGCCGTGGTGATCGCGGTCCCCGTCGGTTTTGTCGCCGCCCACCGCTCGGCCACCTGGTACGGCACGCTGATCAGCGGAGTCTCCCAACTGGGCATCGCCGTACCGGTCTTCTGGATCGGGATGATCCTCATCACCGTGTTCGCGCTGCGCCTCGGCGTGCTGCCCGCCGGAGGCTTTCCGCAGGACGGCTGGGCGCGGCCGGGGGAGGCGCTCACCTCGCTGGCCCTGCCGGTGATCACCGTCGCGCTGGTGATGTCCGCCTCGCTCATCCGGTACGTACGGTCCGCCGCCCTGGATGTCCTCGGCAGCGACTATCTGCGTACGGCCAGGGCGCTGGGCTCGTCCTTCCACCATGCGATGTGGCGCCACGGGATGCGCAACGGCGCCGTACCGGTCGTCTCGGTCCTCGGTATCGAACTCGCCACGACCCTGCTGGGCGCGGTGGTCGTCGAGACGGTGTTCGCGCTGCCCGGTCTGGGCAGTCTGCTCGCACAGGCGGTCGCCCAGCACGACTACCCCACGGTCCAGGGGGTGCTCTTCGTGAGTACCTTCGCCGTGCTGGTCATCGGATTCCTCAGTGATGTCGCGCAGCGGCTCATCGATCCCCGGTTGCGGGGCCGGCTGTCGGGAGGTGCCCGATGAGTGAGCGGACCGAGGCGGTCGCCAAGATTTCGGGGCAGGCCTCAGGAGAGACCTCGGGGCAGGCCTCAGGGCAGGCCTCCGGGCCGGGTGCGGGTCCGGGCTCCGGTCCGGGCTCCGGGCCCGTACGGACGCGTCGTTCACCGGCGCTGGCGGCCGGATGCGTCCTGGTGGGGCTGATCGTCGCGGTCGCGCTGGTCTCACTGTTCTGGGTGCCGTACGCCCCCGACGACACCACGGGCGGCCGGCTCATGTCACCCGGGCTGCCGCATCTCCTCGGCACGGACAAACTCGGCCGCGATCTGCTCACCCAGCTCATGACCGGCGCGCGTATCGCCCTGGAGGCCGGTCTCGGCGCGATCGCGATCGGCGCGGCTCTCGGCGTCTGCGCCGGACTGGCCGCGGGCTTCGCCACCCGCTGGCTGGACGACACCCTCTCCACGCTGCTGGATGTGCTGATCGCCTTCCCCACCCTGCTGCTGGCCATGCTGATGGTGGCGGCCCGGTCGGCGTCGCTCAGCTCGGCCGTCCTCGCCATCGGACTCGCCATGACCGCGGTGGTGGCCCGGCTGACCCGGATCCTGGTCAAGCGGGTGCTGGCCCAGGACTACATCACGGCGGCCCGTACCTCGGGCACGTCATGGCCACGGGTCATCACCGGCCATGTGCTGCCGAACATCTGGCCCACCCTGGTGGTGAATCTCGCCCAGCAGTTCGGTCTCGCCGTCATGGCCGAGGCGAGTCTGTCGTTCCTGGGGCTCGGCGCCCCGCCGCCGAACGCCTCCTGGGGACGGATGCTCCACGAGGCGCAGGCGACCGTGTTCACCGCTCCCACCGGGGTCATCGCCCCCGGAGTGCTGCTGGTCATGCTGGTCGTCGGGGTCAATCTGATCGCCGACGGGCTGCGCGACACGCTGGACCCGACCCGGCGGAGGACCCGATGAACACGCCCGACCCGCAGGTGCCCGGCTCACAGGTGCCCGACCCGTACGCGTCCGACTCGCGGGAGTCGGACCCCCGGACGCCCGACCCCCGGACGCCGGGTGCGCAGGCGTCCGAGGCGAAGGTGCTCGATGTCAGGGGGCTGACGATCCGTACCGACCAGGGCCGGGCCCTGGTCTCGGATCTGTCGTTCTCGATCGACGCCGGCTCCCGGCTCGGACTGGTCGGCGAGTCAGGCTCCGGCAAGTCCCTCACCGCGCTCGCCGTCCTGGGCCTGCTGCCGCCCGGGATGACCGCCTCCGGCAGCGTCGTCCTGCGCACGGCCGCGGACGGACCCGGCACCGAGGTCATCGGCGCGACCGAGCAGCGGCTGACCGGTCTGCGCGGCCGGGCCGCCACGGTCGTCTTCCAGGAACCGCTCACCGCGCTCGACCCGCTGATGCGGATCGGCGGCCAGATCGCCGAGCCGCTGCGCCGGTGGCGCGGGCTGCGCGGAGCCGCGCTGCGCCGCGCGGTGGAGGAGGCGCTCGACCAGGTACGGCTTCCCGAGCCGGAGCGGATCATCCGCGCCTATCCGCACGAGATCTCCGGCGGGCAGCGCCAGCGGGTGGCGCTCGCCATGGCCCTGGCCTGTGAACCGGCCCTGCTGATCGCGGACGAGCCCACCACCGCCCTGGACGTCACCGTCCAGTCGGAGGTGCTGGCGCTGCTGGACGGACTGGTCGCCCAGCGGGACATGGCGCTGCTGTTCGTCAGCCATGATCTGGCGGTCGTCTCCGCCGTGACCGACCATGTCCTGGTGCTCAAGGACGGATCGGCCGTCGAGTCCGGGAGCGTGGACGACATCGTGCGGCGCCCCCGGCACCCGTACACCCGGGATCTGGTGGACAGCGCCCGGCATCTCGAAAGCGCACTGGAACGGATCGTCCGATGACCGCCCCGCTCCCCGCCGCCCCGGCGGTCCTGTCCGCGCGTGACGCGGGTTTCGCCTATCGCGGCTCGCCCCCCGTGCTGCACGGTGTCTCGCTCGACATCACCGCCGGCCGCAGCGTCGGACTGGTCGGTGAGTCGGGCGCCGGCAAGACCACGGTGCTCCGGCTGCTGCTCGGCCTCACCCGGCCCACCAGCGGACGGATCCTGTTCGACGGGGACGAACTCAGGATTCGCGACCGTGAATTGATGCGCCGCTTCCGCCGGGGCGTACAGAGTGTGTTCCAGGACCCGTACTCGTCGCTCGACCCCCGTCAGCGGGTCGGCGGGATCGTCTCGGAGCCCCTGCGCTCGCTCGGGCTGAGCGGGCCCAGGGGCGACGATCCCCGGGTCGCCGCGGCGCTGGAGGCCGTCGGTCTGCCCGCGGACGCGGCGGGCCGGTATCCGCACGAGTTCTCCGGCGGCCAGCGGCAGCGCATCGCGATCGCCAGAGCCACCGTGTGCGAGCCACGGGTGCTGCTGGCCGATGAGCCGGTGAGCGCTCTCGATGTCACCACCCGGGTCAGGATCGTGGATCTGCTGATCGAGCTGAAGGAGACGCGAGGGCTGACCATCGCGATGGTCTCGCACGATCTGTCGGTGGTGGCGGCGCTCTGCGAGTGGACGGCGGTGCTGGAGCACGGCCGGATCGTGGAGCAGGGCGGGACGGCCTCGGTCCTGGGATCGCCCTCCCACCCTTACTCGCGGCGGCTGATCGCCAGCGTGCCGAGGCTTCCCGCGCCGGAAGAAGCCTGACCGCCTGACCGCCCGACCGCCCGGAGCGCCGGGCGGTCGGGGCCGGCGGTTCAGCCGCGCAGCTGCTCGTACGCGGGGAGCGTGAGGAAGTCCGTGTAGTGGGCGTCCAGGGCCACCGTCAGCAGCAGATCATGGGCCTGCCGCCACTTCCCGGCCGCGAAGGCCTCGTCGCCGATCTCGGCGCGGATCGCGGTCAGTTCCTCGTCGGCGAGCGCGCGGGCGAGTTCCGGAGTGGCCCGCAGGGTCCGCCCGTCGTGCTCGAACTCCACACCCGCGTTGATCCACTGCCAGATCTGGGAGCGGGAGATCTCCGCCGTGGCCGCGTCCTCCATCAGATTGAAGATCGCGACCGCGCCCATGCCGCGCAGCCAGGCCTCGATGTACCGGATGCCGACCTGGACGGCGTTGCGCAGGCCCTCGTACGTGGGCCTCGCGTCCAGCGAGTCGACGGCGATCAGATCGCCGGCCGCGACGGAGACGTCCTCGCGCAGCCGGTCCTTCTGGTGGGGCCGGTCGCCGAGGACCGCGTCGAAGGAGGCCATCGCGATCGGCACCAGATCCGGATGGGCGACCCAGGAGCCGTCGAAGCCGTCGGCGGCCTCGCGGTCCTTGTCCGCCTTGACCTTCTCGAAGGCGACCTTGTTGACCTCGGCGTCGTGCCGGGACGGGATGAAGGCCGCCATGCCGCCGATGGCGTGCGCCCCGCGCTTGTGGCACGTACGGACGAGCAGTTCGGTGTACGCGCGCATGAACGGGGCCGTCATCGTCACCGCGTTGCGGTCGGGCAGGACGAACTTGGCACCGCCGTCACGGAAGTTCTTCACGATCGAGAAGAGATAGTCCCAGCGGCCCGCGTTGAGCCCGGAGGCGTGGTCGCGCAGCTCGTAGAGGATCTCGTCCATCTCGTACGCGGCGGTGATCGTCTCGATCAGCACGGTCGCGCGCACCGTGGATCGCGGAATGCCCACATAGTCCTGGGCGAAGACGAAGACGTCGTTCCAGAGGCGGGCCTCCAGATGCGACTCCGTCTTCGGGAGGTAGAAGTACGGGCCCTTGCCCAGCTCGATCAGGGTCTTCGCGTTGTGGAAGAAGTACAGACCGAAGTCGACCAACGCTCCGGGCACCGGCACTCCGTCCACCTGGAGATGACGCTCCGCCAGATGCCAGCCGCGCGGGCGCATCACGACCGTCGCCAGCCGGTCCGCGTCCTTCAGGGCGTACGACTTGCCGGAGCGCGGGTCCGTGAAATCGATACGGCGCGCGTAGGCGTCCATCAGATTGAGCTGGCCCAGGACCACGTTCTCCCAGGTGGGGGCCGAGGCGTCCTCGAAGTCCGCGAGCCAGATCCGCGCGCCCGAGTTGAGCGCGTTGATGGTCATCTTGCGGTCCGTCGGGCCGGTGATCTCCACCCGCCGGTCGTCGAGCGCGGCGGGCGAGGGGGCGACCCGCCAGCTCTCGTCCTCGCGGATCGCCGCCGTCTCCGGCAGGAAGTCCAGGCCGGCGGTACGGGCGATCTCGGCGCGGCGCTCGCCACGGCGGGCGAGCAGTTCATCGCGCCGGGGAGTGAACCGCCGGTGCAGCTCCGCCACGAAGGTGAGGGCCGCGTCGGTGAGCACCTCGTCCTGCCGGGGCAGGGGTTCGGCGTCGACGACGGCAGCCGGGGACGGCGCTGGTGCGGACATGAGCTGTCACTCTCCTTCGCGGGGGGCCTTCGCGGGGGGTGCGCCCGGCGGCCGGCGGTTCACCTTGGACGGCACGGGGTGCCATGGCGCCGGGATACGGTCGCGGGCGTCGGCCGAGGGGTCGGACGCTCTGACCTGTGGATAGTAGTTTCCTCATGGTGGAAGTTCAATGGTCTGTTGATATCGAGAGTCTTCGGTTCGACGGATCATGGCGCGGAGTGCCAGGGGAGACCGAAGGACTCCCGAGGCCCTCCGCGAAGACCGCCCGGACGGGACCTACTGATCCAGCTGCGACAGATCCTCCTCCGTGTCGATGTCGTACGCCTGCGCGACATCCCCGCACTCGACCAGAACGATGTCGCTCTCATGCGCCCTCAGATAACCGCGTGCCCCGCGGTCGCCCTCCGCATCCGCCGCGATCTCCGCCCACCGGCGGGCGCCGAACAGTACGGGATGGCCCCGCCGTCCGTCGTACGCGGCCGACACGAGCGCGTCGGGACCGGTGTACGCGGCCAGCACCCGGGCCACCGCCGCCGGGCCGATCCCCGGCTGGTCCACCAGGAGGACGAGCGCCGCCCCCGCGTCCGTACCGAGCAGCGAGATCAGCCCCGCGCGGAGCGAGGACCCCATGCCGTCGGTCCATCGGGGGTTGTCGACCAGGACGCATCCCGCCAGCTCGGCCCGGTCCCGCACCCGGTCCGCCGCGGCCCCCAGCACCACATGCACCGGAGCGCAGCCCCCCTCGCGCAGGGTGTGCGCGGCGTGCTCGACCAGCGGGCGGCCCCGATGGGCCAGCAGTGCCTTCGGCCGGCCGCCCAGTCTGCGCCCGCCGCCCGCGGCGAGCAGCAGTCCGGCGACGACGGCCGGGTCCATGGCATCGCGCGCGCCGGTGCTGCCGTTGTCCGTCCCTGCCATGGTCCCTGCATACCGCATACGCGCGGGGTGTGCCGAGATCTGGTCCGCCGTGATCATCGGGTGTTCTGTCCCCATTCCACTCGGATTCCCGCTGTATTCCGTCCCTGGAGTGGCGCGTACCGCGCGGAATGGCGTTAACTTGCCCGCGAACCTTGGCGCTTGACCACCGTCCGGGAACCGGAATGTCAGCGCGAGGGTGTGCCGACACAAGAATGTGCGGGCACGAGGGGCAAGGGGGGGAAGCTTTGTTGCAGAGCGTGGGGCAGACGCCGGTGACAGAGAAGCCGGTGGCAGAGAAGGACGAGGACCCGAGAGTGGCGGGCCTGGACGGAGCCGTTTCCCGGCTCCGGCGTGAACTGGGCGGTTATCCGGTCGAGTTCAGGGACCGGGCCATCGCGGAGGACGAACTGGCGGCGCTGGCCGCGATGGTGGCGGACGGTGCTCCGGACGTCTCCCGTATGCGCCGTTCGCTGCTGCTGATCGTGGGTTCGATAGGTTCGGTCAGCGCGCTGGGACCGGCGCTGATGGGCGTACGGAACGCGGTCGACCTCTTCGGAGAGGCGCCCCGGCCGCGCCGGTAGGCGCGCTCTCGATCGCCGGGGTGACCGGGAGAGCCGGGTATCTGGAGGTCAGCGGGCCTCCCGGAGACCGGCAGGCCGTATCGGAGATCGGCCGGGCGGGCCGCGCACCGGCCCGCCCGGCCATCTGCGCGCAACGGGCTCCCGGACCGCGGGGCGGGGACGGGGTCCCGGACGGCCAGGCCGACCGCCGCACCACACCCGGTCCTCGGCCGGCTCAGCCCTGTGCGGTCGTGCTCGCCAGCACCTCCGAGAGATCCCGTGCCACCTCCTGGAGCACCGGGACGATCTTCTCCATGGCCTCCTCCGTGACCCGGCCCGCCGGTCCGGAGATCGAAATGGCCGCCGCCGTCGGGGAGTTGGGCACCGGCACCGCCAGACAGCGGACCCCGATCTCCTGCTCGTTGTCGTCGACCGCGTATCCGGCCCTGCGGACCAGTTCCAGGGCCTCCAGAAAGCCCTCGGGTGTCGTGATCGTCTTCTCGGTGGCGGCCGGCATCCCCGTACGGGCGAGCAGGGCACGGACCTCCTCCGTCGGCGCGTGCGCGAGCAGCGCCTTGCCCACACCCGTGGAGTGGGGCAGCACCCGGCGGCCGACCTCGGTGAACATCCGCATCGAGTGCTTGGACGGGACCTGTGCGACATAGACGATCTCGTCGCCGTCGAGCAGCGCCATGTTCGCCGTCTCGCCGGTCTCCTCGACCAGCCGGGCCAGATACGGCCGGGCCCAGGTGCCCAGCAGCCGGGACGCCGACTCGCCGAGCCGGATCAGCCGCGGGCCGAGCGCGTACCGCCGGTTCGACTGCTGGCGCACATAGCCGCAGGCGACCAGGGTGCGCATCAGCCGGTGGATCGTCGGCAGCGGCAGCCCGCTGCTGGCGGACAGCTCGCTCAGGCCGACCTCGCCGCCCGCGTCCGCCATCCGTTCGAGCAGGTCGAAGGCGCGCTCAAGGGACTGGACGCCGCCGCTGGCGGGGGCGGATTTGCCGGCGTCGGCGGTACTGGCGCTGGAGGACGGCACGTCAACGGTCCTTTCGGAGCAGGTGGGGCCGAACAGGCAGCCTACCGGGCCGTGCGGCCCGGCAGGAGCCGACCGAAGGGCGTCCCTGCCGGTCAGATGGTCCCTCCGGGGCCGAGCGACACCCTGTCCGTGTCCGTTCGGGCTCTGTCCGGGCTCTGTCCCTGTTCTGGCTGCGGTGTCTGTCTGCATTCTGCTTGGTGAAATCTGATTTCCGCTCCATGGAAGTGACCCAGTCTAGCGCGGCGGGGTCCGTCCTGGGCGGGTGCCCTGGAAATGTGGTCTTGACGGGCTGGGATCCGGAGTGAAGACTCCTTCAACAGTTCGTTGAATTCATGCTTCGAACGCGTGCTTCGCCGGAGACAGCGGCGACAGCGGCGACCGTGAAGTGGGCGACAGCGAAGTGAGGGCACAGGTGTCCGAGGTGAACCTGGTACTGCGGTCGACACGCGTCATCACCCCCGAGGGGACCCGGGCCGCCTCCGTCGCCGTCGCCGGCGGACGGATCGAGGCCGTCCTGCCGTACGGAGCCCCGCCGCCGGCGGGCGCCCGGCTGGAGGACGTCGGGGACGATGTCGTCCTGCCCGGACTGGTCGACACCCATGTCCATGTGAACGATCCGGGACGCACCGAGTGGGAGGGCTTCTGGACCGCCACCCGCGCCGCCGCGGCCGGCGGGATCACCACGCTGCTGGACATGCCCCTCAACTCGCTGCCGCCCACCACCACCGTCGCCCATCTCCGCGCTAAACAGCGCGTGGCGCGTACGAAGGCCCATGTCGACGTGGGTTTCTGGGGCGGCGCGATCCCCGGCAATCTCAAGGATCTCCGGCCGCTGCACGACGCCGGGGTCTTCGGTTTCAAATGCTTTCTGTCGCCCTCGGGGGTGGAGGAGTTCCCCGAACTGGACCAGGAGCGGCTCGGGAGTTCACTGGCCGAGATCTCCGGTTTCGGCGGACTGCTGATCGTCCACGCCGAGGATCCCCATGAGCTGGCCGCCGCGCCCCTGCGCGCCGGTCCCGCGTACGCCGACTTCCTGGCGTCCCGGCCGCGCGGCGCCGAGAACGCGGCGATCGAGGGACTCGTCGCGCTGGCCGGGCGGCTCGACGCCCGGGTGCATGTGCTCCACCTCTCCTCCTCGGACGCGCTGCCGCTGATCGCCGAGGCCAAGCGCGCGGGAGTGCGGATCACCGTCGAGACCTGTCCGCACTTCCTCACCCTCACGGCCGAGGAGGTCCCGGACGGGGCGACGGAGTTCAAGTGCTGTCCGCCGATCCGGGAGGCCGCGAACCAGGACGCGCTCTGGCAGGGGCTCGCCGACGGCACCATCGACTGTGTCGTCTCCGACCACTCGCCCTGCACCGCCGATCTGAAGACGCCCGATTTCGCCGCCGCCTGGGGCGGTATCTCCTCGCTCCAGCTCGGTCTTCCCGCGATCTGGACCGAGGCGCGCGCCCGGGGCCGCACGCTGGAGGACGTCGTCCGCTGGATGTCGGCGGGGCCCGCCGCGCTCGCGGGACTGACCCGTAAGGGCGCCGTCGAGGCGGGCCGCGACGCCGACTTCGTGGTGTTCGCGCCCGACGCGGCCTTCACCGTGGACCCGGCCGCCCTGCACCACCGCAACCAGGTCACCGCGTACGCGGGCAAGCGCCTGTACGGAGTCGTCGGATCGACCTGGCTGCGCGGCACGCGGATCCTCCATGACGGCGCCTTCGCCGAACCCTCCGGCCGACTGCTCGAAAGGAACGACTGACCGTGTCCGAAGCCGAAGCCGAAGCCGAAGCCGCAGCTGAGGCCGGAGCCGGGACCGGAGCCCGTGCCGCCGCGTCGTCCGGTCCCTCCCCCGCCCGCATCCCGCCCGCCTTCGTCGCGCCCTCCTTCACCGGCGACGCCCGGCCGTACGGCGGTGGCGACCCGTACGCCGACTACCGCACCGCGGACTTCCCCTTCGCGCACCTCACCGATCTCGCGGACCGGCGGCTCGGCGCCGGAGTCGTCGCCGCGAACGACGAGTTCTTCGCGGAGCGCGAGAATCTGCTGAAGCCGGAGCGCGCGGAGTTCGACCCCGAGCGCTTCGGGCACAAGGGCAAGATCATGGACGGCTGGGAGACCCGGCGCAGACGCGGCACGGGCGCGGACCGGCCGCATCCCGCCGACGAGGACCACGACTGGGCGCTGATCAGGCTCGGCGCCCCAGGCGTCATCCGCGGGATCGTCGTCGACACCGCGCACTTCAGGGGCAACTATCCGCGGGCGGTCTCGGTGGAGGGCGTCTCACTGCCCGGCTCCCCGTCGCCCGGGGAACTGCTCGCGGACGGGGTGGAGTGGACGGTGCTGGTGCCCCGTACGCCCATCGGCGGCCACGCCGCCAACGGTTTCACGGTCGACGCGGAGCGGCGCTTCACCCATCTCCGGGTCATGCAGCACCCCGACGGCGGGATCGCCCGGCTGCGGGTGTACGGCGATGTCGCGCCCGATCCCGGCTGGCTCGGCGTCCTCGGTACGTTCGATGTCGTCGCGCTGGAGAACGGCGGCCGGGTCGAGGACGCCTCCGACCGCTTCTACTCGCCCCCCGTCAACACCATCCGGCCGGGCCGCTCGCGCAAGATGGACGACGGCTGGGAGACCCGGCGGCGCAGGGACAAGGGCCACGACTGGATCCGCTACCGGCTGGCGGAGCAGGCCG
The DNA here is from genome assembly GCF_053608565.1 of Streptomyces sp. NPDC055025. Lineage (NCBI taxonomy): Bacteria > Bacillati > Actinomycetota > Actinomycetes > Kitasatosporales > Streptomycetaceae > Streptomyces > Streptomyces sp. NPDC055025. The sequence continues at coordinate 31,382 of NZ_JBSGVS010000038.1, forward strand.
AGATCCGCGCGGTCGAGATCGACACCGCGTATCTGAAGGGCAACGCGGCGGGCTGGGCGGCGCTGTCCGTACGCGACGCGGGGCCATCCGGCAGCGGGGTATCCGGCAGCGGGGCATCCGGCGACGGGCCCGGCGCCGGGCCCGGCGACTGGACCGAGATCCTGCCCAGGACCCGGCTCCAGCCCGACACGAACCACCGCTTCGCCCTGCCCGAGCCCGTGGTGGCGACCCAGGTACGGATCGACATCTACCCCGACGGCGGCATCTCCAGGCTGCGGCTCTTCGGTTCCCTCACCGAGGAAGGCACGCGCCGCCTCACGGCCCGCCACCGGGAACTGGACGGCTAGCCCCTAGCCCCTGGCCCCGGGCCCCGGGCGCCGGGCGCCGCGAGCGTTTCGAAAGTCGTGACCTGCGCGACTTTGGTCTCGTCCGGCCGCCACGGGGCTCCGCCGCCACCGCCGCGTCCGTACATTCGTCGATATGACACGGACGGACCTCCCCTGGCTGCTTCCCTCGGCGATGACCGACCCGCGAGGGCCCGAGCTGCCCGGAGAGCTGCCCGGAGACCGGGGCGCGCCCAGGCCGCGCCGTACCGTGCGCGACTGGGCCGTGGACCTGTCGATGTTCCTCTTCGCGGCCGGTATCGGTCTGCTCGCCCTGGAGTCGAGCGAGCGGGCCGGCAACACCGAGACCGTCGTCCTCCTCGACCTGCTGACGGGTGTGATCGCCTGCTGCGCCCTGTGGGTACGGCGGCGCTGGCCGGTGGGACTGGCCGTCGCGCTGGCCGTGTGCGGCATGCCGGCCCCGGTCATGAGCGGGGCCTCGCTGCTCGCCCTGTTCAGCGTGGCCGTGCACCGGCCGCTGCGGCCCGTCCTGATGGTCGCCGGGCTGATGTTCGTGAGCGGAAGCGTGCAGGCGCTGATACGACCCGAGCCCGGCGCGTCCGTGGTGGTCTCCGTGATCGCGACCGCCGTCCTCATTCTGCTGGTGACCGGCTGGGGCATGCTCGTACGGTCCCGGCGCCAGCTCTTCGTCGCCCTGCGTGAGCGGGCGGTACGCGCGGAGGCCGAGGCGGGGCTCCGGGCCGAGCAGGCCCAGCGGCTCGCCCGGGAGGCCATCGCCCGGGAGATGCACGATGTGCTCGCCCACCGGCTGACCCTGCTCAGCGTCCACGCGGGCGCCCTCGAATTCCGGCCCGACGCACCGCCGCCCGAGGTCGCCAGGGCCGCCGGTGTGATCCGGGACAGCGCGCACGAAGCCCTTGAGGACCTCCGCATGATCATCGGAGTGCTGCGGGCGCCCGCCGACGAGGGCAACCGGCCGCAGCCCACCCTGGCCACCCTTGGCACCCTGGTCGCCGAGTCCCGCGAGGCCGGGATGAAGGTCACCCTCGACAGCCGGGTCGAGGACCCGTCGGCCGTGCCCGCGGCCGTCGGCCGCACCGCCTTCCGTATCGCCCAGGAGGGTCTGACCAACGCCAGGAAGCACGCGCCGGGCACCGAGGCCGTCGTCGAGGTGAGCGGCGGAGCGGGCAGGGGACTCACCGTCGAGATACGCAACTCCGCGCCCCGGGGCGCGGTCCCGAGGGTGCCCGGATCCGGACAGGGGCTGATCGGGCTGACCGAGCGCGCCGCGCTGGCGGGCGGCCGGTTCGAGCACGGAGCCACCGGCGACGGCGGATTCAGCCTCCGGGCATGGCTACCGTGGACCGCATGACCATACGGCTGATCATCGTCGACGACGACCCGCTGGTCCGCGCCGGACTGACCTTCATGCTCGGCGGCGCCGCCGACATCGAGATCGTGGGGGAGGCCTCCGACGGCACCGAGGTCCCGGCCCTGGTCGAACGGACCGCGCCCGATGTGGTGCTGATGGACATCAGGATGCCCGTCCTGGACGGTCTGGCCGCCACCGAGGCGCTGCGCCGCCGCCCGCACGCGCCGGAGGTCCTCGTCCTGACCACCTTCCACGCCGATGAGCAGGTCGTACGGGCGCTGCGCGCGGGAGCCGCCGGCTTCGTCCTCAAGGACACCCCGCCCGCCGACATCGTCACCGCCGTACGGCGGGTGGCGGCCGGGGATCCGGTGCTCTCACCGGCTGTTACACGCCAGTTGATGATCCAGGTGGCGGGGACGGGGGCGGTTCCCGGTGGCCGCAGGGCCCAGGCGGCGGACCGGCTCGCCGCCCTCGCGGAGCGGGAGAGGGAGGTCGCGCTCGCCGTCGGCCGGGGCCGGTCCAACGCGGAGATCGCCGCCGAGCTCTATATGAGCGTCCCCACCGTCAAGGCCCATGTCTCCCGCGTCCTGGCCAAACTCGGCCTCAACAACCGTGTCCAGATAGCCCTGTTGGTGCATGACGCGGATCCGGCCATCGGTGATCCGGGCCCGGGGAGCGGCCACGTAGGCTGATCCGATGGCGGTCATCGAACTGGCGGACTACGGCCCGGACTTCAACGTCAACCCCTATCCGTACTACGCGAAGCTGCGCGAGGCGGGGCCCGTGCACGAGGTGGTGGGCCCGGACGGCAACCGCTTCTGGCTGGTCGTCGGGTACGAGGAGGGCCGCTCGGCCCTCGCCGACTCCCGGCTGTCCAAGGCGCCCGCGACCATGGGGTACGAACCGGGCGACGAGGCGATCATGGGCCCGCACGTACTGACCCTCGACCCGCCGGACCACACCCGGCTGCGGAAGCTGGTCGCCCCCGAGTTCACCCCGCGCCGGGTGGAGGCACTGCGCCCGCGCGTCCAGCGGATCACCGACGAACTGCTCGACGCGATGGTCCCGGCCGGCCACGCCGACCTCGTGGACGCGCTGGCCTTCCCGCTGCCCATCACCGTCATCTCCGAACTGCTCGGGGTGCCGCACGCGGACCGTGACACCTTCCGCGCCTGGACCAACGAGATCGTCGCGCCGACCACCCCCACCGGCCCGCGCGACAACACCGTCGCCCTGTGCGCGTATCTCGACGAACTCATCGAGGACAAGCGCTGCTCCGCCCCGGCCGACGATCTGCTCTCCACGCTGCTGCGCACCCGCGCGGAGGACGGCGACCGGCTGTCCGCCGCCGAACTGCGCGCCTGGGCCTATGTGCTGCTCATCGCCGGACATGAGACGACCGTCAATCTGATCTCCAACGCGGTCCGCTCGCTGCTCGCCCATCCCGGCCAACTGGCCGCGCTGCGCGCCGACTTCTCCCTCCTCGACGGGGCGATCGAGGAGACGCTGCGCTACGAGGGACCGGTGGAGACCAGCACCATACGGTTCACCAGGGAGCCCGTCTCGTACGGCGGCACGGAGATCCCGGCCCGGCAGACGGTTCTGGTCGCGCTCGCCTCGGCGGACCGCGACCCCACCCGCTTCCCCGATCCGGACAGCTTCGACATCCGCCGCTCGGCGACGCCCGGACGCGGCCCCGCGCATCTCGCCTTCGGGCACGGCATCCACTTCTGCATCGGCGCCCCGCTCGCCCGGCTGGAGGGCCGGATCGCCGTGCGCGCGCTGCTGGAGCGCTGTCCCGGGCTGGCGTTCGACCCGGAGGCGGGCCCGTACGAGTGGCTGCCCGGCATGCTCATCCGCGGGGTGCGCGAGCTGCCGGTGCGCTGGTAGACGCGTCGTAGGCCCTGTCCGGCCGGCCGGCGCCATGGCCGCCCGGCCGGCTGGGCCGTCCGCTCGTCCGGCCGGAGGGGATTCCCCCGGCCGGCGGGTCGGTCCGCGCGATCGCTTCAGTCCGCCGCTTCAGTCCGCGGGGATCTCCGCCAGTGCGACCGGCCGGTGCTCGCGCCGGGACAGCTCGCACGCCTCCGCGATCCGCAGCGCGTGCAGTGCCTCCCTGCCGTCGCACGGATTGTCCAGCTCGCCGTTGACCACCTGGAGGAAGGCGTTCAGCTCCGCCTCGTACGCCGGGGCGAACCGCTCCAGAAAGCCCGGCCACGGGTTGTCGCAGGGCGGCGGGCCCTTCGGCTCGGTCGAGGTGATCGGCGTACGGTCGTCGAGACCGACCGCGAACTGGTCGCGCTCACCGGCCAGTTCCATCCGTACGTCATAGCCCGCGCCATTGCGCCGGGTGGCCGTGGCGGTCGCGAGCGTCCCGTCGTCGAGGGTGAGCACCGCCGCCGCGGTGTCGACGTCCCCCGCGTCCCGGAACATCCCGGGCCCGCCGTCCGAGCCGGTCGCGTAGACCTCCACCACCTCGCGTCCGGTGACCCAGCGCAGGATGTCGAAGTCATGGACCAGGCAGTCGCGGTACAGCCCGCCGGAGAGCGGCAGATACGCGGCGGGCGGCGGCGCGGGGTCGGAGGTGATCGCCCGTACGGTGTGCAGCCGGCCGAGCCGGCCCGACCGTACGAGTTCGCGCGCGGCGCCGTACCCCGCGTCGAAGCGGCGCATGAATCCGATCTGGAGCACCGTGCCCGCCGACTCCACCTCGCGCAGCGCGCCGAGCGTCCCGGCCAGATCGAGGGCGATCGGCTTCTCGCAGAAGGCGGGCAGCCCGGCGCGGGCCGCGCGGCTGATCAGATCGGCGTGGGACGAGGTGGCGGAGGCGATCACCACGGCGTCCACGCCCCAGGTGAACACTTCGTCGACGGAGGGGGCGGCGGTCGACCCCGTACGGTCGGCGACCTCCGCCACCCGTGCGGAGTCCGTGTCCGCGACAACCAGGGAGCCGACCTCGCGGTGGCGGCTGAGCACGTCCGCGTGAAAGGTGCCGATACGGCCCGTGCCGATGAGTCCGATGCGCATGGCCCCAAAGGTGGCCGTACACCCTCACCATGTCAAGCATTTGTCCTGACAATCTGACCTCACGGCTTCCCGTCAACAATCAGTGCGACTACGCTCGGCCCGTGCCTCATCAGCCGAGACCAGCCCAAGCCGGACAGGAGACGCCCGGACCGGAGGCGGAGCACGCCCCGCCGCTCCAGCTCGGCGTCGACCGCACCAGTCCCGTGCCGCTCTACTACCAGCTCTCGCAGCAGTTGGAGGCGGCGATCGAGCGCGGCAGACTGGCCCCCGGCAGCCTGCTGGGCAACGAGATCGAACTCGCCGGCCGGCTCGGGCTCTCCCGACCCACCGTGCGGCAGGCCATCCAGTCCCTGGTCGACAAGGGACTGCTGGTGCGCCGCCGGGGCGTCGGTACCCAGGTCGTGCACAGCCAGGTCAAGCGCCCGCTGGAGCTGAGCAGCCTCTACGACGATCTGGAGGCGGCGGGCCAGCGCCCGGCCACGCGCGTACTGCGCAACACGGTCGAGCCGGCCACCGCCGAGGTCGCCGCCGCGCTGGGCGTGGCCGAGGGCACGGACGTACAGCTCATCGAGCGGCTGCGGTACGCGCACGACGAGCCGATGGCCCGGCTGCGCAACCATCTGCCGTCCCATCTCATCGACTGCGACACGGAGCGGCTGGAGGCCACCGGGCTCTACCGGATGATGCGCTCCGCCGGGATCACCCTGCACAGCGCCCGGCAGACGGTCGGGGCGCGGGCGGCCACCGAGGAGGAGGGCGGACTGCTGGCGGAGCCCGCGGGCGCGCCGCTGCTCACGATGGAACGGACCACGTTCGACGACACCGGGCGGGCCGTGGAGTTCGGCTCGCACATCTACCGGGCGTCGCGGTACGCCTTCGAGTTCCAGCTCCTCGTACGGTCTTAGCGCCCCTGCGAGACGTCCGGTGGGACACCCGATGACCATCCGGCGAACGGACATGACCGATACTTGGGCGGCCGGGCCGGAGATCTGTACGCACCCCGGCCGTACCGAGGACTTCAGCAGAAGGGCACGGCGTCGTGGCAACGGTTCGGACAGGGGTACGCGCGCTGAGCGCGGTGGTGGCGGCAGTGCTCGGGGTCTCGGCCCTCGCCGGATGCAGCAGCACGGGCGGCAAGCGCGCGGAGGAGCGCGCCCAGCGGGCCGCCGCCCAGGGGCGGGCCGCGGTGGACACCCCGAAGTGGACCGTCGCCATGGTCACCCACTCCGGCGACGGCGACACCTTCTGGGACATCGTCCAGCGCGGCGCCGAGCAGGCGGCCGTCAAGGACAACATCGACTTCCTCTACGCGCACAGCGACGAGGGCCAGCAGCAGGCCCAGCTCGTCCAGTCCTACATCGACAAGAAGGTCGACGGGCTCGTCGTCACACTCGCCAAGCCCGACGCGATGAAGGACGTCGTCGCCAAGGCGGTCAAGGCCGGTATCCCGGTGATCACGGTGAACTCCGGAGCCGAGCAGTCCAAGGCGTTCGGCGCGCTCAGCCACATAGGCCAGGACGAGTCCATAGCGGGCGAGGCCGTCGGTGAGGAACTGGACAGGCGCGGCAGGAAGAAGGCGCTCTGCGTCATCCACGAACAGGGCAACGTCGGCCACGAGCAGCGGTGCGCGGGAGCCGGGAAGACCTTCGGCGGCCGGCTCCAGAACCTCTATGTCGAGGGCACGAACATGCCGGACGTCCAGGCGTCCATCGAGGCGAAGCTCCAGGCCGACCCCGGCATCGACGCCGTGGTCACCCTGGGCGCGCCCTTCGCGGACGCAGCCGTCAAGGCGAAGGAGACCGCGAACAGCGACGCGGAGATCGACACCTTCGATCTGAACGCCAAGGTCGCCGCCGCGCTGACGGCCGGGACGCTCGGGTTCGCCGTCGACCAGCAGCCGTATCTCCAGGGGTACGAGGCCGTGGACCTGCTCTGGCTCTACCGCTACAACGCCGATGTGCTCGGCGGCGGACGCGCGGTCCTCACCGGACCGCAGATCATCACCGAGAAGGACGCCGGGGCGCTGGCGAAGTACACGGAGCGGGGCACCCGATGACCGCGACCGCGCCACCGGTGAGCGGCCGGCCGGAGGGGCCGCACGGGAGCGGGAGCGGCGACGAGCGTCTGCTCCGCGTCTCCCCGCTGCGTACGCTGCTGGGCCGGCCCGAACTGGGCGCGGTCGTCGGCGCGATCGCCGTCTTCCTCTTCTTCTCGGTCTTCGCGGACTCGTTCCTGAGGGCGTCGAGCCTCGGCACCGTCCTGTACGCGGCCTCCACGATCGGGATCATGGCCGTCCCGGTGGCGCTGCTGATGATCGGCGGCGAGTTCGACCTCTCCGCCGGTGTGATGGTCACCAGCTCCGCGCTGGTCTCCTCGATGTTCAGCTATCAGATGACGGCGAACGTCTGGGTCGGCGTCGGGGTGTCCCTGCTGGTCACCCTGGCCCTCGGGGCCTTCAACGGGGTGATGCTGACCCGTACGAAACTGCCGAGCTTCATCATCACGCTGGGCACCTTCCTGATGCTCACCGGACTCAATCTCGGACTGACGAAGCTGATCGGCGAAACGGTCTCCACCAAGACCATCGCGAACATGGAGGGCTTCCCCTCCGCCAGGAAGCTCTTCGCCTCCCAGCTCACCCTCGGCGATGTCGAGCTGAAGGTGACCATCCTGTGGTGGGCGGCGCTGGTGGCGCTGGCGACCTGGATCCTGCTGCGGACCCGCTTCGGCAACTGGATCTTCGCGGTCGGCGGCAACGCCGAGGCCGCCCGCGCGGTCGGCGTGCCGGTCGCCAGGACCAAGATCGGGCTGTACATGGGCGTGGCCTTCTGCGCCTGGGTCTCCGGGCAGCATCTGCTGTTCTCGTTCGATGTCGTCCAGTCCGGCGAGGGCGTCGGCAACGAGCTGATCTACATCATCGCGGCCGTCATCGGCGGCTGTCTGATCACCGGCGGCTACGGTTCGGCGATCGGTGCCGCGGTCGGCGCGTTCATCTTCGGCATGACCAGCAAGGGCATCGTCTACGCGGAGTGGAACCCGGACTGGTTCAAGTTCTTCCTCGGAGCGATGCTCCTTCTCGCCACCCTGCTCAACGCGTGGGTGCGCAGGCGTGCGGAGGCGACACGATGACGGCGGACGGCGTGACGGGGGCGGACGGCGCGGCGGCGGATGGCGCACCGGCGGGCGGCGCACTGACGGGCGGTGCGCTGGTCGAACTGGTCGACGTCAGTAAGTACTACGGCCATATCCGGGCCCTGGAAGGCGTCTCGCTGGAGGTGCGCGCGGGCGGGATCAGCTGCGTACTGGGCGACAACGGCGCGGGCAAGTCCACCCTGATCAAGATCATCGCCGGGCTGCACCGGCATGACGCGGGGGACTTCCTGATCGATGGCGAGAAGACCGTGCTCGCCTCGCCGCGCGAGGCGCTGGACCGGGGTATCGCCACGGTCTACCAGGACCTCGCCGTCGTGCCGCTGATGCCGGTCTGGCGCAACTTCTTCCTGGGGTCCGAGCCGACCAGGGGAAGCGGTCCCCTCAAGCGGCTCGACGTCGGCCTGATGCGGGAGACGACCCGTGCCGCGCTGCTGCGGATGGGCATCGATCTGCGCGATGTCGACCAGCCGATCGGCACGCTGTCCGGCGGCGAGCGCCAGTGTGTGGCCATCGCACGCGCCGTCCACTTCGGGGCGAAGGTCCTGGTCCTGGACGAGCCGACCGCGGCCCTCGGCGTGAAGCAGTCGGGTGTGGTGCTCAAATATGTGGCCGCCGCACGTGACGCGGGACTCGGTGTGGTGCTCATCACGCACAACCCGCACCACGCCTTCCTGGTCGGCGACCGGTTCGTCATGCTCAAGCGCGGGATCATGTCGGGGAGCCACACCAAGGGCTCGGTCACCCTCGACGAGCTGACGCGTGAGATGGCGGGCGGCTCGGAGCTGGAGGAGCTGAGCCATGAACTGGAGCGCGCCATGGACGGCACCCCTTGACGCCAACACATCAGCCGGCACATCGGCCGGCACATCACCCGTCCGCCGACCCGTCCGCGGGTCGGTCCGCGGGGCGGTGCGCGCCGGGCCGCCCAGGCCCGTAGCGACGCCGTACGGCCTTCGTACGGACCTCGTACGAGCGCGCGGCGCCGTGCCGCACCTGACGACGGCGCCGTGCCGCGCCTGACGGGCCGCGCCGCCGCCTCACCCGTCCCGGGTGGCACAATCTGCCGGGGCGGACACCGTCCGCCGCCGCTGCCCACCCGGGCCGGCCGGCCCCCGATCCCAGGGACGACACGACCCGTGCGAGCACCCGAACCGCGGCCCGGCCGACACCGGCTCACCCGGCACGCCAGGCCTGAGCCGACGCGTACGAGGGAGTCCGGCCGATGAGCACCTACCGCGACTTCGCCTCCCACCGCGGCTCCGCCCGCGCCACGGTCCTGCGGACCGCGGGCACCCGTGAGCGCCGCTCGCTGCTCACCGCGCCCCGGGTCCCGACCGTCGGTATCGACATCGGCGGTACGAAGGTGATGGCCGGGGTCGTCGACCCCGACGGCAACATCCTGGAGAAGCTCCGCACCGAGACACCGGACAAGTCCAAGAGCCCCCGGGTCGTCGAGGACACCATCGTGGAGCTGGTCCTCGATCTCTCCGACCGCCACGATGTGCACGCCGTCGGCATCGGCGCGGCCGGCTGGGTCGACGCGGACCGCTCCAAGGTGCTCTTCGCGCCGCATCTCGCCTGGCGCGACGAACCCCTCAGGGACGCGCTCTCCGCGCGGCTCGCCGTCCCCGTGATGGTCGACAACGACGCCAACACCGCCGCCTGGGCGGAGTGGCGGTTCGGCGCCGGACGCGGCGAGGACCATCTCGTCATGATCACGCTCGGCACCGGCATCGGCGGCGCCATCCTGGAGGACGGCCGGGTCAAGCGCGGCAAGTACGGGGTCGCCGGCGAGTTCGGCCATATGCAGGTGGTGCCCGGCGGCCACCGCTGCCCCTGCGGCAACCGTGGCTGCTGGGAGCAGTACAGCTCGGGCAACGCGCTCGTACGGGAGGCCAGGGAGCTGGCCGTCGCCGACTCGCCGGTCGCGTACAGCATCATCGACCGCGTCAAGGGCAACGCGCAGGACATCACGGGCCCGCTGATCACCGAGCTCGCCCGTGAGGGCGACGCCATGTGCGTCGAACTGTTCCAGGACATCGGCCAGTGGCTCGGGGTCGGTATCGCCAATCTCGCCGCCGCCCTCGACCCGTCCTGCTTCGTCATCGGCGGGGGCGTCAGCGCCGCGGACGATCTGCTCATCGGCCCGGCCCGCGATGCCTTCCGCCGTCATCTCACCGGCCGCGGCTACCGCCCCGAGGCCAGGATCGTCAAGGCGGAGCTCGGCCCCGAGGCGGGCATGGTCGGCGCCGCCGATCTCTCCCGGCTGGTGGCCAGACGTTTCCGCCGCGCCAAGCGCCGCCGCGTCGAGCGCCATGAACGGTACGAGCGCTACGCCCAGGCCATCCGCACCGGCCGCACGAGCACGAGCCAGGAACCGCCGTCATGACGCTGTCCCGATCGTTGCCGGCCACGGACGAGACCGGAAAACCGCCGGAGGACCGGCGCCACCGCAACCGCCGCCGCTGGCTGACGGCCGTCGTCATCGTGCTGCTCATCGGTATCCCGGCCGGCTATCTGGTGATCTCCGCCGGACAGAGCCGGGAGAGCGGCCGGGACAAGGAGGCCGAGTCCTCCGCCACCGGACTCCAGCATCTGCGCCCCTCCAAGATGAAGCGCCGGATCTTCGAGGTGCCGATCCCCACCGGAGCCACCCAGGTGCGGTACTTCGAGACGAGCAACTGGAAGACCAGCCGGTTCTACGTGCAGTTCGACGTCACCTCCACCCAACTCGACGCGTTCCTCACGGACATGGGGACCAGCAGGTCCGCGCTCAAGGACGGCGCCATCACGATCGGCCCGCGCGATCTGGACACCGTCGGCTGGAACTTCGACATCCCCGGCCATGACTGGGCGGGCACCAGCCACCGGCAGAAGGCACCGAGACCCAGCCAGGACGTGGTCGTCGACCTGAGCGAACCGGGCTTCCCACGCGTGTTCGTCGTCTCCACCACCACCCCGTGACCGGCGCTGTCCCGACCCTCTCCAGTGAGAAAATGTGAGATGTGGGAGCGTGAGCGGGTGAGCGAGACGACGACTAAAACCCTGCAATACCGCATGGACGGGCCGGAAGACGCGCCCGTGCTGATCCTGGGCCCCTCTCTCGGTACCACCTGGCACATGTGGGACCGGCAGGTGCCCGAGCTGGCGCGGCAGTGGCGGGTGATCCGCTTCGACCTGCCGGGCCATGGCGGAGCGCCCGCGCACCCCGCGAGCAGCGTTCCCGAGCTGGCGGAACGGCTGCTGGCCACGCTCGACGGGCTCGGGGTGCAGCGCTTCGGGTACGTGGGCTGCTCCATCGCCGGGGCCGTGGGCGCGGAGCTGGCGCTGCGCCGCCCCGACCGGATCGCCTCGCTCGCCGTGGTGGCCGCCTCGCCCCGGTTCGGCACGGCCGACGAGTTCCGCCAGCGCGGGGTGATCGTACGGGCCAACGGTCTGGACCCGATGGCCCGCACCGCGCCCGAGCGCTGGTTCACCGCGCACTTCGCCGCCGCGCAGCCCGCCATCGTGGAATGGGCCGTCCAGATGGTCCGCACCACCGATCCCGGCTGTTACATAGCCGCCTGCGAGGCGCTCGCCGCCTTCGACATCCGCGCGGAGCTGGGCCGTATCACCGTACCGACGCTGGTCCTGGTCGGAGCCGAGGACAAGGTCACGGGACCGGCCGAGGCCCGCACCCTGGTGGCCGGGATACCGGACGCCCGGCTCGCGCTGGTGCCGGGCGCCTCGCATCTCGCGCCGGTCGAGCAGCCCGCCGCCGTCACGGATCTGCTCGTGCACCACTTCTCCACGGCCTGGTACAACCCGTCCGACACCTCCACCGGTCTGACCGTGCTGCCCGACCGTCCGCTCCAGCCCGTCATCTCCGCGCCGGCGGGACCGGTCGCCGAGATCGCCCCCGCCGCCGAGCAGCCGGAGGCCGTGTCCGAAGGGCGCCCCGACCCGTACGAGGCGGGGATGCGGGTGCGCAGACAGGTCCTCGGGGACGCCCATGTGGACCGCGCCATGGCCACCGCCGACGACTTCGCGGGCGACTTCCAGGAGCTGGTCACCCGCTATGCCTGGGGCGAGGTGTGGACCAGGCAGGGACTGGACCGCCGCACCCGCAGCGCGGTGACGCTGACCGCGCTGGTCGCGGGCGGGCACACCGAGGAGCTGGCCTTCCACACCCGGGCCGCGCTGCGCAACGGTCTGACCCCCGCCGAGATCAAGGAGGTGCTGCTCCACTCGGCCGTGTACTGCGGTGTTCCGGCGGCGAACACGGCGTTCCGGGTGGCGCGGACCGTGATCCAGGAGGAGACGACGCCCGAGGCGTAGCAGGATGGAGGAAGGGATCCGCGACGGGGATCCGGCGACGGGGGACCCCGGCGTCGGGGATCCGGCTCCGACCGTGCGGGGGGAGCGACCGTGCGGGATCCGGCGGCACGAGAACGGACTACGCGAGAGAAGAGGCGGTCACCGGTGAGGCTCACCAAGAAGACACACGCCTGCGTCCGGCTGGAGAAGGACGGACGGACCCTGGTCATCGATCCCGGTGGCTACAGCGAGGAGGACGCCGCCGTCGGCGCGGACGTCGTCCTCGTCACGCACGAGCACGCCGACCACTTCCACGAGGGCCGGCTGCGGGCGGGTCTGGAGGCCAATCCGGCGGCCGAGCTGTGGACGCTGCGCAGCGTCGCCGAGCAGGTCTCCGCGGCCTTTCCCGGCCGGGTCCACACCGTCGGCCACGGTGACGCCTTCTCCGCGGCCGGGTTCGAGGTGCGGGTGCACGGCGAGCTGCACGCCGTGATCCATCCGGAGATCCCGCGGATCACCAATGTCGGCTTCCTGGTGGACGGCTCGGTCTTCCACCCCGGCGACGCGCTGACCGTCCCCGACGAGCCGGTCGAGACGCTGATGCTGCCCGTGATGGCGCCCTGGAACAAGGTCTCCGAGGTGATCGACTACGTACGGGAGGTCAAGCCGGGGCGCACGCTCGATGTCCACGACGCCCTGCTGACCGAGCTGGCACGGCCCCTCTACGACACCCTTCTCGGCAATCTGGGCGGCGCCGACCGTACGAGGCTCACCCCGGGCGACTCCTTCGAGGTCTGACGCCGGGGCCGGCTACGGCGTCCGACCCCGGGGCGACCCCGCCGACGGCCGACCCCGCCGGACGCCGACCCCGCCGGACGCCGACCTCGCCGGACGCCGACTGTCGGACCCCGCCGATAGGCTGTCCGCATGCGCATCGCGACCTGGAACGTCAATTCGATCACCGCTCGGCTGCCCCGGCTGCTGGCCTGGCTGGAGAGCAGCGGCACGGATGTGCTGTGCGTGCAGGAGACCAAGTGCACGGCCGAGCAGTTCCCCGCCGAGCAGCTCCGCGAGCTGGGTTACGAGTCGGCGGTCAACGCGAACGGGAGATGGAACGGAGTCGCGCTGATCTCCCGGGTCGGTCTGGCGGACATCGTCAAGGGACTGCCCGACGGCCCCGAGTACGAGGGCGTGGAGGAGCCGCGCGCGATCTCCGCGACCTGCGGCCCGGTCCGTCTGTGGTCGGTGTACGTACCCAACGGCCGCGAGGTCGGGCATGAGCACTACGCGTACAAGCTGCGCTGGTTCGAGGCGCTGCGGAAGGCCGTGGCGGACGACACGGCGGGCCCGCGCCCGTTCGCCGTCCTCGGTGACTTCAATGTCGCGCCGACCGACGAGGACGTCTGGGACATCGCGCTCTTCGAGGGCGCCACGCATGTCACCCCGGCCGAGCGCGCCGCGCTCGCCGCGCTGCGCGAGGAGGGCCTCGCGGATGTGGTGCCCCGTCCGCTCAAGTACGACCGTCCGTTCACCTATTGGGACTACCGTGAGCTGGGCTTCCCGAAGAACAGAGGGATGCGCATCGACCTGGTGTACGGCAACACGCCGTTCGCGGCGGCGGTCAAGGACAGCTATGTCGACCGCGAGGAGCGCAAGGGCAAGGGCGCCTCGGACCACGCTCCTGTCGTCGTGGAGCTGGACATCGTGTAGCTGGGCATCCTGGACCGGCGTTCCGCGTGGCCCCATGGTGGTCCGCGCGGGGGAATGGCACTCTGAGCGGTATGAACATTCCTTTTCTGGACAACTGGCGCAAGCGGCATGGTGGTGATCGCGGCACATCGCTCGCCGCCGCCGTCGGCGGTGAGCCGGAGGGCGTGGCCGAGCTGCTCTCCGAGTGCGAGCTGCTCCGTGTCCGGGCGGGCCGGGAGGGTCTTCAACTGGACGACTCCCCGGCCTCGTTGGAGGCGCTCGACCAGCTTCCGCCGCGCTGGCGCGACGATCCGGAGGAGCTGCCCTGGCTGGGCAATGACGCGGGTCTCTATCTCGGCACGGTGATCGTCCGTACCGTCCCCGGCGCGGTCTGGCACATCTCGCCGGGCGGGCACGCCGTGGTGCGTCTGGCGTCGGGGCGGGAGATCCCGGTGGTCGAGGCGGGGCTCGACTGGGCGGCCACCGGGGCGCCCGAGCTGTCCCAGATGTACGGGGAGGCGGCCGAGGCCTGACCGTGCGCCTTGATCCTCCGGTGCACTTTCGATCCCCGGGCCGATTCCCCGGCCGATTCGCAGACTGATCCCCCGGCGATTCCCCGGCGCCTCTGCCGGCGGGCGCCTCTTGCGTTAAATATCGCTTATGTCCCATCTGTGCGTGTCGGGTGCGAAGTCCCTTGTCCGGCTGGATAGTTTGCGCTGACCTCGACACAGCCGGGAGTGGGGTGGCGCAGCGTATGGCCGTCGGTACGAGAAGGACCCTCACCGCCCTCGTGCTCGCCCCGCTCGTCCTCCTCGCCGCCGGTTCCGGCGCCGGGTGCGGCAGACCGGGCAGTCCGCCCGTCAAGGGCCCGGAGCCCGGCACCCTGCCCCGCTACCGGGTCGACCACACCTTCCGGCTCACCGGCTCCGCCACCTGGACGGCGGCGCGCGAGCGCGGCCATCTCGTCGTCGGCGCCAAGGAGGACCAGCCGTACATGGGCGAGAAGGACCCCGCCGACGGTGTCTACTCCGGCTTCGACATCGAGATCGCCAAGATGATGGCGGCGTCCCTCGGCTTCGGCCCGGCGGCGGTCCGCTTCCGTACGATCGCCTCCGCGAACCGCGAAACCGCCCTCCAGAACGGGCAGATCGACTACTACGTCGGCACCTACACCATCAACGACAAGCGCAAGAGGCTCGTCGGCTTCGCCGGTCCGTACTACATGGCCGGCCAGTCCCTTCTCGTACGGACCGACGAGCACGGCATCGACGGGCCGCGCGATCTCGACGGCAGACGCGTGTGCTCGGCCGCGGGCTCCACCCCGTACCAGCGGATCAAGGACGACCATCCGCGTGCCGAACTCGTCGCGTACGACACCTACTCGGTCTGCGTGGACAATCTGCTGACCTTCCAGGTCGACGCCGTCACCAGCGACGACACCATTCTGATGGGCTACGCGGCCAAGGTGCCCGACGCGCTGAAGGTGGTCGGCAGGCCCTTCTCCAGGGAGCCCTACGGCATCGGCGTCCCGCGCGACGACAACGCCCTGCGGTTCGCGCTCGACGACGCCGTCGTGGCGCACGAGAAGAACGGCGACTGGCGGAAGGCGTACGACGCGACCCTCGGCCTCTCCGGCCGCGAGCCCGCCCCCGCCCCGCCCGTCGACCGCTACCCGGCGAACTGAGGGCAGCCGGCATGGACGTACTCACCGAGAACTTCTCCCTCTACGGCGAGGGCTTCCTCGGCACGGTCGAGCTGACGCTCTACGCCTCACTGCTCGCCCTGGCCCTCGGGTTCGTGATGGCCTCCTGCCGGGTGGCGCCCGTACGGTCCCTGCGGGCCCTGGGCGCCGTCTGGGTCACCGTGCTCCGCAACACCCCGCTGACCCTGCTCTTCTTCGCGGTCCTGCTGGGTCTGCCGCGGTTCGGGCTCGTGCTGCCGTTCCAGCTCTTTGCCGTCCTCGCCCTCGGCTGCTACACCTCCGCGTTCATCTGCGAGGTGCTGCGCTCGGGCATCAACACCGTGCCCAAGGGGCAGGGCGAGGCGGCCCGCGGCCTCGGGATGACCTTCGGACAGACGCTCGGCGCCGTGATCCTGCCCCAGGCGTTCCGCTCCGTCATCCCGCCCATCGGCTCCACACTGATCGCCCTCGCCAAGAACTCGGCGATCGCGGGCGCGTTCAGCGTCACCGAACTCCTCGGTACCTACAGAACCCTCAACGAGACAGGTTTCAGCATCATCTGGACCTTTGTATGGATCGGTGCCGGCTATCTGATCATCACGCTCTCCATCAGCGCCCTCTTCCATGTGCTGGAGAAGCGCTGGGGGGTCGCCCGGTGAGGCCCGTGAGGCCCGTGAGGCCCGTGCGGTCAGTAAGGCCCGTGAGACCGGTGAACACGCCGGGACCGTCGGCCGCACCGGGTCCGGAGCGTGCGGAAAGCGGTACCCGGTCCAGGGCGTCGACGGCCGAGTCGACGGCCCTCTACGACATCCCCGGCCCGAGGACCCGCAGACGCCACCGGCTGTACGGTGTCGTCTCGACGGCCGCCGTCGTCGCGCTGCTCGGCTGGGTGCTCCATCTGCTCTTCGCCACCGGCCAGTTCAGCGCCACGAGATGGCGGCCCTTCGAGTACCGGGGCATCCAGGAGCTGTTGCTGCGCGGTCTCGGCAACACCCTCATGGCGTTCGGCTGCGCCGCGGTGCTCTCGCTCGTGCTCGGCGGTGTGCTCGCCTGCGGCCGGCTCTCCGCGCACCGGCCGGTACGGTGGCTCGCCACCGCGCTGGTCGAGTTCTTCCGCGCCATGCCCGTACTGGTGATGATCTTCTTCATCTTCGTGGCGCTCCAGGTGCGGGCCCTGCCCGCGCTGGTGGCCGGTCTGACGCTCTACAACGGCTCCGTGCTCGCCGAGGTGCTCCGTACCGGGGTCGACTCGGTGGAGCGCGGTCAGCGGGAGGCGGCGTACGCGCTCGGCATGCGCAAGACACAGGTCATGACGTACGTGCTGGTGCCACAGGCGGTCCGCGCCATGCTGCCCACGATCATCAGCCAGTTGGTGGTCGCTCTCAAGGACACATCACTCGGCTATCTCATCACCTATGAGGAGTTCCTCCATGCCGGAAAGCTCATCGCGTCGAATCTCGACTACGATTTGCCGTTCATCCCCGTGGTGATGGTGATTTCACCGATCTACATCGGGATGTGCATGGTGCTCTCGTGGTTCGCCCACCGGCTCGCCGGCCGCCAGCGGCGCGGACCGGGGGCGCGGGCCATGGGCGCGGTCCCGGCCGCACCGGGGACGCTGCCGCCGGACGGGCGGTAGCTCAGGGGCAGTGGCCCGCCCGGCAGCAGCCGGAGATCACTTCTCGGACGGGAAGAAGGTCAGCTGCGTGCCGGTCGGGTGGCGCCCCGCGACGCTCGGCCGGAGATGCCCGGCCGAAGACCGGAGATGCCCGGCCGAAGGTGCCGCGCCGGAGACGCCCGGCCCGGGATGCCCGGCCGGCCGTGCCGGATCGACGGTGCTCGCCGTGGTACTCGCTCCGAGGTGTCCTGCCCTGCGGCGTTCAGTCCTTGGCGCGGTGCGAGGTGTGGACGACGGGTACGGGCTCCCGGGCCGCCCGGGTCACATCGGCGACCAGCTCCACCACATCCGGGCCGTAAGCGTGTGAGTTGACCACCTTCAGCAGCAGACAGAACGCGTTGCCGCCGTACTTGCGGGCCAGCTTCTCGTGATGGCGGGCCAGATACCGCGAGGCGGCCTGGTTGGTGATGGCGCGCTGGCCGCAGAAGAGGAAGACCGGCCGCTCCCCCTCCCCGGCGGTCAGCCGCGCCAGCAGGACATACTCCGCGACACCCGGCTCCGCGCGATAGCGCTCCGAGCCGATCTGGAACGCGCCGCGGTCGGCCTTGGGCTCCGGCTCGGTGTTCACCTTGACGCCCGGCAGCAGCGAAGCGAGGTGCGCGGCCATCCGGCGGTTCGACGCGGGGCCGCCCACGCAGAACTCCGTACGCTCACCGAACCCCTGGCGCGCGGTGTCGTGCTGGACGATCTCGGCGTGCGCGCCGCAGTCCTTGATCAGGGCGGACAGCTCCAGCAGCGCGAAGACGTCATGGCGGTGGACCGCGCCGTCACCGCCCGCCTCGCGATTGACGACGAGCAGGCACTCCGAATTTCCGGGCAGTCCGAAGAAGGCCTGCTTGCGGCGGAGCCTGCGGCGCCAGAGATAGGTACGGGCGAGCCAGCCCAGGGAGGCGCTGACGCCCGCGGCGACCACACCGAGCACGATGTTGCGTATGTCGTCAGTCATGGGCGCGCATCGTATAGGCCTTGCGCCAACATTGTTCGGGACAGTCCTGACGGGGCGGGGGCGCTGAAGTTACGCTGCCCGCACTGTCCTTGACTGGAGGTACGGATGCGTCGCTCCGCCGCGCGGAACGTTTCGGTTGTGGCCGCTGCCGTCGCCCTGCTCTCGGCCTGTGCCCAGGCACTGCCGTCATCAGTGGCGACCACACCCCGTCCACCGGAGAAAACGCCGGTGGCGGCGGGATACGGGGGAGCGGTCGCGAGTGTGGACACGGACGCCTCGGCCGTCGGGATCGAGGTGCTCGGCCAGGGCGGCAACGCGGTGGACGCGGCCGTGGCCACCGCCGCGGCCCTCGGGGTCACCGAGCCGTACTCCGCGGGTATCGGCGGTGGCGGCTACTTCGTCTACTACGATGCCAAGTCCCGTACGGTGCAGACCATCGACGGACGGGAGACCGCGCCGAGGTCCGCCGACAGCTCGCTGTTCCTGGAGGACGGCAAGCCGATCCCGTTCGCCGACGTGGTCACCAGCGGCCGGAGCGTCGGCACGCCGGGGACCCCGGCCACCTGGGACACCGCGCTCGACGCGTGGGGGAGCAAGTCGCTCAAGCACCTGCTCAAGCCCGCGGAGCGGCTGGCGAGGAACGGGTTCACCGTCGACGCCACCTTCCGCTCCCAGACCGAGGCCAACCGGGCGCGGTTCGCGGACTTCCCCGCCTCGGCCGAGCTGTTCCTGCCGGGCGGCCAGCTCCCGGTGGTCGGATCGGTCTTCAAGAACCCCGATCTCGCCCGTACGTACGCGGAGTTGGAACGCAAGGGCACGGACGCGCTCTACCGGGGCGACCTCGCCGACGACATCGTCCGTACGGTGCGCAAGCCCCCTGTCGACCCGGCCGCGACCCGGGTCGTACGGTCGGGCGATCTGACCGCGCGGGACCTGGCCGCGTACCGGACGAAGCGCCAGGCACCGACGAAGGTCTCCTACCGCGGTCTCGACGTGTACGGCATCGCGCCGTCGTCCTCGGGCGGTACGAGCGTCGGCGAGGCGCTCAACATCCTGGAGCGGACGGATCTCTCACGGGCGACCCAGGCGGGGTATCTGCACCGCTTCATCGAGGCGAGCCGGATCGCGTTCGCGGACCGGGGCCGCTGGCTCGGTGACCCCGCCTTCGAGGACGTACCGACGAAGGGACTGCTGTCCCAGCGCTTCGCGGACTCGCGGGCCTGCCTGATCAAGGACGACGCGGTCCTCAAGAGCCCGCTCGCGCCCGGCGATCCGAGCGATCCCACACCGTGCGCGACCGGCGGGACCGCCGCGCCGACGACATTCGAGGGCGAGAACACCACGCATCTCACGGTGGCGGACAAGTGGGGCAATGTCGTCGCGTACACCCTGACGATCGAGTCGACGGGCGGCAGCGCGATCACCGTGCCGGACCGTGGCTTCCTGCTCAACAACGAGCTGACCGACTTCTCCTTCGCCCCGGCGAACCCGGCGGTCCACGACCCGAACCTGCCCGGTCCCGGCAAGCGGCCCCGGTCGTCGATCTCCCCGACCATCGTGCTGGACGGGCACTCCCGTCCGGTGCTCGCACTCGGCTCGCCGGGCGGTGCGACCATCATCACCACCGTGCTCCAGACCCTGACGGGCCATCTCGACCGTGGTCTGCCGCTGGTCGAGGCGATCGCCGCGCCCCGCGCCAGCCAGCGCAACGGGGCGGCGACGGAGCTGGAGTCGGGGCTGTGGAACAGCCCGGTGCGCGCGCAACTGGAGGCGATCGGGCACGTGTTCACGCAGAACCCGGAGATCGGCGCGGCGACCGGCGTTCAGCGGCTGCCCGACGGGCGCTGGCTGGCGGCGGCGGAGAAGGTCCGCAGGGGCGGCGGCTCCGCGATGGTGGTGCGTCCGGCGGGACAGCCGGGTAAGTAGCGGCCGGACCGGCCCGGTTCACTCCCGGTCGCCGTACGGGTGGAAGAACGTACGGCGGCCGGGGCGGCCGGACGGGGGTGCGTGGCAGAGGCGCCGGGCGGGACCGCCGGAGGTGGGGGCTCTCAGAGCGCCGTGAGGATCCGCGGGCCGTCGTCGGTGATCGCGACCGTGTGCTCCGCGTGGGAGGCCCTGCTGGAGTCCAGGGTGCGGACCGTCCAGCCGTCACGGGCCGTGAAGTGACGGTCCGTACCACTGCCGATGAGCATCGGCTCGATCGCCAGCACCATTCCGTGGCGCAGCGGCAGACCACGCCCCGCGCGCCCCTCGTTGGGCACCCCCGGATCCTCGTGCATCGTGCGGCCCACGCCATGGCCGCCGAAGCCGTCCGGGATGCCGTAGCCGGCCGAGCGGCAGACACGGCCGATCGCATGGGCGATGTCGCCGACGCGGTTGCCCACGACGGCCGCCGCGATCCCCGCCTCCAGCGCCTCGTTCGCCTTGTCGATCAGCCGGAGGTCGTCGGGGCGCGCGCGGCCGACCGTGAAGCTGACCGCCGCGTCGCCCACCCAGCCGTCGAGCACCGCGCCGCAGTCGATACTCACGAGATCGCCGTCGTGCAGCCGGTAGGAGCCGGGGATGCCGTGCACGATCGCGTCGTTGACGGACGCGCAGATGACGGCGGGGAAGGGCGTGGGCGCCCAGGCGGGGTGGTAGTCGAGGAAGGGCGAGCCGGCCCCGGCCTCGCGCAGCACGGCGCGCGCGGTCCCGTCGAGGGCGCTCAGGGTGACTCCCACGGCCGCGGCCTCACGTACCGCCGTCAGCGCCTGTGCGACGACCCGGCCCGCGGCGCGCATCGCGTCCAGGGACGCAGCGGTTTTGATCTCCACCATTCCAATAACTATACCGTTCGCCGTGAGGGCGGGGCACGCGGGTGCGGCGGTATTAGAATGACGAGATGGTACGGAGTCCTCTCACCCCACAGGAGCGCGAGCGCGGCGAGCGGCTCGGCCGTCTGCTCCGCGAGGCGCGCGGCGCGCGCAGCATGGTGGAGGTCGCGGCGGTCGCCGGGCTCTCCGCCGAGACCCTGCGCAAGATCGAGACCGGCCGCGCCCCCACCCCGGCGTTCTTCACCGTGGCCGCGCTGGCGGCCGCGCTGGGCCTCTCGATGGACGAGATCGCCGCGAGCTGCGTCCTCGTACCGGTCTGACCCAGGCCCGCTGCTGACCCCGGCCGCGAGCGGGGCCCGGCCGCGAGCGGGGCCCGGAGCGGCCTTCGCGCGTCGGTCCGGCGGCGGGCGCGCGAACAGCGGTGGAGGAGTGGTTGAAGGGACTACCGGGACAATCCCGTGACGCGTAGTCTCCCGTCCGTGACGATCCTGGACGAGCTAGCCCCCTGCCGCTATGTCAGCCTCACCACCTACCGCAAGGACGGAACGGGTGTCGCCACGCCCGTCTGGCACGCGGTGGAGGGCGGCGAGATGTTCATCTGGACCAGGACGGATTCCTGGAAGGTGAAGCGGATCCGTAACAACGGCCGTGTCGTCGTCGCGGAGTGCGACCTCCGCGGGCGGATCGCCGAGGGCGCGCCGACCGCCGAGGGCACCGCGCGGCTGCTCGACGCGACGGCCACCGACCGGATCAGGAAGATGCTCTCGCGCAAGTACACCTGGCGGTTCTGGGTGGTCGACTGGCCCGCCAGGCTCGTACGGGGCAGCAAGCGTCCCCAGATCGGCATAGTCGTCACCGTCTGAGCGCCGCCGTGAAGCGCTCCGGGGCCGCCGCGAAGCGCTCCGGTGAAGCGCCCCGGACATAAGGGTCCGCACCGCGCCGGAAAACAGCCCGTAGCCGTCCTGTAACACGACTGAGGTCGAATGCCTGCGGACTGAAGGGTTCCCTTCGGCAGGGCAGGGACGGGGCAGCGATGGCGGTGCGACAACTCCCGGCGGAGATCGGGGCGTTCGCGAGGTACTTAAGGGATCTCACGTCGCTCCTCGACCCGGGTGCCGGCTGGTACGGAGTCTTCCGCCGGCGCGACCCGGAAGGCCTGCGCGCCTGTTTCGACGGTACGGAGATCCCGCCCTGGGACGTGGTGGACTCGCTGCTCCAGGACTTCGCGGCGGGGCGTGACCCTGAGGAGACGGCACGCGAGGGCGTACGGGCGCGGCGGCTGCACGCGGCCTCGGCCGCCGCGTACGACCGGCTGCCCGGGGGCGGTGAGGCCCTCTCCGAGCGGCTTCAGCTCATGCTGCGCGAGCAGGCGTACCTGGCGAACCGGGCCGAGGAGCTGACACGGCTGCTCCGTACGGCGCCGCCGGACACACCCCAGACCCAGGAGCTCACCCATGAGCTGGCCTGGACCCGTGACGATCACGCGCGCGCGACGGCGCGCTGCGCCGAACTGCGCGCCCGTCTCGCCGCCCTGACCACTCCGGGCCGCGCCACCACGACGGGGCGCCCGCTGGCTCCGGAGGGCTGGTTCCGCGCCGAGGAGCCCTCGGTCTTCGACCGGTCGGCCGCGACGGCCCGGGGGAGCGCGGACGGCGGACCCGCCGGCCCCGACGCCTCCGTAGCTGACGCATCGTCAAACTCTTCTCGTGCCACGGACGTTCCCCAGTGGGCCGAGGACGGCGCACAGGTGGAGGGCGGCGCACGGGACGCGGCCACGGCGGAGACCGCGCCGCCCGCCACCGCGAAGGAGAGCGCGAAGGAGAGCGCGAAGGAGAAGAAGCGCGCCTCCGCGGCCCGGCGCAAGCCGCGCGGCGCGCGGTTCGCCGGGCTCGATGTCGAGGAGGACACCGCCGAGGCCGTGCCCGCGCCTGCCGTCTCCGCGCCGCCGCCCGCCGCCCCCGCCACCCCACGGGGCGCCCGCTTCGGCGGTGTGCCCGCCGCGCCCGCCCCGGCCGCGCCCCTACCCGCGCACTCGGCCGAGGACCGGCGCGCCGCCGCCGAGCTCGTCGCCACGCTGACCGGACTGCGCGCCGACGGCCGCAGCGGGGAGGCGCATGTCGTGCTCTGCGAAGCCGCGGGCCGGCCCCCCGAGCAGCTGCCCCTGCTCGCCGCCGAGCTGCACCGCGCCGGGCTCGGCGCCGACTGGGCCGAGTTGCTCTGGGAAGCGGCCTTCCTGCCGCCCGCCCAACTCGCCGCCGCCGCCGGGGCGCTCTCCTCGGCGGGCCGGGACGACGACTGCCGCCAGCTGCTCCTCCAGGGCGCCTCCCGCCCCGCCGGGGAGATCACCGACGCGGTGCTCGCCCTCGGTGGGGCGGGCCGTCCGCACGAGGCGAGAGCGCTGCTCAGCGCCTTCGTGCAGGTCCGTGCCCCCGAGGACGCCGTGCTGGTCGCCGCGCCCGACCCGCACCGGCTCGTCCCGCAGCTCATCGACGCCGCCCGCGCGGTCTCCGCGTCCCGTGAGCGCGATGTCGTCCACGCCCTCAGAGTGGCGGGGATCGCGGACGCCTGACCGGCCCGTCAAGAGCCTGGTCAGACCCGAATAGCCCGATGTCGACCGCTCGGGTGTGAAACTTGATCGACTCTGCGGGTTAACGACGATGGTCTTGCCCCAGTGTGGGACGGGGCTTACGTTCTCCTCCTACGCATCCCATCTACGGGCGTAGAGCTATCGCCGCCCCGCCGAAGGAGCAGCTCGTGGCCAGAGTCGTACGCGCCGCACTCGTCCAGGCGACCTGGACCGGCGACACCGAATCGATGATCGCCAAACATGAGGAGCACGCCCGCGAGGCGGCCCGGCAGGGTGCGCGGATCATCGGGTTCCAGGAAGTGTTCAACGCGCCCTACTTCTGCCAGGTGCAGGAGCCCGAGCACTACCGCTGGGCCGAGCCCGTCCCCGACGGTCCGACCGTCAGCAGGATGAGGGAGCTGGCCCGCGAGACCGGAATGGTCATCGTCGTCCCGGTGTTCGAGCTGGAGCAGTCCGGCTTCTACTACAACACCGCCGCCGTGATCGACGCCGACGGCTCGTATCTCGGCAAGTACCGCAAGCACCACATCCCGCAGGTCAAGGGCTTCTGGGAGAAGTACTACTTCAAGCCGGGCAATGCCGGCTGGCCCGTCTTCGAGACCGCCGTCGGCCGGGTCGGTGTCTACATCTGCTACGACCGCCACTTCCCCGAGGGCTGGCGCCAGCTCGGGCTGAACGGCGCGCAGCTCGTCTACAACCCCTCCGCCACCTCCCGCGGTCTCTCCGCCTATCTCTGGCAGCTGGAGCAGCCGGCCGCGGCCGTCGCCAACGAGTACTTCATCGCGGCGATCAACCGGGTCGGCCAGGAGGAGTACGGCGACAACGACTTCTACGGTACGAGCTACTTCGTCGACCCGCGCGGCCAGTTCGTCGGTGACACCGCGGGCGACAAGGCGGAGGAACTCCTCGTACGGGACCTGGACTTCGGTGTGATCGACGAGGTACGCCAGCAGTGGGCGTTCTACCGTGACCGCCGCCCCGACGCGTACGAAGGACTGGTGCAGCCATGACACAGCCGTTCGTGAACGATCTGTACGACCGCCACCGCGCCGTACTCCCCGACTGGCTGGCGCTCTACTACGACCGCCCCATCGAGATCACCCATGGTGAGGGCCGCCATGTCTGGGACTCCGAGGGCAATCGCTATCTCGACTTCTTCGGCGGCATTCTCACCACCATGACCGCCCACGCGCTCCCCGAGGTCACCAAGGCGGTGAGCGAGCAGGCAGGGCGGATCATCCACTCCTCCACGCTCTATCTCAACCGCCCGATGGTCGAGCTCGCCGAGCGGATCGCCGCCCTGTCCGGCATCCCGGACGCCCGTGTCTTCTTCACCACCTCGGGCACCGAGGCCAATGACACGGCGCTGCTGCTGGCGACCGCGTACCGCTCCTCGAACCAGATCCTGGCGATGCGCAACAGCTACCACGGCCGGTCCTTCTCCACGGTCTCCGTCACCGGCAACCGCGGCTGGTCGCCGACGAGTCTGTCCCCGCTCCAGACGCTGTACGTACACGGCGGCGTCCGCAGCCGCGGTCCCTACGCGGGCCTCACCGACGAGCGCTTCATCGAGGCGTGCGTCGCCGACCTGGAGGATCTGCTCGGGCACACCCGCGCGCCCGCCGCGCTGATCGCCGAGCCGATCCAGGGCGTCGGCGGCTTCACCGCCCCGCCGGACGGGCTGTACGCCGCGTTCCGCCAGGTCCTCGCCCGGCACGGCATCCTGTGGATCAGCGACGAGGTGCAGACCGGCTGGGGCAGGACCGGCGAGCACTTCTGGGGCTGGCAGGCGCACGCCGAGAACGGCCCGCCGGACATGCTCACCTTCGCCAAGGGCATCGGCAACGGAATGTCCATCGGCGGTGTCGTCGCCCGCGCCGAGATCATGAACTGCCTGGACAGCAACTCCATTTCGACCTTCGGCGGCAGCCCCGTCACCATGGCGGCCGGGCTGGCCAATCTCTCGTACGTACTGGAACACGACCTCCAGGGCAATGCCCGCCGGGTCGGCGGACTGCTGATCGAGCGGCTGCGGGCGATCGGCGCCGGGATCGACTCCGTACGGGAGGTGCGGGGCCGGGGGCTGATGATCGGTATCGAACTGGTCAGGCCCAGCACGGGAGAAGCGGCCCCCGAGGCGGCCTCGGCCGTGATCGAGGCGGCGCGCGAGGGCGGGCTGCTGATCGGCAAGGGCGGCGGACACAGCACCAGCGTGCTGCGGATCGCGCCCCCGCTCACCCTGACCGTCGCGGAGGCGGAAGAAGGCGCCGCGATCCTCGAACAGGCCCTGCGCGACGCCTAGCGGGCGGGCGGACCGTCCGTACGGCCGGGGTGGGCGGACCGGGTCCGTACCGGGGCGGAGGTACGGCCGGACCGCTCGTACCCCGGTATGGCTGGACCGTCCCGCGCCGACATACCCCCGTACCGCCGCTCGCCGCAGCCGTCGCACCGCCGCACGCCGTATCACCGCACCGCGCCGCCGGGCCGCTCGCACCGAGTGGTCCGGCCCGGGGCCGGCCGATCGTTCTGAAAGGGAGCGCCACCACCATGAGCAGTACCCGCACCCTGATCCGCGGCGGACTCGTCATCACCGCCGCCGACGAGACCCATGCCGATGTCCTCATCGAGGACAGCCGGATCGTCGCCCTCGCCGCGCACGGCACGGACGTGGCGGCGGGCTGGACCGCCGACCGTACGATCGACGCCACCGGCAAATACGTCATCCCGGGCGGAGTCGACGCCCACACCCATATGGAGCTTCCGTTCGGCGGCACCTTCGCCTCCGACACCTTCGAGACCGGCACCCGCGCCGCGGCCTGGGGCGGCACCACCACCATCGTGGACTTCGCCGTCCAGTCCCCTGGCCAGGCTCTGCGCGAGGGCCTGGACGCCTGGTACGCCAAGGCCGACGGCCAGTGCGCGATCGATTACGCCTTCCATATGATCATGGCCGACGTCAATGAGAGCTCGCTCAAGGAGATGGACCTGCTGGTCCAGGAGGGCATCACGTCCTTCAAGCTCTTCATGGCCTACCCCGGTGTCTTCTACAGCGACGACGGCCAGATCCTGCGCGCCATGCAGCGCGGCGCGCACAACGGCGGGCTGATCATGATGCACGCGGAGAACGGCATCGCCATCGACGTCCTCGTCGAACAGGCCCTGGCCGCGGGCCGTACCGATCCGCGCTACCACGGAGAGGTGCGGAAAGCCCTGCTGGAGGCCGAGGCCACGCACCGGGCGATCAAGCTCGCGCAGGTCGCCGACGCCCCGCTGTATGTCGTCCACGTCTCGGCGGAGGAGGCCGTCGCCGAACTGGCCGCCGCCCGGGACAAGGGACTGCCCGTCTTCGGCGAGACCTGCCCGCAGTATCTCTTCCTCTCCACCGACAATCTCGCGGAACCGGACTTCGAGGGTGCCAAGTACGTTTGCTCCACCCCGCTGCGGCCCAGGGAGCACCAGGACGCGCTCTGGCGCGCGCTGCGCACCGACGACCTCCAGGTGGTCTCCACGGACCACTGCCCGTTCTGCTTCACCGGGCAGAAGGAACTGGGGCGCGGCGACTTCTCGAAGATCCCCAACGGACTGCCGGGTGTGGAGAACCGGATGGATCTGCTCCACCAGGCCGTGGTCGAGGGGAAGCTGAGCCGCCGCCGCTGGATCGAGATCGCCTGCGCCTCCCCGGCCAGGATGTTCGGTCTCTATCCGCGCAAGGGCACCATCGCGCCGGGCGCCGACGCCGATGTCGTCATCTACGACCCGCACACCGAGCAGACCGTCTCCGCCGAGACACACCATATGAACGTCGACTACTCCGCGTACGAGGGCAAGCGGCTCACCGGACAGGTGGAGACGGTGCTCTCGCGCGGTGAACTCGTCATCGACCGGCGGGAGTTCACCGGCCGGACGGGACACGGGCAGTACACCCCGCGCGCCACCTGCCAGTACCTCGTCTGACAGCGACATCCGATACAGATCTCATCCCACACCGAGGAGTGACCAGGCCATGGACTTCGGACTCGTCCTCCAGACCGACCCGCCGTCCTCGGCGGTCGTCGGACTCATGCGGCGCGCGGAGCGCAACGGCTTCCGCTACGGCTGGACCTTCGACTCCGCCGTGCTCTGGCAGGAACCTTTTGTCATCTACAGCCGCATTCTGGAGCACACCACCACACTGACCGTGGGACCCATGGTCACCAACCCGGGCACCAGAACCTGGGAGGTGACCGCCTCCACCTTCGCCACGCTCAACGAGATGTACGGCAACCGGACCGTCTGCGGTATCGGGCGCGGCGACTCGGCGATGCGGGTGGCCGGCCGTAAACCCAACACACTGGCCCGGCTGGGCGACGCGATCGAGGTCATCCGCGATCTGGCGGAGGGCCGCGAGGCCACCGTCGACGGGCAGACGCTGCGGCTGCCCTGGGTACGCGACGGGAAACTGCCGGTGTGGATGGCGGCGTACGGGCCCAAGGCGCTGGCCCTGGCGGGACAGAAGGCCGACGGGTTCATCCTCCAGCTCGCGGATCCGTTCCTGACCGAGTGGATGGTCAAGGCGGTCCGTACGGCGGCCTCCGACGCGGGGCGCGACCCCGACTCCATCACGATCTGTGTCGCGGCGCCCGCCTATGTCGGCGACGATCTCGCGCACGCGCGTGAGCAGTGCCGCTGGTTCGGCGGGATGGTCGGCAACCATGTGGCCGATCTGGTGGCGCGGTACGGAGAGGACTCGGGCCTGGTGCCGGACGCGCTGACCACGTACATCAAGCAGCGCGAGGGATACGACTACAGTCACCACGGCCGGGCCGGGAATCCCTCGACGGACTTCGTGCCCGACGAGATCGTGGACCGGTTCTGTCTGCTGGGTCCCGTCGAGGCGCATATCGAGAAGCTCCAGGTGCTGCGTGACCTGGGCGTCGACCAGTTCGCCGTCTACGACATGCATGACGCCAAGGAAGCGACGATCGACGCGTACGGCGCCGAGATCATCCCCGCGTTCCGGTCCTGAACCCGCCTGCGGCCCAGGGCTGAACGGGCTTTGGCCCTGGGCCGGGACCGGACCGGGCGCGACCTGGTCCCTGGCCCTGGGCCCGGCCCCGGGCCGAACGGGCCCCTCCAACTTCCCGCACGGGCTCCCCCGCACGGACTCGTTCGACATATCCCCGACGCCCGCTCTCGAACGAAGGGTCCCGCCGCCATGACCGCGACCGTACCGCCCCCGCCTCCGCCCCCGTCCCCCCGGGAACCGATAGCCGGGGGACGGACCGATGCCCAGGGCCGTGTCGAGCTGCCGCCCGGCGTGCTCCCCGACGACGGCCGCTTCGTCAATGACGATCTGCTGCCCGTCCCGGTCGCCCGGCGCCGCTGGACCACCTACAACTTCGCCGCGCTCTGGGTCGGTATGGCGCACAACATCCCGTCGTGGCTGCTGGCCTCCGGGCTCGTCACTCTGGGCATGGACTGGAAGCAGGCGGTCCTCACGATCGCGCTGGCCAATCTGATCGTCCTCTTCCCGATGCTGCTCACCGGGCACGCGGGACCCAAGTACGGCATTCCGTTTCCCGTACTGGCCCGCGCCTCGTTCGGGCTGCGCGGCGCCAATCTGCCCGCGCTGATCAGGGCGGCGGTCGCCTGTGCCTGGTTCGGCATCCAGACCTGGATCGGCGGCCAGGGCATTTTCGTACTGCTCGGCAAGATCTTCGGCGGCTGGGCGGACGCGTCGAGGATCGGCGGCCAGCCCTGGACGCTCTGGCTCTGCTTCGTGCTCTTCTGGGCGCTCGAACTCGCCATCATCTACCGGGGGATGGACACCCTGCGGCGCTTCGAGAACTGGGCGGCGCCGTTCGTGATCGTCGGCGCGCTGGTGCTGCTCGTCTGGATCACCGTCAAGGCGGGCGGCCTCGGCCCGCTGCTCGACCAGCCGTCCGAGCTGGGCTGGGGCGCGGACTTCTGGCCGGTCTTCTTCCCGTCCCTGATGGGAATGATCGCCTTCTGGTCCACCCTCTCGCTGAACATCCCCGACTTCACCCGCTTCGGCGCGGGCCAACGGGCCCAGATCTGGGGGCAGTCGCTCGGCTTGCCGACGACCATGACCCTCTTCGCGCTGCTCTCCGTCTTTGTCACCTCGGGCTCTCAGGCGGTGTACGGGGCGGCCGTCTGGGACCCGGTCGAGCTGGCCGCCAAGACCGACAACGTCTTCGGACTGCTCTTCGCGCTGGTGACCGTGCTGATCGCGACGATCTCCGTGAACATCGCGGCCAATGTCGTCTCGCCCGCCTACGACCTCGCCAATCTCGTACCGAAGCTGATCAACTTCCGTACGGGGGCGCTGATCACGGGTGTGGTCGGGGTCCTGGTCATGCCGTGGAAACTGACGGCCACACCCGAGCTGTACATCTTCACCTGGCTGGGGCTGGTGGGCGGGCTGCTCGGTACGGTCGCGGGCATCCTGATCGCCGACTACTGGATCGTCCGGCGCACGGTCCTCGACCTCGCCGATCTCTACCGCCCAGGTGGCCGCTACTGGTACGTGAACGGGTGGAACCCCAAGGCGGTGGTGGCGTTCGCCGTCGGCGGTGTGCTGGCCGTGGGCGGCTCCCACTCGGCGCCGGGGAAGGGACCCTTCCCCGAGGACGGCCTGATCCCCTTCCTGAAGCCGCTCGCGGACTACGGCTGGGCGGTGGGGCTCGCGGCCTCGCTGGTGCTGTACGTGGCTCTGATGGCGCCGGCCCGGCGGACCGCGACAGCCTGAGGGCTCGAAGGGGCCCGACCGGAGGAGGCTTACCCGGACGGAGCGTGCCCGGACGGAGCTTGCCCGGCCGGGGTCTGCCCAGTCGGTGTCTGCCCAGTCGGTGTCTGCCCGGCCGGGGTCTGTCCGGACGGTGTCTGCCCGGCCGGGGTTTCGAGGAGTGGCGCCGGCGCGCGGGCCAGGCGCTCGCGCCACTCCTCGGCGTCGTCGGCGACCTCGGTGTCCTTGACGTCGGCACCGGTCTGGTCGGCGGCCGACACAGAAATGCCGATCATGAAAGCGGCAGGACCACCTAAACTGCGGCGCCATGACGACATCACCGGATGACAGCATCCAACCGTTCCGGGTCGCGATCCCGGACAGCGACCTGGACGATCTGAGGCACCGCCTGGACCGCGCCCGGTGGCCGGACGAACTGCCCGACGTCGGCTGGGACTACGGTGTTCCGCGCGACTACCTGCGGGAACTCGCGCACTACTGGCGGCACGAGTACGACTGGCGGGCGGCGGAGACCCGGCTGAACCAGTGGCCGCAGTTCACGACCACGATCGATGGCGCGAACATCCACTTCGCGCACATCCGCTCCCCGGAACCGGATGCCACACCGCTGGTCATCACGCACGGATGGCCCGGATCCATCGTCGAGTTCGAGCGGATCACTGGCCCGCTCACCGACCCCCGCGCGCACGGCGCCGATCCCGCGGACGCCTTCCATCTGGTCCTGCCGAGCATCCCCGGCTTCGGGTTCTCCGGCCCCACCCGCGACAAGGGCTGGGAGTACCAGCGCGTCGCGGGCGCCTTCGCCGAGCTGATGCACCGCCTGGGCTACGACCGTTACGGGACACAGGGCGGCGACTGGGGATCGGCGATCTCCCGCGAACTGGGCCGCATCCGCCCCCACCACGTCATCGGCGTCCACCTGAACCTGATCCCCGGCGCCGGAGCGACCGCCGAGCCGACCGAGGCGGAACTCGCCGCCCTCAGCCCCGCGGAACGCGAGCGCACCCGGGCCTCCTGGGAGCGGATGCGGGCATGGAGCCGCGACAAGCAGGGCTACGCGGACATCCAGTCCACGCGTCCGCAGACCCTCGCCTACGCGCTCACCGACTCACCGGTCGGCCAGCTCGCGTGGATCGCCGAGAAGTTCAAGGAGTGGACGGACAGCGCCGACCGGCCCGAGGACGCCGTCGACCGTGACCACCTGTTGACCAACGTGATGCTGTACTGGCTGACCGGGACCGCCGGCTCCTCCGGCCGTATCTACTACGAGCGCGCCCACGCCGCCTACCAGGGAAAGCAGCCGGAGCCCTCAGCCGTCCCCACCGCGTTCGCCGCCTTCCCGCAGGAGAACTTCATCGTCCTGCGGCACATCGCTGAACGCACGAACAACATCGTTCGCTGGACGGAGTTCGACCGGGGCGGCCATTTCGCCGCCATGGAACAGCCGGACCTGCTCGTCGGCGACATCCGCGCCTTCTTCCGCGGCCTGCGCGACGCGAACGCATCCTGACTCCGGCTGCTGGCAGGTGGCGGACCAGACGAGACCAGACGAGACCGGACCGGACCGTATGGCGGTGTGCCGCTACGGCCTACGGCCTACGACCTACGGCACCCGGGCCGTCCACTCCGGGGTGCTGAACTTCGTCTCCGCCAGCTCCCGCGCCCGAGCCATCTCCTCGTCCGTGACCTTGCCGTCCGTGAGTCCGTAGCGGCCGCGGAAGGAGTCGATCATCCGCTCGATGACCGCCTCGCGCGGCAACCCCGTCTGGCGCCGCAGGGGGTCGACCCGCTTGTTGGCGCTGCGCGTGCCCTTGTCCGAGAGCTTCTCGCGGCCGATGCGGAGGACCTCGACCATCTTGTCGGCGTCGATGTCGTACGCCATCGTCACATGGTGCAGTACCGCCCCCGTGCCGCTCACCACGCGCTTCTGGGCGGCGCCCGCGACCTTGCCGCTCTCGGTCGCGATGTCGTTGAGGGGCTGGTACCACGCCTTGATGCCCATGTCGCCGAGCGCGCCCAGGACCCAGTCGTCCAGATACGCGTAACTGTCGGCGAAGGTGAGCCCCTTGACCAGCGAGTCCGGGACGGAGAGGGAGTACGTGATGGTGTTGCCGGGCTCGATGAACATCGCGCCGCCGCCCGAGATACGGCGGACGACCGTGACGCCATGGCGTTCGGCGCCCTCGGCGTCGACCTCGTTCCGCAGGGACTGGAAGCTGCCGATCACCACCGCGGGCGCCGCCCACTCCCAGACCCGGAGCGTCGGCGGCCGGCGGCCGGCCGCGACCTCGGTGGTGATGACCTCGTCGAGCGCCATATGGAGGGCGGGGGACTGGGGCGTGTCGTGGATGAGCTGCCAGTCGTAGTCGGTCCAGTCGGTGGCGTGCGCCAGCGCGCGGCGTACGGCGATGGCGATGCCCTCGGCGGTCAGCCCGTACATCACCGTTCCGGCGGGCAGCGCGGCCTCGATCCGGGCGGTGAGGCCGGCGGCGTCGGTGTCGGCGGGAGCGCCCTCCAGGGCGCGGTCGATCGCCTCGATCGCCTCGTCGGGCTCCAGGAAGAAGTCCCCGGCGACCCGGACATGGCGCAGCAGTCCGTCCTCCGTGTCGAGATCGACCACGACGAGCTTGCCGCCGGGGACCTTGTACTCACCGTGCACCGGAACCTCCACCACTGGGCGTGAACAGTGCAAATCGTACTGCTGGGCGACGACAGTCCCTGGACGCTCCCGCACCGGACCTTCCCCGGAGCGCTCGGGGAGGGTCCGGGAGGGTCCGGGAGCACTCCCGCGTGAGCCTCCCACCCGCCCGGCCGTGAGCCTCCGACCCGCCCGGCGGACGACCGCTGAATGAGCGGGATTCACGGACCGTGTGACCAGGACCGATGCCGCTACAGGTGGGCCCGGAGACTGTCCGGTCCCGCCCGCGCGGCTTTGCGGGGGCGGTTCGGCCTCCCCGTCCGGGGCGCTTTCTCCTACCGTGGTGTGTGACGGGCATGTGGTGGGAAGGACCCGCACCACGGATGGGAGGCCCCTGTGACCGCGCGTGAGGTCGCGACCCCCGAGGACATGGCGCCCCCACCCCGTATGACCCGGGCTCTGACCCTGCTGTTCGCGATCTCCGCCGGTGCCGCCGTGGGCAGCCTCTACTACGCGCAGCCGCTGCTGGATGTCATCGCGGGAGATCTGCGGGTGAGCGAGGGGGCCGTAGGCCTCCTGATCACGGCCACGCAGATCGGCTACGCGCTCGGCATCCTGTTCATCGTCCCGCTCGGCGACTTCCGTGACCGCCGCCGGCTGATCCCCTTGATGATGGTCCTCTCGGCCGGTGCCCTGGTGGCCTGCGCGGTCGCGCCCGGGATCGTCACACTGGCCCTGGCGATGGTCGCGGTCGGGGTGACGACGGTGTCGGGGCAGATCCTCACCCCGCTCGCGGGAGATCTCGCCGACGAGGCGTCCCGGGGAAGAATCGTGGGCATCGTCGTCAGCGGTCTGCTCTCCGGGATCCTGGTCGCCCGGATCTTCAGCGGACTGATCGCCGATGCCACCAGCTGGCGCGTGGTGTTCCTGATCGCCGCGGGCGTCGTTCTCGTCCTCGCGTTCCTGCTGTCCCGCGCGATCCCCCGGCTGAAGCCCAAATCGGCGGTCATCTCCTACGGCGCGGTGCTGCGCTCGGTCTTCTCGCTGATCGCCCACGAGCGGAAACTGCAAGTCACGATGGTGCTCGGGGCGACCGGGTTCGGTGTGTTCACGATGTTCTGGACCGCGCTCACCTTCCTGCTGAGCGCTCCCCCCTACCGCTATCCCATCTGGGCGATCGGTCTCTTCGGTATCGCGGGCCTGGTCGGCGCGGTCGCGGCCCAGGGCGCGGGGCGCGTGCACGACCGCGGCCGTTCGGTCATCGGCACGGGGCTGGCATGGCTGCTCGTGACCGTCGCCTGGATCATCGCCGGATTCGGCGGCCACATGCTCCTCTTCGTGGTCGTCGGCATCGTGGTGCTCGACATCGGCGTCCAGGGCCAGAACATCCTGAACCAGTCGAGGATCTTCCAGATCTCCGCCGCCGCCCGCAGCCGCCTCAACACGGCCTACATCGCGGGCAACTTCGTCGGAGGCTCCATCGGCTCCCTCGCCGCCGCACTGCTCTGGTCGGCGGGCGGCTGGCCGGCCGTCTGCGTCACCGGAACCGCCCTGTCCGTCGTCGCCCTCCTGATCTGGCTCACAACCCGCCACGGCGCCCTGCGAACCATCCCGCCCTCCACTCAGCACTGATCCCGGCACACTTGACCATTTCCGGGCATGGCATCGACCGAGCCTCGCACGCCCTCGGAGCGGGCCGCCGTACTGTGGGTCGTGCGCCTGCCCGACTGCGCCCTTGACCAGCCCGGCAAGGCTTCATGCCGCAGCACCAAGCCGGTGGCGTACACCAATGAGCGCGGCGGACAGCAGCTCCGCACCCGTCTCGACTTCGGTACCGCCGGAACCGCCGCCGGCACTGTCAGTGGGAAGACCATGGTTCTCGCGCTCGCGGCCGGAACCAAGTCTTCTGCCGGTCCCACCCCGGACCTGGCCATCTCCTACGACTCGGGCAGTGTGGACGGGCGTACCGCGAACACGAACAACCAGGGCAGCCAGATCGGTGAGGGCTTCGACCTGACCTCGTGGTACGTCGAGCGCAAGTGCGGCTCCTGCGACGACGACGGTCAGACGGACAAGTTCGACCTGTGCTGGAAGTACGACAATGCCTCCCTCGTCCTCAACGGCAAGGCCACCGAACTGGTCAAGGACGACACCAGCGGTCAGTGGCGGCTGAAGAACGACGACGCCTCGGTCGTCACCCACTCCACCGGTGCCGACAACGGCGATGACGGCGACGCCGTCTCCGGTGGCACGGGGGACGGCAAGGGGGAGTACTGGACGGTCGTCACCGGCGGCGGCACCAAGTACGTCTTCGGCCTCAACAAGCTCGACGGCGCGGGCAGCGAACGTACCAACAGCGTCTGGACCGTCCCGGTCTTCGGCGACGACGCCGGGGAGCCCGGCTACAGCAGCGGCACCTCTCCCGGCGGGCGCGCCAAGACCCAGGCATGGCGCTGGAACCTCGACTATGTCGAGGACACCCACAACAACGCCATGAGCTACTGGTACACCGCCGAGACCAACAACTACGACACGCTCGGCGACGACACCACCGGCACGCGGTACACCCGTGGCGGATACCTCACCAGGATCCTCTACGGTCAGCGGGCCGGAGCCCTGTTCACGGGCACGCCCGCGGCCTCCGACAAGGTCACCTTCACCTACGAGGAGAGGTGCATCCGGGACACCGGCTGCGACTCCCTGACCGAGAGCACCAGCCCCCGGTGGCCCGACGTGCCCTTCGACGCCATCTGCGAGAACGACGACAAGTGCACCGGCAACGTCGGTCCCTCCTTCTTCACACGTAAGCGCCTGACCGGCATCACCACGCACGCGTGGAACGCGGCCCTCACTCCGAGCGCCGACTTCCAGCCTGTCGACTCCTGGAAGCTGACGCAGAAGTATCAGGACAACGGTGAGATCGGCGATTCCTCCGACCAGTCCCTGTGGCTGCAGTCCATCCAGCACACCGGCGAGCACGGCACGCCGCTGTCGACGGAACCGGTCACCCTCACCAACGAATTCCTCACCAACCGCGTCGACGCCGGCGATGACAACATCCTGCCGCTGGCCAAGCCTCGTTTGGCCGGCATCACGCACTACACCAGCCTCGACCAGGTCGACTGGACCCAGGACGCGGAAGACCGCAAGCTCCTTTACCAGTACGACCTGCTCGGCCGTAGGACCGACCTGTGGCAGACGGACAAGACCGTCGCGGCCAACAAGCTCGCCCACTGGGACTACGACCAGGTGGCCAAGGGGCAGCAGGACACCGCCACACGCTATGTCGGTGGCACCGGCGGGCAGGCGTACGTCCAGAAGATCACGAAGTTCGACAACCTCTACCGCGCCACGAACAACCAGCTGACCCTCCCGGCCAACGACCCCCTCGTCACCGCCGGCGTCCCGCAGACTCTGGCCTTCGCTGCCACCTACACCGCGGACAACCAGCTCTCCAGCATCACCGACCCCGCTGTCGCCGGTCTCGCCGAGGAATTCATCTCCCACACCTAAAAAAGCAACTTCGCGCGCCCAAGGGCGTAAGAACCCGATGGCGAGTCGGTGACGACTATTCACACCCGAATAGAAATGGCAAACAGCCGGCCATGTCTACTATGAGGAAGCGGTTTTGGAAGAACGAAGCGGCTGAGCCGAACGCGGCTGATCAATGGGGGCACGCGAATGTTGATCGCATGAAGAGCGGATCTGCGCCTCAGGGGATGAGGCCGAATGGGGTGATGGAGTCGATGGAACTCAATCATGAGCCTATTCCTGATCGTGCAGGCGGTATGCTGTTGACGCCCAGGTGGCCGAGCGAGCATGCGCTGTTTGACCCTTATCGCAGATTGGAGAGTGACTACTGATGGGAAATTCAGAACCCCCTCAGAGGTTGGATGAAATGTTTCGCGAATCTAAGGGTCAGCCGGTCGAGTTGACCGGCAAACTTGTGCGTTTGGCTTACTCTGTTCGAGTCGAAAGTCGATCGGTTTCCGCAAAGATTGCTGTGCGGTCCTTCAAGAGTGAACCAACTCAAGGTATTTGCCTGCAGATGAACCATGGGGAGCTGGAGGTGAATGATTTCAGGAAGCCCGGAATGGTGCTCTGGCTGGATACGGCTCCTCGGGTGATTTACTTCACTGTTCTCGGGGGAGTGGAAGCTACTCTTGAGATCTGGAATTGCTGGCGTGGGAAATTCGGAGAGAGGGAAGCGTGGATCGGCAGTTCTGGTCTGGTTGTCGATGCGGTAGGTGGTGACATGTATCACTTCGCCTGTAGTGATGGTCCGGGTGCTGCGGAGTTCACTGCTGTTGAATTCGATCTGCGCCTGCCTACGTAGTCATGTGAAGCAATATGTCGAGTGTCCGGCGAAGACGTTGGCGTTTGTGACGGGCGCGGACGCGGACCGCGTTTGAGATCTGCGGCGTGGGACGTCGGCGGGTGACTCGACTTGCGGACCGTGGCCGCTCCCCGGAGGAGCTTGAACGCGACCGCTGGCCCGGCCCTCTCGGCTGACGTCCGTCCACGAGTATGGGGCCGTTCAAGTCAAAGGGTAGGAACGGGTGCTCAACTGCCGTATGCCTTTTACGCGGGCGATACGCTTCTGGATGGTGATTAGGCGGACCAGAGTCGTGGTGTGGACTTTCCGGGTTCTGGCCGTGAGGCTTGGGGGCGCTGGTCGGTGTGGTTGATCCGGTTCAACAGTGAGGTGACCTAGGGATGTTCACGACCCGGCCCACCCTTCAGGGGACCTTCGGCATGGTGTCCTCCACCCACTGGCTCGCCTCGCAGTCCGCGATGGCTGTGCTGGAGGATGGTGGGAACGCCTTCGATGCCGCCGTGGCCGCCGGGTTCGTACTGCATGTCGTGGAGCCGCATCTCAATGGGCCCGGTGGTGAGGTGCCGATCATTCTCGCGCCCGCCGGTGGCGAGGTGCGGGTGCTCTGTGGGCAGGGTCCGGCGCCCGCCGGTGCGACCATGGGGCACTATCGCTCCCTGGGGCTCGAACTGGTTCCCGGCACCGGGCCGTTGGCCGCCGCCGTGCCCGGTGCCTTCGACGCGTGGATGGTGCTGCTGCGTGACCATGGCACCAAGTCGTTGGCTCAAGTGCTGCGTTATGCCATCGGATACGCCGAGGACGGCCACGCTCCCGTCGAGCGGGTCGGTGAGACCGTCGAGTCCGTCCGTGAACTCTTCGAGACCGAGTGGACGTCCTCCGCCGATGTCTATCTTCCCGGCGGCAAGGCACCGGCGCCGGGGGAGCTGTTCCGTAATCCCGTTCTCGCGGCGACCTGGCGCCGGCTGATCTCCGAGGCGGAGTCGGCCGGCGGGGACCGGGAGACGCAGATCGAGGCCGCCCGTACGGTCTGGCGCGAGGGCTTCGTCGCGGACGCGCTGCTGCGCCAGTCTGCCACCCCCACCATGGACACCAGCGGTTCGCGCCACACCGGCACCCTGACCAGGGCCGATCTGGCCGGCTGGTCGGCGGTGTACGAGGCGCCCGCGACCTACGAGTGGGACGGCTGGACCCTCTGCAAGGCGGGGGCCTGGAGCCAGGGGCCCGTCTTCCTCCAGCAGTTGGCGCTGCTGCCGTTCCGCGCGGCCGATCTGCCCGCGTACGGTTCGGCGGAGTACGTTCATCAGCTCATCGAGGGCTGCAAGCTCGCCATGGCCGATCGGGAGGCCTGGTACGGCGACGCTGCCGACGCACCGCTCGCCGCCCTGCTCTCCGAGCCGTACAACACCGCACGCCGCGCGCTGATCGGTGACCGTGCCTCGTACGAACTGCGCCCCGGCAGTCCGGAGGGGCGCGCGCCGGTCCTCAGCGCCCACGCCACCGCCGTCGCCGCGGGTGAGTCCGGCTTCGACCCGCTGGGCCTCCCGGCGGCGGGCGTGGGGGAGCCGACCGTCGCCGTCGGGGAACCGGCCCTCGCTGTCGCGGAGCCGATCGTCGCCAAGGACGGTGCCACCCGTGGCGACACCTGCCATGTCGACATCGTCGACCGCTGGGGCAATATGGTCGCCGCCACGCCCAGCGGCGGCTGGCTCCAGTCCAACCCCGTCGTCCCCGAACTGGGCTTCCCGCTCGGCACCCGGCTCCAGATGGCCTGGCTGGACCCCGGTCTCCCGAACTCACTGACCCCCGGCCGCCGGCCCCGTACCACCCTCACCCCGTCCCTCGCGCTGCGCGAAGGAGTACCGGTGCTGGCCTTCGGTACACCCGGCGGTGACCAGCAGGACCAGTGGCAGTTCCACTTCTTCCTGGCACTCGCCCTGCGCGCGCCGGTCCGTGGCGGGCTCGATCTCCAGGGCGCCATCGACGCGCCCAACTGGCACAACGACAGCTTCCCCGGTTCCTTCTACCCGCGCGGGATGCGGCCCGGCAGTGTGACCGTGGAGGCGGGCATGGCCCCGGACGTCATCGACGAACTGCGCCGCCGCGGCCATGCGGTGACCATCGGCGAGCCCTGGTCCGAAGGGCGGCTGTGCGCGGTCGCCCGGGACCCGGAGACCGGCGTCCTGTCGGCCGCGGCGAACGCCCGTGGCATGCAGGGGTACGCCGTGGGGCGCTGAGAGTCCGCAGGGGTATGCCGTGGGGCGCTGAGAGTTCCCAGCACGCTGAGAGCGCTAGAGCCCCCGGCACGCTGCGAGTCCCGTGGCACGCGCGAGTCCTGTAGCGCGCCGGGAGTCCCAGGCACGGCGGGAGTCGTAGGACGCCGCAGGTCCCCGAGCTGTTACGCCTGCTGTCGCACGGGCTGCCCTCCGCAGTGTCACAGGGGCGTGATTGGCTGGTGGACATGATCGATGACGCTGTGTACGGAACGGTTCCCCTGCGGGCGACCGAGGACGGGGCGACGGGGCTGGAGATGCCTGATGGGCTCCGGGTGTCCGCCGTCGAGGAGGCGGTACGCGCGGCGGCCGCCGCCGAGATCATGCCGCGCTTCCGGCAGCTCGCCGCGCACGAGATCGTCGAGAAGAGCGGTCCGCACGATCTGGTGACGATCGCCGACCGGCGCGCGGAGGAACACCTCACCGCCGCCCTCACCGCGCTGCTCCCCGGCTCGGTGGTGGTCGGTGAGGAGGCGGTCCACGCGGACCCGGCGGTGTACGACGCGCTGCGCGGGGAGGCGCCCGTATGGATCGTCGACCCGGTCGACGGCACCCGCCAGTTCGTCCGGGGCGAGCCGGGTTTCTGTACGCTCGTCGCCCTCGCGCAGGGCGGCGAGGTGCTGGCGTCCTGGACCTACGCGGCGGCGCTGGACGAGATGGCCATAGCCGTACGGGGCCGGGGCGCCTGGCTCGACGGCGTCCCGCTGCGCTCCGGCGCACCCGCGCCCGGCGCGGTGCTGGCGGTCGCGATGTCCCATCCGGACTACACCACGGACGCCGAGAAGCGCGCCCTCCTGGGGCTGCGCACCGAGGACATCGAAGCCCGCGCGTGCGGCTCGGCGGGGCTCGAATATCTGGCCGTCGCGCGGGGCGAGCTCGACGCGGTGGCCTTCAACTGGGAGCTGGCGTGGGACCACGCGGCGGGTCTGCTG
Organism: Streptomyces sp. NPDC055025; assembly: GCF_053608565.1. Lineage (NCBI taxonomy): Bacteria > Bacillati > Actinomycetota > Actinomycetes > Kitasatosporales > Streptomycetaceae > Streptomyces > Streptomyces sp. NPDC055025. The sequence goes on from NZ_JBSGVS010000038.1 coordinate 71,886, forward strand.
CTGGTGACGGAGGCGGGTGGCGCGCAGCGAACGCTCACGGGTGAGCCGTTCCGTATCACGGGCGGCAACGCACTGCCCTTCACCGCCGCCCGGGACGAGGCCACGGCGCGGCGGATACGGGAGCGGCTGCTCACTGGGGCGTGAGCGTGAGAAGGAGCGCGGGAAGCGTGGGAAGAGGTGAGCGGCGCGGGGGAAGGCGTGAGCGGGGCGCGGGAAGGGGCATGAGCGGGGCTCGGGAACGGTCTTCGGGCCAGGCGCGCGGCCCGCGCGGCCCGCGCGGCCGGGCGCCGGAGGCGAGGTCACCGGGGGCGGACCCGCGATGGCCGTCGCGGACAGTCCCCGCCCTCGGGCTGTCGGTGCCCCGGAATATCCTGGGGCCTCCTGCCATCGGCTACGAAGGAGTCCGAAGGTGACGTCGATGCTCGATGCCGTTGTCGTGGGGGCGGGACCCAACGGGCTCACCGCCGCCGTCGAGCTGGCCAGGCGGGGCTTCTCGGTGGCCGTGTTCGAGGCCGCGGACACGGTGGGCGGGGGCGCCAGGACGGAAGAGCTGACGCTGCCGGGCTTCCGGCACGACCCCTGCTCGGCGGTGCATCCGCTGGGTATCGGATCGCCCGTCTTCGCGACGATGCCCCTCGGCCGGTACGGACTGGACTGGCTGCACCCCGAGCTGCCGATGGCGCATCCCTTCGACGACGGCACGGCGGCGGTGCTCTCCCGCTCGGTCGCCGAGACGGCAGCGTCCTTCGGCCCCCGCGACGCCGGCGCGTACCGCCGTCTGGTCGCGCCCTTCCTCGGCAAATGGGACACGCTCGCCCGGGACTTCATGTCCCTGCCGCTGACGGCGCTGCCGCGCGACCCCGTCACCCTCGCCCGGTTCGGACTGGCCGGACTGCCGCCGTCGACCTGGCTCACGCGCCGCTTCCAGGACGAGAGGGCCCGTGCCCTGTTCGCCGGGCTGGTCGGCCATGTCATAGCCCCGCTGAGCGGGATCGCCACCGGCGCCGTCGGGCTGATCTTCGCGCTCGCGGCGCACGCGGGCGGCTGGCCGCTGCCGCGCGGCGGCTCGCAGTCGATCTCCGACGCGCTCGCCGCGTATCTCCGGGATCTGGGCGGTTCGGTCCACACCGGATACGAGGTCAAGCGCCTGGACGAGCTGCCGCCCGCCCGCGCCTATGTCTTCGACACCTCGCCCACCGCCCTGGCCCGTATCGCGGGTCTCGGCCGCGTGTACGACGGCTATCGCTACGGAGCGGGCGTATTCAAGATCGATTACGCGCTGGACGGCCCCGTGCCCTGGACGGCCGAGGAGCCCCGCCGGGCCGGGACCGTCCAGATCGGCCCCACCAGCGGGGAGATCGGTACGGCGCTGCGGCGGGTCGCGGACGGACGGCCGCCCGAGACCCCGTTCCTGATCACCGCCCAGCCCAGCCTGGTCGACCCGTCCCGCGCGCCCGAGGGCAAACATGTCTTCTGGGCGTACGGCCATGTCCCCAACGGCTGGCGGGGCGATCTCACCGACGCCGTCGAGCGGCAGCTGGAGCGCTTCGCACCCGGATTCCGCGACCGCGTCCTGGCGCGTGCCACGGCGGGACCGCCCGAGCTGGCCGCCCGCAACCCCAACTATGTCGGCGGGGACATCGCCTGCGGCGCGGCCTCGGGACTCCAGCTGCTGCTGCGCCCCAAGATCTCCCTCTCCCCGTACACCACCCCGCACCCCGCCGTCTTCATCTGCTCCTCCGCGACCCCGCCGGGCCCCGGTGTCCACGGCATGTCCGGGCACAACGCGGCCAAGGCGGTCTGGCGGCGGCTGCGCGAGATCTGAGGAGGCACTCCCTATGACGGCCCTGACGCTGATCCGGGGAAGCATCACCGACCAGCGGGTGGACGCCATCGTCAACGCCGCGAACTCCTCGCTGCTCGGCGGGGGCGGTGTCGACGGCGCGATCCATCGCGCCGGCGGCCCGGAGATCCTGGCCGAGTGCCGCGCCCTGCGCGCCGCGCGGTACGGCCGTGGCCTGCGCACCGGCCAGGCGGTGGCGACCACCGCCGGCCGCCTCGACGCCCGGTGGGTGATCCATACGGTGGGCCCGGTGTGGAGCGCCACCGAGGACCGCTCCGACCTGCTCGCCTCCTGCTACCGAGAGTCCCTGCGGGTGGCGGCCGGACTGGGCGCGACGTCCGTGGCCTTCCCCGCGATCTCCACCGGGATCTACCGCTGGCCGATGGACGACGGCGCCCGGATCGCCGTCCGTACGGCGAGAGAGTCCGCGACGGCACCGGTCGAGGACGTGCGGTTCGTGCTCTTCGACGAGCACGCGTACGGCCTCTTCGAGGCGGCGCTGGCCGCCGAGGGCTGAGAGGGCTGAGAGGGCCCCGGCCGGGCGGGGGCGGGGCGGCGGCGCTTCGCGTCCCCGCCTCGCGTTCTCATCTCCCGTCCCTGTTCACGGTGCCTTGCGGTGCCGCCTCACATCGGCGGGCGCTGTTTCGTCATAGGGGTATGAACACGAAAATCCGGTACGCCTCTCTCGGCCTTCTGGCCGTGGTCGGGCTGTACACAGGCCTCTGGGCATACTTCTCCCCGAAAGGGTGGTACGAGAACTTCCCCGGTTTCGGGCGGAGCTGGCTGCCTCAGCTGGGGCCCTACAACGAGCATCTCGCCAAGGACGACGGAGCCATGTTCCTGGCGCTGGCGGTGCTGGCGGTCATCACCCTGCGCTACGTACGGAACAACCGGTTCGTGCTGACAACAGGCGCGGTGTGGCTGGTCTTCAATGTGCTGCACCTCATCTACCACATGCAGCATCTCGACATGTACGAGACGGTGGACCAGATACTCAACGCCGTGCTCCTCTCCGCGCTGGTGGTGCTGTCGCTCCTGCTGCTGGTGCCGTCGCCGACGCGACCGCTCCCCGGACGGCAGGCCGCCGGACGGCAGGACGCCGGACGGGAGGGCACCCGATGACGTACGGGAAGCGGACCGGCGAGGAGAGGCCCGGCATGCGGGTGGCGGTGGCGGGCGGGACCGGGCTCGTCGGACGGCATGTGGTCGAGGAACTGTCCGCGGCGGGTCACGAGCCGGTGGTGCTGGCCAGGGCCCGGGGCGTGGACCTGGTCTCGGGCGCGGGACTCGACGAGGCCATGGCGGGCGTGGAGGCGGTCGTCGATGTGACCAATGTGACGACCATGAGCGCCCGGAAGGCGATCTCGTTCTTCGAAGCCGTCGGCGGCAACCTTCTGGACGCCGGTGCGCGGGCCGGGGTACGGCACCACGTGGCGCTGTCGATCGTCGGTATCGACCGGGTCGGCCATGGCTACTACCAGGGGAAGATCCGCCAGGAGGAGCGGGTGAGGAGCGGGCGGGTGCCATGGACGGTGCTGCGCGCCACACAGTTCCACGAGTTCGCACAGCAGACCGTCGACCTGTTCCCGGGGCCCCTCGCGGTGGTGCCCCGGATGAATACGCAGCCGATCGCGGCCCGTGAAGTGGCGCAGCGTCTCGTGGGACTCATCCTCGGCCCGGCGCAGGGCATGGCACCGGAACTCGCCGGCCCGCGTGTCGAACAGCTTGTCGACATGGTGCGCAAGCTGCTGCGGGCCCAGCGACGGCGACGGCTGCTGCTGCCGGTGAGGTTCCCTGGCGCGGCGGGTGCCGCCATGGCGGGTGACGGGCAGCTTCCGACGGGACCGGGCCCCCGGGGCGCTCAGACCTTCGACGAATGGCTCGCCCGGACCATCGCGCGGGGAGGGTGAACAACCGCCATGCCCACGCCACCCGGACCCACGCCGGACCCCGGACCCACGCCGGACCCCGGACCCACGCCGGACCCCGGACCCACGCCGGACCCCGGACCCGTGTCGGACCCTGGACCCGGGCAGGACCCCACCCTCGGGTCCCTCATGGCCGAGCGCCGTCGGCTGCTCAACCTCGGCTATCGGATGCTCGGTTCGGTGCAGGACGCCGAGGACGTCGTCCAGGAGACGTACGCCCGCTGGTACGCCCTGTCCGAGGCGGAGCAGCAGGCGGTCAACGCACCGCTGGCCTGGCTGACCCGGGTCGCCTCACGGATCTGTCTCGACCATCTCGCCTCGGCGCGGGTCCGCCGCGAGCGCTACACCGGTGAATGGCTGCCCGAGCCCGTCCGCTCCGGTGCGACATGGACCAGCGCGGACGGCGAAGGCGGGGACGACCCGGCCGACCGGATCACCCTCGACGAATCGGTCAGCATGGGGATGCTCGTGGTCCTGGACTCGATAACTCCCGCGGAGCGCGTCGCCTTCGTCCTCCACGATGTCTTCGGCATGCCGTTCACCGAGATCGCCGAGACGGTGGGCCGCACCCCCGCGGCCTGCCGCCAGCTCGCCGCCTCGGCCCGCAGACGTATCGCCCACCGGCGGCCCCGCAGGGCCGAGCCACCGGAGCACCGGCGGGTCGTGTCCGCCTTCCGTGAGGCGTGTGAGACCGGCGACCTCACCGCCCTTGTCTCCCTCCTCGACCCCGGTGTCGAATCGCGCAGCGACGGCGGCGGCAAGGTGCGGTCGGCCCTGCGTCCGATCGTCGGCCGGGACAAGGTGGCCCGGTTCTTCCTCGGTCTCATGCGCAAGGAACCCGGGATGGAACTCGCGGAGGACGGTGTCAACGGCGCCCCTGCCCTGACGGTCCGTGCAGCGGGCACCACCGTGGCCGCCCTCACCATGGATGTGCGCGAGGGCCTGATCACCGATCTGTGGCTGGTGGTCAACCCGGACAAGCTCCACGCGTGGACCGAAGAGGCGCCCACGCCCACCGAGGCATCCACCGAGGCATCCACCGGGTCTGACGGCGCGGCTGAGAGCGCGGCGGACAGCACGGCGGACGGCCCTTGACGGGTGGCGGTGGCTCAGGTCCGTGACTCCAGCCTCCCCCGGTTCTGGAGGATGTAGAGGGCTGCCAGCGACGGGGCGACGAGCAGCCCGGCGGCGCAGGCGACACCGGTGAGCACCCAGAGCGTGGGCGTCGGCGCCGCCCCCTCGGCGATGGTGAGATGAGTGCCCAGCAGATACGGGTACTGGGCCACGCCCCAGCCGCAGACGACCGTGGCCACGGCCAGCGCGGCCAGCATGCGCAGGGCGAGGGGTTTCTCCCGGCTGAGCAGAAAGAGGCTGATCAGCCCGCAGAGCGCCGAGATGATGAGCAGCGGCAGCCCGCGATGGCTCAACTGGTGGAACAGACGCGGGGAGTCGCCCTGGAGCAGGAAGATCCCGGCGAGGCAGACCAGACCGGTGACGGCCCCCGCGAGCAGCGCACGGTGGCGGAACCACCGTTCGAGCGGGGGGCTCTGGCTCTGCCGTGCCGAGGCGGTCAGATACACCGCGGCCAGATAGGCGCACACCGACACGGCCAGAATTCCGCCGAGGACGGAGGTCGGGTTGTTCCAGCTTCCCAGCGGATCGCCCTGGCCCGCGGTGGGCACCCGGCCGGACGCGATGGCACCGGCCACACTGCCGAAGCAGTACGGGGTGAGCACCGACGACAGCGCGAACGTCGCGCCGTAGATGCGCTGTTCGGGCGTGCGCATCGAGGCCTTGCGGAAGGCGAAGCCCGCGCCCCGCAGGACGATTCCCAGCGCGGCGAGGCCCAACGGGATGTACAGCGTCGTGGTGATGGCCACGAACGCGGCGGGGAAAGCGCTCCACAGCATGACGAGGCAGTAGATCAGCCAGATGTGATTGGCCTCCCAGACGGGGCCGATCGATGTGTCGATGAGACGGCGTGGCCCGCTGCCGCGCGCCGCTCCGCCCGCGGTCAGGTCCCAGAAGCCGGCGCCGAAGTCCGCGCCGCCGAAGAGCGCGTAGGCGATGACGCCGATGAACAGCAGGACCGAGACGATGTCACTCATGCCTGCCGGCCTTCTTCCGTGTGCGCGTCGGTCAGCGGCCGGTTGGGGCCGTAGGGGACATCCAGCCCCTCGTCGTCCCCCTCGCCTCCGCCGGCTCGCCATCGTCGTGTCAGGGACCGCAGGATCAGTACGGCGCTGGTGCCCACCGCGACATAGATGACCAGCACCGCGGAGAAGAACGGCCAGAGATTGCCCTGGGTCGCCACGGCGTCCCTGGTGAGCAGCAGACCGACCACCGTCCACGGCTGCCGCCCCACCTCGGTGACCACCCAGCCGCTCTCCAGACACACCACGGCGACGACTCCGCTGAGGGCGGCGCAGCGCAGGAACCACCGGTTGGTGGGCATCTGCCGTCGGCGCCACCACAGCCAGGCGAACCAGACGACCAGGGCGAGCAGGGCGCAGGCCGTTCCCACCATGATGTCGAACGCGAGATGGACGACGCTCACGGTGGCGTCGTCGGGACGTACCGCCGGGGCGATCGCGTCCAGTCCGCGGATCTTCGTGGAAGGACGGAACCCGGCGAGCAGCGAAGCCATGTCCGGAATCCTGAGGCCGTAGCGCACCTCGCCGTCGATCAGTACGCCGCCCAGCGTCTCGGGGACATGGGTGCCGGTGTCCGGCAGAAGTTCGAGCGCGGCGAACTTCGCGGGCTCGCTGTGGAAGACCTGGCGGGCGACGACATCACCGACATAGATCTGTACGGGCAGGACGACGGCGGCCACGACGAATCCGATGAGGAAGCCGACCCGGTGGTAGTGGTCCCGGCGTCCCCTCAGCATGCCGACCGCGTAGACCGCCGCCACGGAGAAACCGGCGACGATATAGGCGGCGAGCAGCATGTGCACGGTCTCGAACCAGAAGGCCCCGTTGAAGAACACCTCGGCCGGACGGACCTCCACGACACGGCCGTCGCGCATGGTGATACCGCCCGGCTGGTTCATCCAGCTGTTCGCCGCCACGACGGAGGCGGTGCCGCCCATGCTCGCCAGCACCACCGGTACGCCCGTCCAGAAATGCACCCAGGGCGGGAGCCGCTTCCAGCCGTAGATATAGATCGAGACGAAGATCGCTTCCAGGAAGAAGAAGATGCCTTCGATCGCGAACGGGAAACCGAAGGCGGCGCCGTATCTGCCCATCAGCCCCGGCCACAGGATGCCGAGTTCGAAACTCAGCACCGTACCGGTGATCGCTCCGACGGCGACCAGCACGGCGGCGACCTTCGACCAGCGCTGGGCCAGCAGCAGCGCCTGCTCGTCGCCGTGCCGCAGACCTCGGTAGTTGGCGATGAGCATGAGGGCGGTGAGCGCCACCCCGAACGGCACCAGGATGATGTGGAAGCCGAGGGTGAAGGCCATCTGCTCCCGGGCGGGCAGCAGCTGCGGCGGGTCACCGGCGGAAGCCGCGGCCCGCAGCAGAATCCCGGCAGCGTAAGTGGAGGATGGCATTCCTGCATCGTCCACGCGCTGGTCGGCGCGGTGGTCCGGCGACACGGACGGACGGCGAGCGACACCCGTTCAGGTGACCGGGGGCCGGAGCGGGCCGGGGCGCCGGCGTCCTGGGCCGGCTTTCGCCAGGATTCGGCCTGACCCTCGGCCGGGCCTCGTCCGGGCTTCGGGCCGGTTTCCGCGGGCCTCGGCCGGTTTCCGCGGGCCTCGGCCGGTCTCCGCGGGGGTCAGTCGGAGAGTCCGGCCATCGCGCGGGGGTTGATGATCCGGTCGTACTCCGCCGCGCTGAGATAGCCGGTGGCCAGCGCGGTGTCGCGCAGGGTGCTGTTCTCCTCGGCGGCACGGTGGGCGATCTCGCTGGCCCGGTCGTAGCCGATCTCGGGGGAGAGGGCGGTGACGAGCATGAGCGAGCGGGAGACGTCCTCGTCGATACGATCGCGGTGCAGCTCGGTGCCCTCCACGCAGTAGACCCGCAGCTTCTCGCTCGCGTCGGCGAGGATCCGCGCGCAGTGGAGCACATCGCTGATGATGACCGGACGCATGGCGTTGAGCTCGAAGTTGCCCTGGCTGGCGGCGAGCGCGACGGCACTGTCCTCGCCGAGGACCTGGATACAGACCATGACCATGGCCTCGCACTGGGTCGGGTTGATCTTGCCGGGCATGATCGAGCTGCCGGGTTCATTGGCGGGCAGGGCGAGTTCGCCCAGTCCGCAGCGCGGGCCGGAGGCCAGCCAGCGCAGATCGTTGGCGATCTTCATCAGCGGTACGGCGACCGCGCGCAGTCCCGCCGAGGCCGCGGCCATCGCGTCCAGTCCGCCCTGAGCCGCGAAATGGTTGGCGGCCACCGTGTAGGGACGGCCGGTCTGGCGGGCCAGCTCGGCGGCCACCGCCGTACCGAAGTTCTCGGGCGCGTTGAGTCCGGTGCCGACGGCCGTCCCGCCGATCGCCAGCTGGTGGAGCGCGGGCAGGGTGGCGCGGACACGTTCATGGGCGTCCGCGAGCTGCGCGGCGTAGCCGGACCACTCCTGGCCGACGGTGAGGGGGACCGCGTCCTGGAGATGGGTGCGGCCGACCTTGACGACATCACGCCAGGAGACGGCCTTGTCCTCGATGGCCTGGGCGAGCGCGGCCAGGGAGGGCAGTAGGTCGTCGTGCAGGGCCCGGACGGTGGCGAGATGCATCGCGGTGGGAAAGGTGTCGTTGGAGGACTGCCCCATGTTGACATGATCATTGGGGTGGATGGGGGTACGTGAACCGAGGGTGCCGCCGACGAGCTGGATCGCCCGGTTGCTGATCACCTCGTTGACATTCATATTGCTCTGGGTGCCGGAGCCGGTCTGCCAGACGTAGAGCGGGAAGTGCTCGTCGAGAGCACCGGAGATCACCTCGTCGGCGACCTTGGCGATCAGCTCGCACTGCCAGCGGGGCAGCCGGCCGTCACGACCGTTGACCAGGGCGGCGGCCTTCTTCACCTGGCCGTACGCGTGATAGACGGCCTTGGGCATCCGGTCGTCGCCGATCGAGAAGTGGATCAGCGAGCGCTGGGTCTGCGCGCCCCAGTACCGGTCGGCGGGCACCTCGACCGTGCCCAGTGAGTCACGCTCGGTACGGGTGCCCTCCGCGTCGATCCCGATCGGCAGATCCCGTACCACCGGCGGGGTCCCGCTCATCGCGCGCTCCCCTGGTCGGAAGGGCCGGAGGTGCCGGAGGCGCCGGAAAGGTCGGAAAGACCGGGAAGGGGGCCGTACCGCGGCTGCCACATCGCGTCCTGGACGGCCTGCACCAGATTCTCCGGAGCGTTCTCGGCGACGCCCTCCGCGATCGCGGCGCGCGCGACGGCGACGGCGACGGTGGCGGAGGACGCGCGCAGATCCGACACCGGCGGCAGCAGGGACGCGCCGGGGGCGCCGACCCGTGCCTGGCCCGCGACCGCCTCGGCCGCGGCCAGCAGCATGCCGGGGGTCACCCGACGGGCCCGGGAGACGACGGTGCCCAGCCCCAGCCCCGGATAGAGCAGGGCGTTGTTCGCCTGGCCGATGACATGCCGGACCCCGTTCAGCTCGACAGGGTCGACCGGGATGCCAGCGCTGGTCAGCGCCTTGCCGTCGGTCCAGGCGAGGATGTCGGCCGGCATGGCCTCGATCCGTTCGGTGGGATTGGAGAGCGGGAAGATGATCGGCCGCTCGGTATGCCGGGCCATCGCGGTCACCACCTCCTTGGTGAAGGTTCCCGGCGCGGTGGAGGTGCCGATCAGAATCGTGGGCCGCGCGTGGCGCACCGTGCTCAGCAGATCGATACCGGCCCGGCCGGACCAGTCGCGCACCTCGGCGGCGGGGCGGGCGTAGTCACGCTGGTAGTCCCGCAGATCGTCCATGTCGTCGGTGAGCAGCCCCTGCTTGTCCACCAGCCACACCCGCCGCGCCGCCTCGGCCGGGTCCAGACCGTCCCGGACCATCGCCGCCACGAGCTGGTCGGCGATCCCCACCCCCGCCGTGCCCGCCCCGAAGACCACCACGCGCTGGTCGCGGAAGGCCGTTCCGGTGACTTCGAGGGCGGAGACGACAGCGGCGAGGGTGATCGCGCCGGTGCCCTGGAGATCGTCGTTGAAGATCCGGTACCGGTCGGCGTTCTGCTCCAGGATGCGACGGGCGTTGCCGGGACCGAAGTCCTCGAAGTGCAGCAGGGCGTGCGGGAACAGGTCGGCGGCCGTCGCCAGATAGGCGCCGATGAAGTCGTCGTACGGCTTTCCCCGGGTGCGGCCGCGCCGTACGCCGAGATAGAGCGGGTCGTTGAGAAGCGTCTCGTTGTCGGTGCCCACGTCCAGTACGACGGGGATACAGCGGTCGGGGTGCAGACCGGCCGCCGCGGTGTAGACGGCGAGTTTGCCCACCGTGATCTGCACACCGTTGACGCCCCAGTCACCGATACCGAGGATCTCCTGCGCGTCGGTGACCACCAGCATGTCCACATCGTCGGGACCCAGCCCCTGGTGTTCGAGCGCGGCCCGGATGTCCCGCGGGTGGTCGATGGACAGATACACCCCGCGCGGACGCCGGTACTCATGGCTGTACCGCTTGATCGCGTCCCCCACCGTGGGGTCGTAGACGATCGGCAGCAACTCGGCGAGATGGTCGGCCAGTACCCGGTAGTACAGAACCTCGTTACGGTCGTGCAGCTGCTCCAGATACACGTTCTTGGCCAGCGCGTCGGGCTGCCGCTGAAGCTGCTCGTACGCGCGCCGGAGCTGCTCGTCCAGGGACAGCACGGCATCGGGCAGCCGCCCCACGAGATCGAGTCTCTCGCGTTCCTCCTCGGTGAACGCGGTGCCGCGGTTGGTCAGCGGATCGGACAGAACGGGGGGCAGGGCCTGGGACACGGGAACACTCCTCTCGAAGGTCCGGCACATGTCCATCGTCACTCCCCTCGGTGCGCCTCGCTCGCCCAGACGGGTTGTGGGCCCGGTGTACGCCATGGGCCCGGTGTACGTACGGTGGCGGACGGTGACACTCCTCTCAGGGTTCGGCGCTTCAGGGTTCGGCGACCCATGGTTCAGCGCTTCAGGGAGTGTTCGAGAGCCGGTTCAGCCACTCGGTCATCAGAGCCGCCTCGGTGGGGCTGAGCGCCGGACTCGGTGACCGGTGCAGCAGGGCACCCAACCGGGCCGCCGCCGAAGCCACTTGTGTCCCGTCCGTCCTGTCCGTCTCGTCCGCACCGTCCGTCCCGTCCGCACCGTTCGCAGCGTCGGATTCGTCCGGGGAGTCGTCGGCGGAGGCGGTACCGGGGCCGGGGCCGGGGCCGGTGGCTCCCGGGGCCAGGACCGCCGCGTGCACGGCGTCACGTACGCGGCGCGATGTGCTCGGGTCGGTGAAGGTCGAGGGGCGGGAGACGAGCATGAGGGCCACACCGACATTGGCCGACATGACGACCTGCGCGGCCAGTTCGGGAGTGAGGCGCAGTCCGCCGCGGGCCGCCGCCCGTCCCAGGTCCCGTTCGAGGATCCGGTGGGACTCCAGAGCCGCGCCCGGCGGGGTACGCATCGCGGGGGAGTTCATCAGCCGGTACCGGTTGGGGTTCCGCAGGGCGAAGTCCACATGACTGTCCCAGCCGTCGCGCAGATCCTCCACGGGGTCCGCGCGAGGACGGTGGTGCTTCTTCGTCGCGAGATAGGTGCCGAAGCCTTCGTCTACGACGGCCGACAGCAGGCCCTCCTTGTCCCCGAAGTTCCGGTAGAGCGCCGGCGCTCCCACCCCTGCGGCCTCACAGACGGCCCGTACGGAGACTTCACCGTTCGCCGACCGCGCCACCAGGTCGGCTGCCGCCTTCAGGATCCGCTCCCGTGCACTCCGCTCCGGTGCACTCCGGTCCTGTGTCCTGCCTTCCCGCGCATTCCTTTCCCGCGTACTCACGGGAGCGACCAGCCGGCGGTGTGGGGGGTGAGGAGGTCCTCCAGGCCTATGCGGGTGAGGAATGCGGCGCGGATACGGTCGGCGACCTCGCTCACTTCCTCGGAGCCGTCGTTCGCGGGGTCCACATGGACCCGGAAGGGCCGGCTGCCGTGCGGGGTGCCGACGACCTCGACGATGGCGTCCGCCACCTGGGACGCGTCGGCGCCGGCCGGGGCGAGTGCGGCCAGACGCCGGGAGACCTGGTCCATCAGACCCGCGTAGCGCGCCTCGTACGCGGGCATCACGGTCTGCTCGGAGGGATGTCCGCCGGTGGCGAAGTGGTTGGTGCCCGAGGTGAAGGAGCCCGGCACGATGATGGAGGTCTCGATGTTGAAACGGGCCAGCTCCGCGGCGTAGGAGACGGCCAGCGAGTCCATCGCGGCCTTGGCGGCGAAGTACGGGGCGAGATAGGGCGGGGTGCCGCCGCGGGTGGACGTGGAGCCGATCCACAGGACCAGTCCGTGCCGCTGGGCGCGGAGATGGGGCAGTGCGGCCCGGTTGACGCGCTGGGTGCCCAGCACGTTCGTGTCGTAGACGGTGGCCAGTTCCTCCGGGGTGAAGGCCTCGGTGGGGCCGGTCACCATATGGCCGGCGTTGTGGATCACCACATCGAGCGAACCGGCCTCGGCCAGAACGGTGTTGACGGCCGCGTCGGCGGACTCCTGGGAGAGCACGTCGAGTTCCACCGTACGCAGGTCCACCTGGTGCTCGGACGCGTAGGACCCGGCTTCGGCGACCCGGCCGGCATTGCGGCCGGTGGTGGCGCGCATCGCGGCGTAGACGGTGTGCCCCGCCCCGGCCAGGGCGCGCGCGGCCAGCGCTCCGAAACCGGAACCGGCACCCGTGATCACGATGGTCTTGCCCATGACGGAACTCCTCGGTCGGTGAGGGAAGGGGTGGTGGAGGGGGGTGAGACGGGACGGGTGGTGAGAGGGGTGGTGAAAGAGGTGGTGAAAGAGGTGGTGAGAGGGGCCGGCGGCGGGCCGGCGGCAGCCGGGCCTGTCAGACGATGCCGCCGTTGGCACGCAGGACCTGTCCGTTGACCCAGCGCGCCGGACCGGCGAGAAAGGCGACGACCTCAGCCATGTCCCGCGGGGTGCCCAGGCGCTCCAGGGGCGCCTGACCGGCCATCCTCGCGATGGTCTGTTCGTCCTTGCCGTCCAGGAACAGGGCCGTGGCGGTCGGTCCCGGGGCGACGGCATTGACGGTGATGTCCCGTCCTCGCAGCTCACGGGCGAGGATCAGGGTCATGGCCTCGACCGCGCCCTTGGTGGCCGCGTAGGCGCTGTAGCCGGGGAGGGCCAGCCCCACCACGGAGCTGGAGAAGTTGATGACCGCCCCACCGGCGCGCAGCCTGCGGGCCGCCTGCTGGTCGACGACGAACGTCCCCCGGATGTTGGTGCGGTGCATACGGTCCAGGGCGTCCAGGTCCGTCTCGACCAGCGGTGCCAGTGTCATGACCCCCGCCGCGTGCACGACCACGTCGATCCCGCCGTACGTGGCCTCCGCGGCGTCGAAGAGGGCCGAGACGGCCTTCTCGTCGGCCACGTCGGCGCGGAAGGCCATCGCCTGTCCGCCGGCCGCGGTGATGGCCGCGACCGCCGCTTCGGCCTCTGTGCTGTTGCCCGCGTAGTTGATGACGACGGCGAGTCCGTCGGCGGCCAGCCGCTCGGCGCTCTCCCGGCCGATCCCGCGGGACCCTCCGGTGATGATCGCCACCCGTGCCGCGCGGTCCGGGGAAATGGTCTGCTCAGTCATGACGCTGCTCCCTGTCTCGATCTGTCGATCTCTCGACCCGTGTCGACCTGTGTCGACCTGTCTCGGTCGGGTAGCGATGTTCGCTCTCCAATGAGAGCAACGTTAACACCTCGATGTTAGGGATGCTATCCCTGAGCGTTAGCGACGTTACGGCGGTTGTGGTCGGGGAAGGCTGATGTCGTATTTCTGCCAGCTCCGGGGTCTTCCGTGGCGGATGCTTGAAGCCATGTACACCGATAGCGAGCGCTGTGTGCGGGCCGTGAGGTCGAAGGACGCGCGCTTCGACGGCTGGTTCTTCACCGCGGTGCTGACCACCCGGATCTACTGCCGGCCGAGCTGTCCGGCCGTACCGCCCAAGGCCGAGAACATGACGTTCTATCCGAGCGCCGCCGCCTGTCAGCAGGCCGGCTTTCGGGCCTGCAAGCGGTGTCGGCCCGACACCAGCCCCGGCTCGCCGGAGTGGAACGCCCGCGCCGACACCGTCGCCCGCGCCATGCGGCTCATCCAGGACGGAGTCGTCGACCGGGAGGGCGTGCCCGGTCTGGCCGGGCGGCTGGGCTACTCCGCCCGGCAGATCGAGCGGCAGCTCCTCGCGGAGCTGGGGGCGGGACCCCTCGCGCTGGCCCGTGCGCAGCGGGCGCAGACCGCGCGTGTTCTCATCGAGACGACCGCGCTGCCGATGGCCGAGGTCGCCTTCGCGGCGGGTTTCGCCTCCATCCGGGCCTTCAACGACACCGTTCGCGAGGTCTTCGCGCTCGCGCCGAGTGAACTGCGTACGCGCGCTTCGCGCACCTCGCGTACCTCGCCTGCTTCACGCGCCTCGCGCACCTCGCGCGCCTCCGGTGTCACTGCCGCCGCTGGTGCCTCAGGTGTCATGGGCGGCACACGGGCGCGGGACACGCGCGGGCCGGGACAGTCCGCCGTTCCCGGGGCGATCTCGCTGCGACTGCCGTTCCGTGCACCCCTCAACCCCGACAATCTCTTCGGACACCTGGTCGCGACCGCTGTTCCCGGCGTGGAGGAGTGGCGCGACGGCGCCTACCGGCGCACGCTCTCCCTGCCGTACGGGCACGGCATCGTCGCCCTCTCGCCGCGCCCCGACCACATCGCCTGCCGGCTCTCCCTCACCGACCCGCGCGATCTCACCCTCGCCATCAGCAGCTGCCGCCGGATGCTGGACCTGGACGCCGATCCGGTCGCCGTCGACGAGCAGCTACGTACCGATCCGCTGCTGGCCCCGCTGGTCGACAAGGCGCCGGGGCGGCGGGTGCCCCGTACCGTCGACGCGGCGGAGTTCGCCGTACGAGCCGTGCTCGGCCAGCAGGTCTCCACCGCCGCCGCGCGGACGCACGCGGCCCGGCTGGTCACCGCGCACGGGGTGCCGGTCGACGATCCCGAGGGCGGGCTGACGCATCTGTTCCCCGCCCCCGAGGCGCTGGCCGGGCTCGACCCGGAGGCGCTGGCCCTGCCGCGCACCCGGCGTACCACCCTCATCACCTTGATCACGGCGCTCGCCGACGGCTCGCTCCGGCTCGGCACCGACAGCGACTGGGAACAGGCACGGGAGCGGCTCATCGCCCTGCCCGGTTTCGGGCCATGGACCGTCGAGGCGATCGCGATGCGCGCGCTCGGCGATCCCGACGCGTTCCTGCCGACCGATCTCGGCGTGCGCCGGGCCGCCGAGAGGCTCGGCCTGCCGTCCACCCCCGGCGCGCTCACGAAGCGCGCCGCGGCCTGGCGGCCGTGGCGCGCGTACGCCGTCCAGTATCTCTGGGCGACCGACGACCATGCCATCAACCGCCTTCCCGTATAAGCCTGTTCAGCGTCCAACATCCAGTGTTCAGCGTTCAGTGTTCAGCATTCAGCGTTCCAGCAAGGAAGTTCCCTCATGGCCGGACAGCGCCACACCGTGCACACCGTGATCGACAGCCCCTACGGACCACTCACACTCGTCGCGGCCGACGACGTCCTGAAGGGTCTCTATATGGTCGGGCAGCGCCATCGCCCGCCGGAGGAGAGCTTCGGCGACCCGGACCCCCGGCCCTTCACCGAGGTGGTGCGCCAGCTCGACGCGTACTTCGCGGGAGAGCTGACGGACTTCGACCTGCCGCTGCGGCTCGACGGCACCCCGTTCCAGCGCAGTGTCTGGGAGCAGCTCCAGAGGATTCCGTACGGCGAGACGTGGTCGTACGGCGAACTGGCCGAGAACCTCGGCAAGCCGGGCGCCTCACGCGCGGTGGGACTGGCCAACGGAAAGAACCCGATCGGCATCATCGTGCCCTGCCACCGGGTGATCGGTTCCACCGGCGGTCTCACCGGCTACGGCGGCGGGCTCGACCGTAAGCAGCGGCTGCTGGTCTTCGAGGGCGCGGCGGCCGAAGCCCCGGCCACCGCCACGCTCTTCTGACCTCTGACCTCTGACCTCCGGCTTCCGACCGCGGACCGGGGACCGCGGCGGACGGGAGACCGCGGCGGACCGGGGACGGGACCGGCGTATCAGTCCTTGCGATATCTCGTCAGCAGCGCGGGCAGCGCCGTACCGATCGGCTCACGGATGATCTCGTCCGCCCGGTCGTCGTACGGCGTCGGCTCCGCGTTCACCACGATGAGCCGGGCCCCGTGGTCGGCGGCGATCCCCGCCAGCGAGGCGGCCGGCTGTACCTGGAGGGTCGTACCGACCGCGATGAACACCTCGCACGCCTTGGAGATCGCCATCGCCTGGGCCAGTACCTCCGGGTCGAGCCGCTCGCCGAACATCACCGTCGCCGACTTGAGGATCCCGCCGCACGCCAGACAGCGCGGGTCCTCCTCGCCCGCCGCGACCCGGCTCAGCGCCTCCGTCATCGAGGACCGGAGGTGACACCCGGTGCAGATGATCTCCCGTGCGGTGCCGTGCAGTTCGAGCACCTTGCGGGCGGGCATCCCGGCGAGCTGATGCAGTCCGTCGACATTCTGGGTGATCACCCGGACCGCCGTCCCCGACCGGTCCAGCTCGGCCACCGCGCGATGGGCGGCATTGGGTTCGGCACGCAGCGTGGGACCGTCGCTCCGCATCCGCCAGGACCGGCGCCTGATCTCCGGGTCCGTCATGTACAGGTCGTAGGTGACCAGCTTCTCGGCCCCGGGATCGCGTCGCCACAGGCCGTTCGGACCGCGGTAGTCGGGGATGCCGGAGTCCGTGGAGATGCCGGCGCCGCTGAGGAGCGCGACGAGAGTCATGGTGCGAGCGTACGCAGCGGGGGCTACGGGCGGCCAACCGTTTGCGGCCCCGAGACCCCCGATGTGCCCGGCGCCGGGGGCGAGCCCGCCGACAGGGGCGCTCCGGCCGGTGAGAAGGGCGTCGGGGTACGGCCCGTCCAGCGGTGCAGTACGGCGCGGCCGGTCTGCCGGGTGACACCGTCCACCTCGACCGTGCCGCTCTCGGCGAGATAGAAGCGGCCGTCGTCGAGCGAGACCAGTCCGTACTGTCCCGTCGACTCCCAGCCGTACACACCGGACGGCGCGTCGTGCAGCCCACGGGGGAGGAGCGACAGCAGCAGGCCCTGCTCGGGACGGTCCTGGCCGCGGACGGGGCCCGGGACGGGGTCCTTCGAGCCGTCGACCACGAAGAGGGAGTAGTCGGGGAACCCCGGCTTCGTGCCCTTGTACACGGCCAGCAGCCAATTGCCGCTGTGCTCGTCGTACTCCAGGTTCTGTACGCCGTAGGTGGTGTTGCCGGTGTACGCGAAGTACTTGCCGTCGGGCGCGGCCGGGCCGCTGGTGTGCGGCGCGTCCTCGGTGAGCGGCCGCTCGTACTCCTTCCACCCCTGGACGTCGTACTGGAGCAGCACCTGGTGATCGTTGTCCTGGCGGCCGGTGTTGGCGTAGACCCCGTACGCGACCGTCAGCCTGACACCGCCCTCGCCGTCGAAGGCCGGGCCGAACGCGACACCGTCGACACCACTGCATCCGTACCGGTGGTCGGGGGTGGCGGCGGTGTCGCCGTCGAAGACGCCGTCGCCGTTCAGGTCGGCCGTGTAGTCCTTCACAACCTCCTGGAGATGGACGGTGGAGACCACACCGCTGGACTGGGCGTCCATGTTCATCCGGGTGATGCGGTCGCCGTCGAACACGGCGATGTAGAACGCCTTGGCCGCCTTGTATTCGAGGGAGCCGTAGATCCGGCCGTCCCGCGCGTCGAAGTCCAGATCACCGAGATGACCGGTGAGTCCGGTGACGGAGCCGAGGGGTCTGCCGCTCAGATCCGTTTTCACCAGCAGGCTGGTGAAGGAGAAGTACATATGGCCTTTGGCGCGGTCGATGGCCATGCCCTGGAGATGTCCCGACCGCCAGGCGCCGCCGTCGATGGCCGTGGGCAGCGGGGAGAGCCTGTCCACGGGCAGACCGGCCGTGCCGACGGAACGATTCCGCGCCCCCTGGCCCCCGCCCCGCGCTTGTTCCTGGCCCCGGTCCTGTTCCTGGCCCTGTTCCTGGCCTTGTTCCTGGCTCTGCGCCTGGCTCTGTTCCTGTGCGACGACACCGTCCGTGCCGACGACGACGGTCGACACGACGAATACGGAGGTGACCAGGGCCGCCAGTCGGTCGTGGGTCCGGCTTCGCATCGGTCCTCCGGGTGCGTGGGACGCAGGAAGGATTCCGCTCGGGAGCATCCGGCGGACGAACAGGGGATGAACGCGGGGCATGGTCGCCGATGCTACGTCAGTTGCGTGGGGGGCGGGCGCGGTTGGTGGCCCAGCGCCGTGAACGGCACCATGGCCGGCGGGTGTTTCTCAGCCGTTGCCGGTCAGGGCGATCGGCATCACCAAGGTGGTGAAGCTGCCCTGGTCGGCGGAGCGCACCAGCACCGGTTGGGTCGCGGTGGAGATCTCCAGCAGGACGTCGGGGCCGACGCCCGCCTCCAGGGCCGGGGCCAGCACGGCGGGGTCGAAGCCGATACGCAGGGGTACGGTGCCCAGGACCGTGGCCTGGAGAACGGTGGTACGGGAACCGTCGGGCAGCGAGATCGCGGCCTCGTCCCGCTCGCCGAGCCTCAGGGCGACACCCGGCGCGTCCTCGAATCCGTGGAGAGCCGCGAGAAGGGCCGCCCGGTCCGCGATCATCCGGTGCCGGGCCGGGGGCAGATCCGACAGCATCTCGCGGTACGCGGGGAACCGGCCGTCGAACAGGGCGAGTTCACGGGACCGGGCCCCGGCTCGGGACCCCGCGCCCGCCCCGGACCCCGCGCCCACCCCTGCCCCGGGCCCCGCCCAAGACCCGGGCCCCGCCCCGGACCAGGCCCCGTACCCGGTGGCGGACCCGTCCGTACCGTGCACCCGGGCGCCGAAGGGGCCGGCTTCGACGGTCACCTCCGGGTGGCGGGTGGCCCATGCTCCGACCGCGATCAGCTCCGCCGCCTCCACCAGCAGCCGACGGGACGGCCCCGCCATCGCCGCCGGACCCAGGACGCGCAGGGACAGCCGGTAGCGGTCGGTGGCCACGAGCCGGACCTCCGTGTCCTCGATCTCCATGAGGACGCAGCCGAGGACCGGGTGTTCCCCGTCCCGGCCCACGGCCGGTACGACCTGCCGTACGGCACTGGCCAGCTCCGCGCCGTCGAGCCGTACCTCCGTGACACGGGACCTGTCCCCGGCGGATTCGGCGGATTCGGCCGGCTCGACGGACCCGGTCGCCCCGGCCGTCCCGGTCGCCCCGGCCGTCCCGGTCGTCCCAGCCGTCCCGGTCGACGCGGTCGCCCCGGCCGACGCGGTCGACCCGGCGAAGGAGAGGGACCGCAGGATCGCCGCGATCGTGGCGTCGGCGGTCCGGGTCCGGTCCCGTACGGTCTCCCGGTGCCGCTCCAGTACGGCACGGGCCTCGCCGGCGGGACCGTCCAGTACGACGCCGACGTCGGCCAGCGGCAGACCGGCCATCCGCAGACTCCGCAGCAGCCGGGCCCGCGCCTCCTGGTCGGTGCTGTAGTAGCGGTAGCCGGTCGCGCCGTCCACCCGTGTGGGCCGGAGCACACGGCAGTCGTCGTAGAAACGCAGCGCGCTCGGCGCGAGTCCGACGCGCCGTGCGAACGCGCTGATGCTCAGCAGTTCCGTCGGCGCCGGGGAGTCCGGAAGGGCCGGGGATCCGGGAAACTCCGGGGTGCGGTCCGTGGTCTTGTCCATGGCGGCGATTGTCGACGTTCAGCCAACGTGAAGGTCAACTCCGGGCAAGGAGAGTGCTCCACCGCTCCCGAGCTCACCCCGACCGACGGTGGACGGGGCCGGTCGGCGGACGGCGGCGGACACGTCGCTACCGTTGGCGGCCGTTCTCCAGCTCCACCGTGCCCGCGCCGGATTCCACCACGTCGAGTGCCGCCCGTACCCGCAGCCCGAGCGAACCCAGCAGATACGCCGGGATCTCCTCGCGGTCGAGCAGCCGCCACGACACCAGCTCCTCCTCCTGGAGGCGGATGGACGCGAGCTGCCGCTCGTCCAGCACCCCGCCGTCGTAGAGATAGACCGCGATCGGCGGGCGGGCCTTGCCCGGCACCCAGTCGACGGCCAGCAGCCGTCCGGGCTCGATGTCCAGCCCGATCTCTTCGAGCGTCTCCCGCCGGGCGCCCGAGCGCGGGGTCTCGCCGTCGTCGGACTCGATCGTGCCGCCGGGGAGCGCCCAGCCCTCCCGGTAGTTGGGCTCGACGATCAGCACGCGGCCGCCGCCGTCCCTGAACAGCATGGCGGCGCCGGCGAGGACTCGGGGGAGGCCTGCGATGTACGCGGCGTATTCGGCATCGGTATCCGTCACACGGGAAGCCTAGGGCCTCTCGTTTGGATCTTGCTGGGCTCGCGTGCCCTGGCACCGCGCCTCGCGGCGTTGTCGTCGGTCGCCTACGCTCCGCGTGGGCTCCC
>NZ_JBSGVS010000039.1:0-91149 GCF_053608565.1 Streptomyces sp. NPDC055025
GGTCCGTCCGGTCGGACGGACCTGGAGCCCGGGACCAGGACCTGGAGCCCGGGGCCCGGGGCCCAGGACCCGGGAAGCTGATGCCTACAGCGCGCACTGGTCGGTGTCGACCTGCTGGTTGGCGGTCCTGCCGAGCGTGATGTCGTCGCGGATCTCATCGGCCGTCAGGGCGTAGCCGGTCTGCGGGTCATCGAGCGACCTGGCGAAGATGACTCCGTACACCTTGCCCTCCGGGGTGAGGAGCGGGCCTCCGGAGTTGCCCTGCCGCACGGTCGCGAACAGCGAGTAGACATCGCGCCGCACCTCGCCGCGGCGGTAGATGTCCGGGCCGTTGGCGTTGATACGGCCGCGGACGCGCGCGGAGCGCACGTCGTACGCGCCGTTCTCCGGGAAGCCCGCGACGATCGCGCCGTCGCCGCTCACCGCGTCCGCGTCGGTGAACTCAAGGGGTGTCGCCGGAAGGTTCGGCACGTCCAGTACGGCGATGTCGCGCTGCCAGTCGTAGAGGACGACCTTGGCGTCGTACAGCCGCCCCTGACCGCCTATCTGGACCGTGGGCTCCTCCACGCCGCCGACGACATGCGCGTTGGTCATGACCCGGCGGTCGGCGAAGACGAAACCGGAGCCTTCGAGGACCTTGCCGCAGCTCGGCGCCGTACCGACGACCTTCACTATCGAGCTCTGGGCACGGGCGGCGACCGGGCTGCCGGCGAGCGCCGGGTCCGGGGGCCGGACCTCGGTGATGGGCTCGTTGTCGAAGGGGCTGAAGACCTGCGGGAAGCCGTTCTGCGCCAGTACGGAGGAGAAGTCCGTGAACCATGCCGACGCCTGCGTGGGCACCACCCGGGAGACCCCGAGCAGCACCTTGGAGCCGCGGACCTCCTTGCCGAGGGTCGGCAGCGATGTCCCGGCGAGGGCCGAACCGATCAGCCAGGCGACCAGCAGCATGGCCACGACATTGACCAACGCGCCGCCGGTGGCGTCCAGGGCGCGGGCCGGCGACCACGTGATGTGGCGCCGCAGCTTGTTGCCGAGGTGGGTGGTGAAGGCCTGGCCGACGGAGGCACAGACGATCACTATGACGACGGCCACGACGGCGGCCGTGGTCGAGACCTCCGAGTCCGCCGTGAGCCTGCCCCAGACCACGGGGAGCACATAGACCGCGACGAGACCACCGCCGAGAAAGCCGATCACCGACAGGATGCCGACGACGAATCCCTGGCGGTATCCGACGATCGCGAACCACACGGCGGCGAGCAGCAGCAGGATGTCCAGCACGTTCACCGTCAATAGCCTCGCTAGCCTCGCAGATACGTCTCGGTCGCACCGCCCGGCCGGCGGTGCGGGCTGCCGCCCTCCGGCGTACGGACCCCCGGCCGCCGCCCGGCCGACGGCCCGGCAGCACACCGGTGGCCCGGTCAGCGCAAGGGCCCCGCGGCCGGTGGCGGAGATCGCCACGGTCGCAGAGCCCCGGAAGGGTCACCGCCCCCGGAAGGGCACAGCTTGAGGGTCAGCCTGTCATGCGCGCCAGTCCAGCGGGACCTGCTTCGACCGGTCCCATGGACGCTCCCACCCCGCGAAATACAGAATCCGGTCGATCACTCCGGCGGTAAAACCCCAGACCAGGGCAGATCCCACCAGAAAGGCCGGGCCATGATGTCCGCTGGGGTGGTGGGCGGTCGCGCGGTTGGCGGGATCCGTGAGATCCGCCACGGGCACGGTGAAGACACGGGCCGTCTCGGCGGGGTCGACGACGCCGACCGGGGTGGGGGTGCGCCACCAGCCGAGGACCGGCGTCACCACAAAGCCGCTCACCGGGATGTAGAGCCTCGGCAGCACGCCGAAGAGCTGGACCCCCGACGGATCGAGACCGGTCTCCTCCTCGGCCTCACGCAGCGCCGCCCGCAGCGGCCCCGTGGTCGCGGGATCGCCATCCTCGGGGTCGAGAGAGCCACCGGGGAACGAGGGCTGGCCCGGATGCGAGCGCAGGCTGCTGGCCCGTTCCATCAGCAGCAGCTCAGGGCCCTGGGGGCCCTCACCGAAGAGGACGAGGACGGCGGACTGCCGTCCGTCGCCGCTCGCCGGCGGCAGAAAACGGCTGAGCTGCTCCGGCGCCACGGTCTGCGCGGCGCGCTCGACGGGCGTGAGCCAGTCGGGCAGCCCGTCGGTGGTGACGGCGACCCCTGTGACCGAATCGCCGTAGGTCCTGTCCGTTCGTGTCATACGCACCCCTGTCGCTCCCCTGTCCCTCAACGCGTTCCGCCGGTCGGATCGTTCCGCCCGTACGACCGGACCGTCCCGCCCGGCCCCTGCCCGTACGACCCTTGCCCGTACGGCCGGACCGCCCCGTACACGCGGACCGTCCCCCCGTACGTCCCGTCCCCGCGTACGACCGGACCCTTCCGCCCTCGGCGCCGCGACCGTCCTCGGCCCCGCGACGGCAGCGCGCGTAAGGCGTCGCTCATACGGCGCCCATCGGCGGGGCCGCCTTGCCCGGGTAGTCGGGGGGCGGGTTCAGCCGCTGGCCCGGATAGCCGCCCATCTCGTACTTGAGCAGCTTCCGCGCCTTCTCCGGGTCCGTCTCACCCTCGCCGTACGACGGGCACAGATGCGCGATCGGACAGGCGCCGCAGGCCGGCTTGCGGGAGTGGCAGATACGGCGCCCGTGGAAGATCACCCGGTGCGAGAGCATCGTCCACTCGCTCTTCGGGAAGATCGCCGCGATCTCCGCCTCGACCTTCTCCGGGTCCTCCTGCTCGGTCCACTTCCAGCGCCGGACGAGCCTGCCGAAGTGCGTGTCGACGGTGAGACCGGGGACCCCGAAGGCATTACCCAGGACCACGTTCGCCGTCTTGCGCCCCACGCCGGGCAGGGTGACGAGATCCGCCAGCCGGCCGGGCACCTCGCCGTCGAAACGGTCGCGCAGAGCCGTGGAGAGCCCTATGAGGGACTTCGTCTTCGCCCGGAAGAAGCCGGTCGGCCGGATGATCTCCTCCATCTCCTCCGGCGCGGCCGCGGCCATGTCCTCGGGCGTCGGATACTTCGCGAAGACCGCGGGCGTGGTCTGGTTGACCCGGAGATCGGTGGTCTGCGCGGACAGGACCGTCGCGACCAGCAGCTCGAACGGGTTCCGGAAGTCCAGCTCGGGATGGGCGTACGGATAGACCTCGGCCAGCTCGCGGTTGATCCGCCGGGCCCTGCGGATCATCGCCAGGTGCGACTCCGGCTTGACTTTCTTCACTTTTGTAGCTTTTTTCGGTTTCGCCGAGGGCTGTTCGCCCACAGCGGAATTGGGCTCCGCGGACACTCTTTCAGCCCCCTTGGCCTGCGCTGTCATCGGCGGATTCGACACCCGGCCAGCGTAAAGCCCCGCACTGACATCCGCCCCGGCCATGGCCGATCACCACCCGAATCGGCCCCGGGGGCACGCTTCCGGACGTACGTACGTCAAACTTGTGACCGATCGCATGGTTTCGGACAAGCGGAATCCGGTGGAGGGCCGAACGGTCCAGGGGTGCCAAGCCACCCGAGAAGAAGCGGCACGTACGGCATCATGGGGACGACGGTCCCCGCGCAGGTGGGGACCACGGTTCCCTGAGCAGGTCGACAAGGAGAGAACACGTGGACGACGTTCTGCGGCGTGCCCCGCTCTTCGCGGCGCTCGATGACGAGCAGGCGGCGGAGCTGCGCGCCTCGATGAGTGAAGCGACGCTCGCGCGCGGTGACGCGCTCTTCCACGAGGGCGACCCCGGCGACCGTCTGTACGTGGTCACCGAAGGCAAGGTCAAGCTCCACCGCACCTCCCCCGACGGCCGCGAGAACATGCTCGCCGTACTCGGCCCCGGCGAGCTGATCGGTGAGCTGTCCCTCTTCGACCCCGGCCCGCGCACCGCCACCGCGACGGCGCTCACCGAGGTCAAGCTCCTCGGTCTGGGCCACGGCGATCTGCAGCCCTGGCTGAACGCGCGCCCGGAGGTGGCCACGGCCCTGCTGCGCGCCGTCGCCCGCAGGCTGCGCAAGACCAATGACCAGATGTCCGACCTGGTCTTCTCCGATGTGCCGGGCCGGGTGGCCCGTGCGCTCCTCGATCTGTCGCGCCGCTTCGGTGTGCAGTCCGAGGAAGGCATTCATGTCGTGCACGACCTGACGCAGGAGGAGCTGGCCCAGCTCGTCGGCGCGTCCCGTGAGACGGTCAACAAGGCACTCGCCGACTTCGCGCAGCGCGGCTGGCTGCGGCTGGAGGCGCGTGCGGTGATCCTGCTGGACGTGGAGCGCCTCGCGAAGCGCTCGCGCTGACCGCGCCGGACACGGGAAGGGCCCTTCCACCTCGCCTCGGAAGGGCCCTTCCGCATGTCCGGACGACCTGCGGAGGGGCCCTTACGCCTGTTCGGACGACCTCCGGCCGATCGTGTCCGGGCGCCCCCCGGCCGATCGTGTCCGGGCGCCCCCCGGCCGATCGTGTCCGGGCGACCGGACAGGGCCTGGAGGACTAGAGGGCCTGGAGGGCCTAGATGAGCCCGTGCTCGCGCAGATACTCCAGTTGCGCCCTTACGGAGAGTTCGGCCGCCGGCCAGAGGGACCGGTCGACGGCCGCGTAGACATGGGCGACCACTTCGGAGGGCGTGTGGTAGCCGTTCTCGACGGCCGTCTCGACCTGGGCGAGCCGGTTGGCACGGTGGGCGAGATAGAACTCGACCGCGCCCTGCGCGTCGTCCAGTACGGGACCGTGGCCCGGCAGCACCGTACGGACCCCGTCGTCGACCGTGAGCGAGCGCAGCCGGCGCAGGGAGTCGAGGTAGTCGCCGAGCCTGCCGTCGGGATGGGCCACCACCGTCGTGCCGCGGCCGAGGATGGTGTCACCGGTCAGCATCGCGCGGTCGGCGGGCAGATGGAAGGAGAGCGAGTCGGCGGTGTGACCGGGCGTGGGCACGACCCGTAGCTCCAGACCGCCGGTGGTAATGACGTCCCCGGCCGCCAGCCCCTCGTCCCCGAGCCGCAGTGCCGGGTCCAGGGCCCGTACCGGCGTGCCCGTCAGCTCGGCGAAGCGCGCCGCGCCGTCCGCGTGGTCCGGGTGGCCATGGGTGAGCAGGGTCAGCGCGATCCGCTTCCCCGCCTTCTCGGCGACGGCGATGACCGCTCGCAGATGTGCGTCGTACAGCGGGCCCGGGTCGATGACCACGGCGGACTCGGAGTCCGGTTCCGAGACGATCCAGGTGTTGGTGCCGTCCAGGGTCATCGAGGAGGGGTTGGGGGCCAGCACATTGACGGCGCGCGCGGTGGCCGGGCCGGAGAGCACCACGCCGCGCGGCTGACCGGGGAGAGCGGCGGCATCGGTCATCAGGGGCCTCCGGTGGGGTCGACGCGCTTGGTGAACTCGTCATGTCCGGGCCAGCTCAGCACCAGTTCCCCGCCCTCCAGCCGCGCCGTGGCCAGTACGGGGGTCATATCGCGGCCCTCGGCACCGGCGAGCGCTTCGGCAGCAGTACCGTACGACTGGAGCTGACGCAGTGTCGAGACGGTCGGCGGCATCATCAGCAGCTCGCCCCTGTCGTACGCCGCCGTCGCCTCGGCCGGTCTGATCCACACCGTACGGTCGGCCTCCGTGGAGGCGTTCCTCGTACGCTGACCGGTCGGCAGCGCCGCCACGAAGAACCAGGTGTCATAGCGCCGCGGTTCGAACTCCGGCGTGATCCAGCGGGTCCACGCGCCGAGCAGATCGCTGCGCAGCACCAGCCCGCGGCGGTCCAGGAAGTCCGCGAAGGACAGCTCGCGGTCGACCAGGGCGGCCCTATCGGCCTCCCAGTCGTCGCCCGTGGTGTCGCTCACGACGCTCTCCGCGGACTCCCCCGCGAGCAGGACTCCGGCCTCCTCGTAGGTCTCCCGCACCGCCGCGCACACGATGGCCTGCGCGGAGGCGGCGTCGACACCGAGGCGGCGTGCCCATACGTCACGGCCGGGACCGGCCCAGCCGACGAGCCGGTCGTCGTCCCGTGGATCGACTCCGCCGCCCGGGTACGCGTAGGCGCCGGCGGCGAAGGCCATGGAGGCGCGCCGTCGCAGCATGTGCACGGCGGGTCCCGGGCCGCCGGAGGCAACCGTACGGTCGGCGTCGGCCGTACGGTCGGAGCCAGCCGTACCGTCGGCGTCGGCCGGAACGTCGGCGTCGGCCGGAGCGCTGAAGCCGCCCGGAGTGCCCGGCCCCGGGGCCGGAACCGGAACCGGTCCGGCACTCAGCACCGGAACCGGACCGGCGGGACCGTCGCGCAGGAGCATCACCGTCGCGGCCCGCCGGGGAGTCGCCGCGGTGATCTCACCGGCGGCGAGGGCACGGATCCGCACGGGCCATTCGGGCGGGTACCACTGACCATTGGGCATGGCCGGATGCTATGCGGTGAAGCGGTGATGTTCGAGGGGCACCCAGGAGACGTATGTGGTCCGGCCACACAGGCCGTCCACGCCCCGTCCGGCCCGTCCGCCCCGACACGTTCACGCCCCGTACGCCCCGCGACAGGAGTCCCGTCCGCTGACAGAAGATCCCGCCCGGTCCGCGTCCACACGCGCACCGAGCGGGATCTCCGAGGAATGTACGGGTACGTGCGGGCCTCAGACCTCAGGCCTCAGGTTTCAGACCTCAGGTTTCAGACCTCAGTCCTCAGGCCTCGGTCCTCAGTCCTCGGTCAGCTCGACCTGGATCTCGACCTCGACCGGAGCGTCCAGCGGCAGCACCGCCACCCCGACGGCGCTGCGCGCGTGCACGCCCCGCTCGCCGAGGACCTGGCCGAGCAGTTCGCTCGCGCCGTTCAGGACGGCCGGCTGCCCGGTGAAGTCCGCGGCCGAGGCGACAAAGCCCACGACCTTGACCACACGGGCGATACGGTCCAGATCACCGGTGACCGACTTCACCGCGGCCAGGGCGTTGAGCGCGCAGACGCGGGCGAGCTCCTTGGCCTCTTCCGGAGTGACCTCGGCGCCCACCTTGCCGGTGACCGGAAGCTTGCCCTCCACCATCGGGAGCTGCCCCGCGGTGTAGACGTACGCACCTGTCCTGACCGCCGGCTGATAGGCGGCCAGCGGCGGTACCACCTCGGGCAGCTTCAGCCCCAGCTCGGCGAGGGCGGCCTCGACGGCTCCGCTCATGCGGTTTTCTCCCGCTTCAGATAAGCCACCAACTGCTCGGGGTTGTTCGGCCCGGGAACGACCTGGACGAGCTCCCAGCCGTCCTCGCCCCAGGTGTCCAGAATCTGCTTGGTCGCGTGCACGAGAAGGGGCACGGTCGCGTATTCCCACTTGGTCATGGGCCGACTGTAGCCGCACCGCGCGGCGGCCTCGTGCGTAGCCCGGAGCCCTACTGGTTAGGCTCGAATACGTGAGCAGGCTCCAGGTCGTCAGCGGCAAGGGCGGTACCGGTAAGACGACGGTCGCCGCCGCACTAGCGCTCGCCCTCGCGACGGAGGGCAAGCGCACCCTCCTCGTCGAGGTCGAGGGCAGACAGGGGATCGCGCAGCTCTTCGAGACGGAGGCCCTTCCGTACGAGGAGCGGAAGATCGCCGTCGCGTCGGGCGGCGGCGAGGTGTACGCGCTGGCCATCGACGCCGAGCGCGCGCTTCTCGACTATCTCCAGATGTTCTACAAGCTCGGCAGCGCGGGCCGGGCGCTGAAGAAGATCGGCGCGATCGACTTCGCCACGACCATCGCGCCCGGGGTCAGGGACGTACTGCTGACCGGCAAGGCGTGCGAGGCGGTGCGGCGCCGCGACAAGCAGGGACGTTTCACTTATGACTACGTGGTGATGGACGCCCCGCCCACCGGCCGGATCACCCGCTTCCTGAACGTGAACGACGAGGTGGCGGGGCTGGCGAAGATCGGCCCGATACACAATCAGGCGCAGGCCGTGATGCGGGTCCTCAAGTCGCCCGACACGGCGGTGCATCTGGTCACGCTGCTGGAGGAGATGCCGGTCCAGGAGACCGCGGACGGTGTCGCCGAGCTCCAGGCCGCGGAACTGCCGGTCGGCAAGGTCATCGTCAACATGGTGCGGCCGCATCTCCTCGACGAGGCCGCCGTCCGCGCCGCGGCGGGCGACCGTCGTAAGGAGGTCGCCAGGGCGCTCACGGCGGCCGGGGTGAGCGCGCCGACGAAGCTGGTCGGTCCCCTGCTCGAACAGGCCGCGGAGCACGCCCAGCGCGTGGAGCTGGAGCGGGAGCAGAGGGCTGTGCTGACCAAGCTCGGACTGCCCACGTACGAACTCCCGCTGATCGGGGAAGGAATGGATCTCGCCGGTCTCTACCGACTGGCGAGGGAGCTACGGCAACTCGGGAAGGCCTTCTCATGACGCTGGATCCGGCAGCCGCCCCGCTGGAGATCGATCCGCTGCTCGACGACCGGGCCACCCGCATCATCGTGTGCTGCGGCTCGGGGGGCGTCGGCAAGACGACGACCGCGGCGGCCCTGGGCGTCCGGGCGGCGGAGCGCG
Organism: Streptomyces sp. NPDC055025; assembly: GCF_053608565.1. Classification (NCBI taxonomy): domain Bacteria; kingdom Bacillati; phylum Actinomycetota; class Actinomycetes; order Kitasatosporales; family Streptomycetaceae; genus Streptomyces; species Streptomyces sp. NPDC055025. The sequence goes on from NZ_JBSGVS010000039.1 coordinate 8,474, forward strand.
GGCGGAAGGTGGTCGTCCTCACCATCGACCCGGCCCGCCGGCTGGCCCAGTCCATGGGCATCGACTCGCTCGACAACACCCCGCGGCGGGTGAAGGGCATCGAGGGGCCCGGCGAACTGCACGCCATGATGCTCGACATGAAGCGGACCTTCGACGAGATCGTCGAGTCGCACGCGGACGGACAGCGGGCCCGCGCGATCCTGGAGAACCCCTTCTACCAGTCCCTGTCGGCCGGCTTCGCGGGCACACAGGAGTACATGGCGATGGAGAAGCTCGGCCAGCTACGGGCCCGCGACGAGTGGGACCTGATCGTCGTCGACACCCCGCCCTCGCGCTCGGCGCTGGACTTCCTGGACGCCCCGAAGCGCCTCGGCTCCTTCCTGGACGGGAAGTTCATCAGGCTGCTGATGGCTCCGGCGAAGATGGGCGGCCGGGCCGGGATGAAGTTCCTGAACGCCGGCATGTCGATGATGACGGGCACGCTCGGAAAGCTCCTCGGGGGGCAGTTCCTGCGCGATGTGCAGACGTTCGTGACGGCGATGGACACGATGTTCGGCGGGTTCCGTACCCGCGCCGACGCCACGTACCGGCTGCTCCAGGCTCCGGGTACGGCGTTCCTGGTGGTCGCGGCGCCGGAACGGGACGCGCTGCGGGAGGCCGCGTACTTCGTGGAGCGGCTGGCCGCCGAGGAGATGCCGCTGGCCGGACTGGTCCTCAACCGTGTCCATGGCAGCGGCGCCGCCCGGCTGTCGGCCGAGCGGGCGCGGGCCGCGGCAGAAAATCTTGAAGAGGGCCGCATTGTGGATCAGATGGCTGGGAAAGCTCTTGGTCGTGGCAGTGCTGCCCCGGACGGCTTTTCTCCCGAAGCCGCCGAGGCGCACGAAGCCGGAGAAGCCGCCGTACATCCCTCGCCCGACCCCACCGCGCCCGCATCCCCCCCGTCCGAGCCGCCGCCCACATCAGCACCATCCGACCCGTCGGCATCGCCCGACCCGTCCGACCCATCCGAACGAGCCGCATCCGAACGAGCCGGCTTTGCACGGGCCTCCTCCGCCCAGCCCGAGCATGAGCCCGCACCCGAGCATGGGCCCGCACCCGAGCGTGAGCCCACGCTCGCAGTGGATCCCCCGTCCGCGCAGGCCGCGGTGGGCACTTCCGCCCAGACTTCTGTCACAAGTGTGGAACAACTGACCGCGGGTCTGCTGCGCCTGCACGCCGAGCGTATGCAGGTGCTCGCGCGTGAAGAGCGGACGCGTGACCGTTTCACCGCGCTCCATCCCGAGGTGGCGGTGGCCGAAGTGGCCGCCCTGCCGGGCGATGTTCACGACCTCGCAGGGCTCAGGGCCATCGGTGATCGTCTCGCGAATGGTCGTGCTACGACCTGAGCGGCGAAGACGTCGCATGGGCGGCGCGGCTGATCGAGTCGCGGCGGCCTCGCAGGAATTCCTTCGGGAACCTCCCTCGGGAACGTCCTGAACCAGTTGCTCAAAGACTTCTTGCTTGACGAATTCCTGCTTGATGACTTCCCAGCAGTCCCCCAGGGGCCTTGCAGGGATGGAGACATGACAGCCCGGAACCACGACGGACCGGAGCCCGACGGACCGGACCACAACAGACCGGAACTACGACGGACCGGAACTACAACAGACCGGAACTACGACGGACCGGAGCCACAACGGACCGAGCGCCGGCCATGAGCCCAGGCCGGACCGCGCCTACCCCCTCGTCGGCGTGTCGACCGTGGCCGCGTGGCCCGCGTGGCCGCTACCCGACCGCCGCGTACGTCTCGTACGTTTCGTCATCCTCCAAGCCCACGGGCAGCAGGCCCGCGCTGCGCTCGTACTCCGTGCGCGCGGTCTCAAGCAGCCGTCGCCAAGAAGTGACGGTCGGGCGCCTGCGCAGCAGTGCGCGACGCTCCCGCTCGGTCATCCCGCCCCACACGCCGAATTCGACGCGATTGTCCAGCGCGTCGGCCAGGCATTCCGTCCGCACCGGGCATCCGGTGCACACCGCCTTGGCCCTGTTCTGCGCCGCACCCTGCACAAACAGTTCATCTGGATCGGTAGTGCGGCAGGCTGCCTGCGCACTCCAGTCGGTTACCCAGCCCATGCTGGCGCCGTCCTCTCCCGAATTGAGGCTCCCCCACGGCGGCAGCGGCATATTCACCGTTGCCAGTTGAGGACGTTACGGAAGGCGGGGACAGCGCAACACCCCCTTCGGGCCCAATCTTGAATGGTCCGAACGGACTATGCGTACGCGGCAGATCACCCAGGGGAGTGACCCGAAGGCATAACCGACCCATCCGGCATAGCCGGGCATTTCACTTGAGTCACAACGGGCATCAGATAGCAGGTGGGGGTGTATCGGACATCGCTTCCCGTGCTTCGGGGTTCACCGGAAGTTCATGTCCGAGGCTTGATGCGCAACCGCGTGGCTGTGACAGTTGAGAACAGCTTAGGCCAGAGCCTTGACGCGTGTCCGGCGAATGAGAACGTAGGCTGCCCTCATGCCAAAGAAGCGCTCGGGCGGGGGTCTGACCGGGACCCAGCAGGCCGCCAAGTTCCTCGGTGTCAGCGTGCTCGCGGGAGCGGTGCTGGCAGGAATCGCCCTGCCGGCCTTCGGCGCGCTGGGGCTCGCCGCCAAGGGAACGGTCGAGGGATTCGACGAGATTCCCGCCAATCTCAAGACGCCGCCGCTGAGCCAGCGCACCACGATCCTGGACTCGAAGGGCGGCCGTATCGCCACGGTCTACTCCCGCGACCGTACGGTCGTACCGCTCAAGGACATCTCCCCGTACATGCAGAAGGCGATCGTCGCGATCGAGGACTCGCGTTTCTACGAGCACGGGGCCGTCGACCTCAAGGGCGTGCTGCGGGCACTCAACCGCAACGCGCAGTCGGGCGGCGTCGCCCAGGGCGCCTCGACCCTGACCCAGCAGTATGTGAAGAACGTATTCGTGGAGGAGGCAGGCGACGACCCGGAGAAGGTCGCCGCGGCCACCCAGCAGACCCTGGGCCGCAAGATCCAGGAGCTGAAGTACGCGATCCAGGTCGAGGAGGAGCTGGGCAAGAAGAAGATCCTGGAGAACTATCTGAACATCACCTTCTTCGGGCAGCAGGCGTACGGCATCGAGGCCGCCGCCCAGCGCTACTTCTCCAAGCCCGCCAAGGATCTGAAGGTGGAGGAGGCGGCGATGCTCGCGGGCATCGTCCAGTCGCCGAGCCGCTACGACCCCGTCAATGACGAGGAGGAGGCCACCAAGCGGCGCAACACCGTGCTCCAGCGGATGGCCGACGTCCGCGACATCTCGCAGGCGGAGGCCGACCGCGCGAAGGCCACACCGATCAAGCTCAATGTGAGCCGGCCCAAGAACGGCTGCATCACGGCCGTCAGCGGGGCGGGCTTCTTCTGTGACTACGTACGCTCGGTCTTCCTCAACGACCCCGTCTTCGGCAAGGACCGCGAGGAGCGCGCCAAGGTCTGGAACCAGGGCGGGCTGACGGTCCGTACGACCCTGGATCCGCAGGCGCAGAACTCGGCGCAGGAGTCGGTCAAGGACCATGTCTTCCAGAGCGACGCGGTCGCGACGGCGCTGACCATCGTCGAGCCGGGGACGGGCAAGATCCTGGCGATGGGCCAGTCGAGGCCGTACGGCTTCGGGAAGAACGAGACCCAGATCAATCTGTCCGTCGACCAGAAGATGGGCGGCGGCGCGGGCTATCAGCCGGGGTCGACCTTCAAGCCGATCGTCGCGGCGGCCGCGCTGGAGCGGGGCATCCCGGCGACGCAGACCTTCCCTTCCCCGTACGAGATGACGTACCCGACCCCGGTGCAGACCTGCAACGGTCCGTGGACGGACGAGGACGTCCCGGTCGAGAACGAGAACGAGTCCGAGGTCGGGCCGTACTCGATGAAGGAAGCGACCGCCAAGTCGGTCAATACGTACTACGTGCAGCTCATCAGCCAGATCGGTGTCTGCCCGGTGACCGAGCTGGCCGCGAAGATGGGCGTGAAGCGGGCCGACGGGAAGAAGATCCAGCAGGTTCCGTCGATCACCCTGGGCACGCAGGAGGTGTCGCCGCTGACCATGGCGTCGGCGTACGCCACCTTCGCCAGCCGCGGTACGTACTGCACCCCGATCGCGATCAAGTCGATCCAGGGCCCGAACAAGAAGGCGATGCCGGTACCGAAGTCGAAGTGCCAACGCGCGATGTCCGAGACCACCGCCGACACCATCAACACGCTGCTGAAGGGCGTGGTGGAGGACGGTACGGGACAGCAGGCGGGCCTCGGCAGCCGGCCGAGCGCGGGCAAGACCGGTACGACGGACTTCCGCTACGCGGCCTGGTTCGTGGGCTACACGCCCAACATGTCGGGCGCGGTCTGGGTCGGTGACCCGCGGCACTCCAGGAAGATGGTCGACATCACCATCGGCGGCGAGTACCACGACAAGGTCTTCGGTGGTGAGGTTCCGGGACCGATCTGGAAGGACGCCATGACCGGCGCGCTGGACGGCAGGGAGGCTCCGGGCTTCAACGAGATCAGCATCCCGGACGCGCCGAAGGCCCCGGAGGAGGACCCGAACAAGCCGGGCAACGACGCGGGCCAGGAGAACGGCGGGCAGGACAACGGCGGGCCTGGGGACAACCAGGGCGAGAGCCCGCTCCCGGGCGGACCGGGCGGCTCGTTCCCGCCGGGCGTACTGACCGGCGGCCAGAACGGCGGCGGAAACGGGAACGGCGGCCAGGACGGCGGCGGGAACGGAAACGAAGGCCAGGACGGCGGCGGGAACTTCCCGTAGGCACGTATGACGTATGAGGGGGCGCCCGGTCGGTGAGAAATCACGGACCGGGCGCCTTTTTGTGTACGCGAGGGAAGGCGGCGGGGCGGGCGGTGCGGCGGGGCGGTGGACGAGGGCCGGAGCTCACGGGGAGAGCGGGGAGCTCACGTGCAGAGGGGCGATGTGGAGATGTGAACCATCAGGCCCGGACGCCCCGGACGCCCCAGACGCCCCCGGGCCGCAGGGCACCTCGCAGACCTCGGGCCCCAGGCCCCGGGCACCTCACGAGCCCCGGACACCTCACGGGCCCCAGGCGCCCAGGGCCCCAGGTACTTGGAGTCCTCACGTACCTGAAGTGGTACCTCGCTCGCCTCAGACGTAGGGCCTCACGCACTCAGACATAGGGCCTCACGGCCTCAGACGTAGGGCCTCACGCGAGGGACTGCTTGACGAGGGCGGCGACGCGGCCGCCCTCGGCGCGGCCCGCGACCTTGGGGTTCACGATCTTCATCACGGCGCCCATCGCGCGCGGGCCCTCGGCTCCGGTCGCCTTCGCCTCCTCGACGGCCTGCGCGACGATGGCGCCCAGCTCCTCGTCGGTGAGCTGCTTCGGCAGGTACGCATCAAGGAGTACGCCCTCCGCCCGCTCCCGCTCGGCCTGCTCCGGGCGCCCTCCCTGGGTGAAGGCCTCCGCCGCCTCACGGCGCTTCTTCGCCTCCTTGGCGATCACCTTCTGCACCTCGTCGTCGGAGAGCTCGCGCGCCTTGGTGCCCGAGACCTCCTCCTTGGTGATCGCGGAGAGCGTCAGCCGGAGCGTGGCGGAGCGCAGCTCGTCGCGCGCCCTGATGGCCTCGGTGAGGTCTTCCTTCAGCTTGGACTTAAGGCTGGTCATGGGGCCAAGTGTGGCAGGTGCGCCGTCATGGCCGCCCACGGATTACGCGTCAGTACGGTGTCTGCGACGATGGGCGTATGCGCGCACGCTACGGAGTACCCCTGGGAATCGCGGCAGTCGGCGTGGCCGGCCTCGCCTACGCCGCCGGCTTCGAAGCCCGTTCGTTCCGACTGCGACGGATCTCCGTCCCGGTGCTGCCGCGTGGCATGCGTGATCTTCGGGTCCTCCAGGTCTCCGACATCCACATGGTGAGCGGACAGCACAAGAAGCAGCGGTGGCTCCAGTCGCTGGCGGGGCTGCGCCCCGACTTCGTCGTGAACACCGGCGACAACCTCTCGGACCCGGAAGGCGTACCGGAGGTGCTGGACGCGCTGGGCCCGCTGATGGAGTTCCCGGGCGTCTATGTCTTCGGTTCGAACGACTACTACGGGCCGAAGCTCCGTAACCCGGCGCGCTACCTCTTCGAGAAGGCGCAGGGGCGCCACGGTCTGAACGGCAACGCTCCCGCGGTCTCCGCGGTGCACAACCCGTGGGAGCCGATGCGCGACGCCTTCGACGCGGCGGGCTGGGTGGGCCTGAACAACACCCGGGGCCGGCTCAAGATCGACGGCCAGGAGATCGCCTTCACCGGCGTGGACGACCCGCACATCAAGCGGGACAGGTACGAGCGGGTCGCGGGCGGCCCCGAGCCGGACGCGGACCTCTCGATCGGCGTGGTGCACGCCCCGTATCTGCGCTCCCTGGACGCCTTCACCGCCGACGGCTACCCCTTGATCCTGGCGGGCCACACCCATGGCGGCCAGCTCTGCATCCCCTTCTACGGGGCGCTGGTGACCAACTGCGATCTGGACACGGACCGCGTCAAGGGCCTCTCCACCCACGACTCCGCCGGCCACACCTCCTACCTCCACGTCTCGGCGGGCTGCGGCACCAACCGCTACACCCCCCTCCGCTTCGCCTGCCCCCCCGAAGCGACCCTCCTCACCCTCACATCCCGCCCCTGACCACCCGCAGCCACCCCGAAACCGGATTTCGTCTCCGGCCAGCGGTGGGCTAAAGTAATCGATGTCGCCGCCACACGAGCGACATCGGGGTGTAGCGCAGCTTGGCAGCGCGCTTCGTTCGGGACGAAGAGGTCGTGGGTTCAAATCCCGCCACCCCGACAGCCGAAACAGTAGATCAGCCACCGACTCACATGAGTCGGTGGCTGACTTGTTTTGGCTGCGTGTCTATCTGCGTGACTATCGATTCCCGAGTGTCTACGACCGCTGCGGATCAGCGCCGAAGATCCCGTCCATGACTACCGCGCCAGTCTGGATCACGGGCCGGATCTGCTTCCGATAGACCTCCTCGGTCACAGCCGTACCCGAATGGCCGACTAGCCGGGAGATCTCCTCCAGCGGGACGCCCCGGTCGGAGAGCAGCGACACGAAGCTGTGCCGGAGCTCCCGCGGCGTCCACTCGTCGGCGTTGATCCCGTCGACGTCCTTGAGCGCCTGGCGGAAGGCGCGGCGGACGTTCGCTGCGTCGAGCGGCTTGCCGACAGCCGAGGCGAAGACGAGCCCGTGTTCCTCCCAAGCGTCGTCGGCGGCGAGCCGGTCCCAGCCCTGATCTTCGAACTGCTGCCAGAGAGCTTCGACGCAGCGCGCTGGCAGGGCGAGGGTGCGCCGGGACTTCCGGGTCTTTGTGTCCCCGCTCCGCCGGACCGAGCGCCACACGGCGATGTGTGGAGGTTGCGGCGGGTCGAATCGGGGACGCCCCTTCAGGAAGACGTGGTCCCAGGTGAGGGCGCGCAGTTCCTCAGTACGGGCCCCGGTCAGGAGCGCGACGACGATGTACGCGTACATCGAGGTCCCTTCGGCCCCCTTGAGTACCGCGTCAGCTTGGGCGAACGTGAGCGCCTTGGAGGGGCGCCCAGCCTGCCCCTGCGGCACAGAGCACAACTCGACGACGTTGCGCTTCACCTTGTCCCGTGCCATGGCCCGCTTGACCGCGCGGTTCGGGCAGGAGTAAAGGCCCTGGAGTGTGCGCGTGCTGAGGGCCTTGGTCTTGGTGGCCATCCAGCGGTCTACGTCCTCCGCGCTGAGGTCGCGCAGCTTCCTGGCGCCAAGCGACGGGATGACGTGCTTCTCACTCAGGAGAGTTGTCGTCTCGACAGTGCTGGGGTCGAGGCCGGCCAGGCCGTAGGTGAGCCAGTCCGTCACCGCATCCTTGACGGTGTAGTTGGTGGGGGCGATGGCGAGGCCGTCTTCGTGGTCCCGCAACACCTCCTTGAGCTTGTTCTTCGCCTCTGTCTTGGTCTTGCCGCTCCCCCGCTTCACGATCCGCTTGCCGCTCGGGTCGAAGCCGAGGTTCGCCGTGGCGATCCAGCGCTGTCTCTTCTCGTCCCAGTGCAGACCACCGTCACCGCGACTACGACGCTTCGTCATCAGGCCGCGTCTCCCATCTGGCCTCGGATGAAGGCACGTACGGCGTCCTCGGGGATACGGCGGCAGCCGTCGACCTTGATGGAGACCAGGCGCCGGGTGCGGATGAGGTCGTAGACCTTGGTGCGGCCGACCTTGAGCCGCGTCATGACCTCCGGAACGGTGAGGAGTTCGGGCGCAGCCGTGGTCATGTGGTCGGCTCTCCTTCTGTTCCGGGGGCGGGTTCGAGGGATGCGGCAAGCCAGGTCTCGGCGGAGCTGAGGCCGGTGCCGGCGAAGACCCAGTGGGCGAGGACGTATGTCGTGCCCGGCTGAGGGTTGGCGGCTGCTGTCGCTTGGGCACGGCGCCAGTCGGCGCGGGCGTCGCGGAGGGCGCCGAGGGTGGTGGAGTAGCGGCGGGATTTGGTGGAGAAGTGGCAGCGGAAGCCGAGCATGTGGGCCCAGGCGCGCAGGCGGAGGTGTTCGAGGTCCTTGCGTGCGCCGAGGGTCCAGGCGGTTCGGATGAGGCGGCGGGCGTGGTCGCTGATGTCGAGCTGGGCGAGTTCGGCGGCGAACTTCAGCGGTCGGTCGAGAGCTCCCGTGGCGGTCTCGGCGCCCTTGGTGGCGTACTTCGCGATGTACGCCGCTACGGCCCGTTCGGTCATCTCTTGGCCGTCGTTGAAGTCGGCGGATCGGATGGTGCGTACGTCGAGTTGGCGGCCGAAGGTGAAGGTGTGGATGCGGCCGTCGAGGGTCGGGCCGTCGACATGGACCTTGGCCGTGGCGGCTTGGATGGCGTCGGTGAGGAGTTCGGCGGTGGCCCATGGCGGGGGTGGGGTGTCGCCGCCTTGAGGGCCGTCGAGGCGGATGACGGCGTGGAAGTGGACGGCGCCGCGCTTTTGGTATTCGGCGACCTTGGCGAAGGAAACGCGGGCGTGGTCGCGTAGGCGTCGCTGTGAGAGGCCCGCGCGCTTGGCGACCTCCCGGCGGAGGTAGATCGAGAAGCGTCGCCAGAGGGCGCCTGCGTGGGCGTTCCAGAGCACGGCCGCTTCGTAGTCGTAGGTGTCGGGGTCGAGCGGGGTGCCGAGGCTGTCGTCGTCCTGGTCGTGGTGGGTGCCGCAGCGGCAGGCACGGCCGTCGGTGCGGCGGTTGTGGACGGGGCCGAAGCCGGGCGCGGTGAAGGTGGCGAAGACGCGGGGGTGGGTGGCGACCTGTTCCGGGGTGCCCTTGCCGCCCCGGAGCCCGGCCGTGATCAGGTGGAAGGTGTCGCGGCGGTAGATCTCGGCGCAGGCAGCGCAGCGGGTCGAGCGGCGGTTGTTGCAGCGGACGAGGAGTTGGCCGGCGGGCAGATCGGTCGAGTTGAGGTGCTGGAGGATGCGGCCGATCTCACCGGTCGTGGTGTCGACGTCGTACTCGGTGCGGTTGCCGTCGAGGCGGATGGGGTTGGTGCAGCCGCCGAGGCCGGAGAGTTGGCGGAGGATACCGGGCAGGATTCCGCCGGAAGCGAGGTTGGTGAGTTCGCGGAGCGGGGGCGGGGTGGTGCGGGTGAAGATGGCTGGCTCCTTCTGGCTGGCTCGGTCAGGAGTGACGGGCCCCGGGGCGGCCGGATGCTTGGCGGTGTCATGGCCGCCCCAGGGGTCGGGCGGAGGGATCAGCGCCGGTTGTGTTCGCGCAGCAAAGAGCGCAGGACCACGGCGGCGACGGCCACGGAGACGGCCGACACGGCGACGGCGGTCAGCAGCGCGGTGAGGACCACGCCGCCCGTGATGACGGCGACGACGGCGCCGGTGCTGACGGAAACGGCCGGGAGCGCGGAGCGCCGCGCGGGCGCCGGGCCGGTCGAGGTGGGGGTGTAGGTGTGTGCGGGCGGCGGTGTGGGGTTGTCTGGGTACTTCGGCAGGAACACGGCAGGCATCTCCTTATCTACTCGTCTAGTCATGTGAGCCGTTAATGACGGTCACGCCGCTGCGCGTGCCGGATTCGATGGCGGGGGCGAGGAAGGTGTGTGAGAGCAGAAGCCGAAGAGGGCGACCAGGACGACGATCCAGGTGCGGACGCCGAGGTACTTGATGGCCGCCCAGGCGAAAAAGCCGAGGACGACGACGAGTGGCAAGTTGAGGGTCACGGGGTGCGGGGTCCTTTCAGCGGACGGGGCAGCGGTGGGTACGGGCGGCGAGTTCGGCGGCGGCGCGGCTGTCGTAGTCGGCGGAGAAGCCGCAACGCGGAGCGGTGCAGGCGGCGGTGTGCTTCTCGCGGCCCCGGTCGTCGTAGGCGGTGCCGACCTGGACGGGGCCAATGCGGGTGACGTTGCGGAAGCGGCGGTTGGCGGTCACGAGTCCTGGTTCTCCTTTCAGAGCTGGGCAGCGATGGCTTCGGCCATGGGGGCGGGTACGCCGAGGCGGGCGCGGAGGGTCGGGGTGTCGATGGGATTGCCGGTGCGGGTGTGGTGCTCGCTGGCGACCTTGCGGGCGTGCGCGACGAGGGCGGCCAGGACCGGGACGGTTGGGAGTGCGGACGGTCGTTCTTCGGCCTGCGTCTCCGGAGTCGGTTCGGGCTCTTCCTCCTGGTCGTCATCGGTGGTCTCTATGGCGGTGGGTGCCTTGGGCGTTGTGTGGGCGAGGAGGGTGCCGCCGAGGAAGGCGACGGCCGGCCATCCGGCGACGAGGATGCGCAGCCAGGCAGGAACGTTGCCAAGGTCGAGGAGGCCGGCGGTGGCGACGTTCGCACCGAGGGATGCGACGAGGGCGATGACGAACCAGCACCAGGCGGAGGCCTTCGTGGTGCCGGTCCGCAGTCGGCGCCAGGCGGCGACGAGCAGCAGGTCGACGGAGACGGGGTAGGCCCAGGCTTTCCATCCGTCCTGTCCGGCCGCTGAGGCGACGTCGTGAAGGTGGGCGAAGGACAGGGCGGCGGCGATGAGCGCCTGGACGAGCACCGCGTCGACGCGGGCCAACTGGGCGCGCATGATGCGGCTCCTTCCGGTTTCGGGCATGGGAGGGGTAGGGACACGGCGCGAAGAGGCCGGGAGGGGATCAGTCAGTGACAGGGTGCGGCTGAACGACCGGGCCGGGTGAGGTGTGCGGTCGTGCGGGGACGTCAGGCCGGAAGGGCTTGAGGGCGGGGACGTCGGGGGTCAGGTCGGCCGTGTCCTGGCAGATGGCGGCAGCGTCGGCGAGGGAGAGGTAGGGGGTGCGGATGCGGGACCAGCCGCCGGAGGTGTCGCCCGCGACGGCGAGGCCGGGTGTCTCGGGGGCGATGGAGCAGGCGGCGTAGACGGCTTCGGGGGCGATGTCGCCGAGGGCCATCTTGGCGGAGGCTTCGTCGTTGACGCGGTGGCAGACGCGGCCGGTGAGCTGGGCGCGGAGCATGGTGGCGCCCTTGCCGAGTTCGGCGCCGAAGCGCTGGCCGCAGACTTCGAGGTAGATGCCGGCGGCGCGGCCGAGCTGGGCGAGGCGGATGAGCTGGGTGACCATCTCGTCGCGGCGGTCTTCGTCCTTGCGGGTGGCGGTGAGGAAGAGTTCCGCCACCTCGTCGATGAACAGGACGACGGGGGTGGGGCGTTGGGTGTCGGGCAGGCCCCAGATGTCGGAGGTGATCTCTTCGTCGGGGGTGTCCGGGGCGATGCCCTGGCGGGCCTTGATCAGGTCGTATCGGTCCTCCATTTCCTTGACGAGTACGGGCAGCAGTTCGGCGGCTTCGTCGGGGTCGGTGGCGAGGGCGGAGAGGCGGGCGGCGAAGGGAGCCAGTTCCACGCCCCGTTTGCAGTCGATGCCGACGAGCGCGACGCCTTCTTGCCGGGCGAGTCCGGAGATGAGGTGCCGCAGGTACATGGACTTGCCGGACAGGGTTGCGCCGAGGGTGAGTTGGTGGGGAACGGTGCGGTAGTCGCGGACGAAGGGCATGGCGTCTTCGCGCAGCGCGACCGGAATTTTGAGGAAGCCGCCGCCGGTCTCGCGAGGCATCCGGACCCGGCGCAGGACGTCGTATCCGACGAGCCGCAGTTCCACGACGCCCGGTTTCAGGGTGGTCACGTAGACGGCGTGAACTCCCCAGGCGTGCCGCAGGCGTTCGGCCGAGGCGGCGACGTCTGCAGGTTCCTGCCCGGGGGCGAGGCGGAGGCGGAGCCGTAACCCGGTCGAAGTGGGACGGAGGATGCCCCGGCGGGGCGGGACCGGCCGGACCTCACGCCGGGTGGCGGCCTTGACGGCGAGGACCCTGAGCCGGGAGGGGCGCCACGGTCAGGCCGCAGGCTTCCATGACGGAGGCGTACGAGCTGAGCATGCGGACCGTGGACATCGGGCCGCCAACCACGGACCAGTAGACCGCCGGGCGCTTGGCCCGGGTGTAGGCGGCCCCACCGCCGAACGCGGCGAGGGGACCACCCACCTCCAGGAATGTCGTCAGGTCGGACATCATGCAGCAGCCCCAGTCCCGGCGCTGACCGGGAAGGCGGCCGGGGTGACGGCGGCGGCGCGGTAGGCAATGCCGTGACGCTGCTGGCCGTTGAACACGGACTCCCACGGCCGGGCGATGAGTCCCGGCAGCGAGACGGGCGAGCCGAGGGCGAGCCCTTCCTATCTACTCGTCTATACATGTAGCGATCCATGAACCCGGTCTCCCGGGCTCACGACGATCACCCTGCCACACAACTTGCCCACTCGTCTATACGAGTAAGCGTGTCGGGGTGTACGAGTTGAGGAAGCATCCCCCGCGCACCACCGCAAACCATGACGATCAGGTCGCCGGGAGCTGGTACGACAGCACGTAGGCGTCCGCCGCCATCACGGTGTCGCACACCTCGACCGCCCGTCCCTCGGTGTCGAAGGCGGTCCGGACCAGGTGGATGACGGGCACGCCGGCCGCGAGGTGGAGCGTCTTGACCTCGGAGGGGGAGGGCATCCGGGCGCGGATCTCCTCTTCGAAGTGGTCGAGGCGGTGGCCCAGTTCTTCGAGGCGGGCGTAGATGCCGCCGGGGCCGGGGTTGGGTTCGGCGATCTGGGTGCCGCGGGCGATGTCGAGGGGGAGGTAGGAGGTAGCGAACTCCACGGGTCGCCCGTCGAGGAGATATCGCCGGCGCCGGGCCAGCACGCGCCGGACGGACCCGAGCCGGGTGGAGACGTCCTGACTGGCCTTCTCTTCCTTGACCTCAAGACTGTCGACCTGCGGGTGACTGCCGGCCGCGTCGGCTTCCACGATGAACGCGGACTTGCCCTGCTCGCGGTGGCGCCGGGCGAATCGGTCGGAGGCGAGGCGCCGTACGGGCGGCCGGGGCCGGACGAAGACGCCCTTGCCGTGTTCGGCGTGGACCAGGCCTTCGCCGGTGAGGATGGAGAAGGAGTTGCGGACGGTCATGCGGGAGACGCCGTAGTGCTCGACCAGTTCCGCTTCGGAGGGCAGTTTCTCGCCCTCGCGGAATCGCCCGCGGTCGATGGCCTCGCGCAGTTGGTCGGCGATCTGCCGGAAGACCGCACGATCGCTCGTGGGGTCGAGATCGCCGAGGAGGCCCGAAGAAAGAGGGCTCACTGTGTGTACTCCTTTAGGTATCTAGACGAGTGGGTGAGTGAAGTTGCTACGGTGGAGAGCCTAGCCATCCGGGAGGGCCGAGGAACGTGAGCACAGAACGCCCGCACTCCGTGAGCGTCGCCGGGGTCATTGTCGACGCCCAGGGCCGTGCCCTCCTGATCCAGCGCCGTGACAACGGCAAGTGGGAGCCGCCGGGCGGTGTCCTCGAACGCGAGGAGACCATCCCCGAGGCCCTGCAACGCGAAGTCCTCGAAGAAACCGGCATCAAGATCGCCCTTCCGGCGACCCTGACCGGTGTCTACAAGAACATGACGGGCCTGATCGTCTCCCTGGTCTTCCGCTGCGAGGCCGCCGACGGCACGCCCACAACCGGCGACGAGACCCGCGCACTGCGCTGGGCCACCCGCGAAGAAGTCACCGACCTGGCCGACGAGGCGTACGCGATCCGCGTCACCGACGCACTCGACGCCACGACCCCGCCGGCCGTCCGCGCCCACGACGGCGTGAAACTCGTCTAGCCCGAACCCGCTGCACATGGCGGCCTACCAGCACGAAGGAACTTGTATGCACGAGTATATGAGTCGAGTCCGAGTCTGGGGACTGACTTGCCCAGGATTTCCGGAAGAGGTCAGCCGGGCCCGCCGCTGGACGAGAGACATCCTGCGCGGATCGCCCCTGGCCGACGACGCAGCCCTGATCGTGAGCGAGCTGAGCACTAACGCGCTTCTTCACACGAGCAGCGGAGGGGAACGCGGAAGCTTCCACCTGGCCGTGGCCGTCGCACCACAGGTGATCGCGCTGTCGGTCACGGACGACGGCGGAGGAGGCGGCGCCCCGAAGGTCGAGCACCAAGACCAGGACGCCGAGCACGGCCGAGGCCTGGGCATGGTCAGCGCCCTCGCGCACAGGGTCGTCGTCCAGGGCGCGGGCGGCGGCTACACGGTCACCGCGGAACTCTTCGTGAACGCCCAGCGGGAAGGCCACCCGTGCTGATGGACAAGCCCCAACGAGGCTTCTGGTGCGAGTGCTGGACCGAAGACCTCACCGACGGGATGCAGTGGCCGGCACTCCGGGCATCCTTCGACGCCTACTCCGCACCCCAGGCAGACAGATGGGTCGCCATTGCACTACGCACCATCTCACCCGCACTCGACCCCGACGCCTCGGACGAAGTCTGGGCCTGGCTCCACGACGGCCGCACAGAAACCCGACGAGCCCTGCTCCGCTTAGAACCCTGCACCGTGTCCGTCACCCAGGCCACCACTCGCATCACATGGACGATCCGGCCGGTCATCTTCCTGCCGCTGGCAAACCGCCAAGACGCCGAACCAGCCTGCGCAAACGCCTTCAAGCCCCACAGGCCCAAGTGAGTTACAACTTTCTCTACTGGTTCAAGGCGGCTCGCTCCGCTCCCCGCGCGCGGCCCGGCCCCCGGCCGGGCCTGCGCTCCTGTCTCCGCCCCGCTCCAGCCCGGCCGGCGCCCGTACCGCGCTCAAAGGCATGCAGCCACCTGAGACCAGAGAAGGGGTACGTCGTGGCTGGGGCTGTCGGCTCCGCGGCTTTACGGAGCCGCTTTGGCGCGAGCCTCGAAGATCATGGCCCCAACGTCGTGCTTTACCGGGCAGGTCCACAGACTGCCCGACGCGCCGGAAGCTTACGGGGCCATGATCACTCGCGCCAAAGCAGCGCCACCCCAAAGCCGCTCCGCCGACCTCGTCACAGGATCCGTTGACTGTGTGCCGAGATCTCAATGGCCTGAGGCTGTCCCGCGACGGCGCCACGACGTTTGATCTGTTGCGAGGAGACCCACACGATGTCCGGATGGCCAGTGGCAGCCAGCTGACGAAAAGCGTTCTCTTGTTCTTGAGTCGGCACAAGCTCATAAACGTCCGCCACCAGAATCTCCAGCGATTCAGCCCACGGGCTGTAGCGAATCCGATCCACCTCTCGCCTGAGATAATTATGCATAATATGCGGGAATTTATCTAGCGGCAGAATTCCAGTGGCAAGCAATTCCTCTTGGAACTCTCGCCACGGAGAATCCTCGCGACCTTGCCGAGAGTCGAACCACCGGAAAAACTGAAATATCTTCTTCCCTTGAACGCGTACGCGTAGATCGCCATAACTCACGGAATCAAGAGGGATCAGGTCATCATCCGTTACCCCCATGGCAGAAAGCGAAGCGTTCCCTTGGGGCGAAACCTTATGCACCCCGCCCACTGGCTGGAACTGAGTGCGGTACCGCGATCCCCGGATCAGCAGGTACTTTCCGTCAACGTAGATTTTGAACAGGTATGAGGTCGAGACACGGATGGAACGGTTTCGATAGCGCAGTGAATACCAAAGGTGCCTGATGTTTCCCCAGTTTTGCGCTATCTCGTCAACCACTGGTACGAACAGGCCGACACTGAGGCCAGCCGTCATATTGACCAGAGTGGAGTTAGCAATAAAAAAGCTGGCTACTCCTGATGAAATAGCCAGAAGTGCATAGACAGTAAGCCGCAGCAAAGAATTCTCCTAACGAGGTAGGGGTACTGCGGGGTCGCCGAGGAGATAACGACTCACCCACATTAGTCTGGAATTAGATTGTGCCAGTCTCTCAAGTAGCGGGCGAGAGACCGAACGGGCTTCGTACATTGCGACAAGCAGCGCACGTCGAACATTCACGTCGGATTCGTGCTCGTACTCGCGGCGCAGAAGCTGACCGTCAGCAATCGTACTTACCCTTCCGAGATATCGGGCAGCAAACTCGCGAGGCAGGCTCGACTTATTCTTGTTCTGAAGTATCGCCCAGGCTGCATCCCGGATGTCGGGTGAGTTGATTCTCTGGCGCGTAGCGGCCTGGAGTATACGTTGTTCCAGACTGTCGTACTTGTGGTCGGCGGCCTGCCGCATCGTGGATACGTAGGCCCTGGTTACTGCATGCAAGCGCTCAGGGAAGCACTCAAGGTATCTGATTATCTCAACCACCAAATGATGACTTTCCTTGAGGTGCCGCAGGGCCCAAGGGAGGGCGCGATCATCCTTCAAGTTTCCCATGCGGAAGAGGGTGAACTTAACATCTCGATCTAACTGCTTACCTGCGGTTGCTTCGAGAAAGAGTTTATAGAGTCTTTCGTCGGACCCGATTTCTCCGATCTTCAGTCCATAGTTGATCGCGTCCTTTTCTAGGTCCTCAAGTTGCGAAAGCGCGTTCGCCTCGTCATAGATGCTGGTTTTACTCATAGACATAGAGAGGCGACGCGAGCGCAGAATGGCATTTATTTCAAGCAAGGCGTTCCGGAGAGACTCCCTCTCTGTGTCGAATATCATCATGTCGTCTGAGTAGCGCAGGTACTCGAAATCCGACCTGTGGACGAACTCATCTACAGGCAGGAGATATAGATTGGCCAAAATTGCTGAAGAGTCGGGCCCCTGCGGTATTCCCCAAGCGTGGCTCGAAGACTGGAACATTCGGAGATAGGTAATTAGGCTTTCGGTCACCCGAGGGGATGCGCCCGTGGATTGGATATCGATTGCCAGTGTCTCGATATCGATATGTTCGTAAAATGAAACGACATCGGTCCGGGCTAGCTGAAACGGGGTTTCTGTCGCCAACTGCACACCGCGTTTTTGCATGGAAACCCACGAATTGACAGGCGACCAGAAAGACTTACCGTTGTCACCCCATCTTGCACTGTAAACGCTCTCGCGAAGCTGCGCCTCAACTAGCTCGGCAATGGAGAAGACGAGCGTATCGTAAACGAGACGATCGTGTACTGTCAGGCGTGCAATCGGTCGAACGGCGACGGGATTTTTGGGGAGATCCAGAACCTCGACATAGTCGGGGCCGACTTGGCCGCTTCGGAGCGCGGTCATAACATTTTTGCGGACATCAAACCAGGAAGCGTTTATGTCTGCCCAATTGATGATGTCGGGTATTTCTGACCGTCCTCGCCCATGAAACAGACGGGTCCACGCCTCATCGAGATATGAGAAGAACGGGCGGCGGTTCATGTCCCTTACTGCTCCCCCTGGTCGGCGCCACCGACGCGCGAACACATAGCGTAATAGAAGAGGGGGGTGAGTGACAGACTCAGTTGAGTGCGCCTGCCTGGCTTCCTGAGGTCGAGGCGCGACGAGCCGCTGCCGTCGGTGACAAGCCGCGTGCCAGATCGTGCGGGGAACCACGGAGAACATCGGGGAGTCAACGAGCTGCCCGCCATGCCTCGACTCGCCCCCGCCGCAGCTCAGCAGCACTCCCACGCTCAGAGAACCCCAGCTTCCCAAGCTGAGGGCTCCGAAGCTGATGGCACGGGCCTGCACTGCGGCTTGCTCAGGTCAGCGAGCACAACGGTCACAAACCCCATGCCCCTCGGGGCGTTGCGCACTAGTCTCCGACCATGGCGAGCACGACATGCGGATGGTGCGGACGGCTGGCTCACATGAGACCACTCGGCGGTGCCGAAGTGGTTCCTGATCAGAACAGCCGGCTCAACGTGGGATTCGAAGCCTATCGATGTGCCAACTGCCACCGGCTGGTCCTCGCCCACGGGTGGACCGACTTCAAGCCTACGAATGATTGGGACGACGCACCTTCTGATCTCTGGGACCATCCTCAGGCCCAGCAGCCGCGATGGCTTCCCCCGGCGAAGTCCAACAGGACGTTCCCAGATGTCCCTGCAGCGATCGAGTCGCTCGCGGTTGAGGCGCACGACTGTCTGGCCATCATGGCTGACCGAGCTGCCGTGGCACTTGCTCGTGCAGTGGTCGAGGCGTCCGCGAAGGAAAAGGGTGTTACCAGAGGGAGCCTAATTGCGAAGATCGATGAGCTCCACGAACAGGGTCTGCTGCGCGGGCACATCAAGGAAGCAGCACACGAGGTGCGCTTCGGCGGCAATGAGGTAGCCCATGGCGATCTCTCCCCCGTTGATCACGAGACGGCCGAAGAAATCTTGACCCTCATGGATGAAGTGCTGAACGACTTGTTTCAGTCCCCAGCTCGCGTGGCCCGTGCCCGTCAGCGGCGCCTAGAACGGTCCCAAGCAAGCCCAGAGTCGATGAACGCCACCACGTCGGAAGGACAGCCCAGCACCTGAGCTCGTGTCGCAGCTATCGCGGCAAGGCTCCACGGACCATCGCAGCCGCCCAGTAGGGCATCGGTTGCGGAAAGGTCGCGTGCCACAACCGTGCCAGATGCAAGGGTCAGCCGCAGTCAACACCGGTGCCTCCTCGGCGAGTACGCGCCCGCGTGTTGGTCCGATGAAGCCGCAGCTCAAGCCCGAGATCACCCACCCTCTCTCCCAAAGAGGTGGTCGGCTTCGGGCTACGTTCTTACATCTGCCGGTCGCTGGAGAAATCGCCACGGCGGTGTGCTCAGCACTGGCAGGATGAGGCAATGGTTCGAAGGCCGTATCCCACGTACCGTGATCAGACGTATCCCGCGACAGCGGCAGTATGGAGGGCCCTACGAGAGCTCCGCCCAGAGCCCCCAGGGTATGCGGGCAAAGGTCCGCGTCAGAAGCTGTTCAGCGCAGCATTGGAGCAGTCGGAGCAACTCTTCACCGCAGCTGCCTCGGTTGGGCCGGCCTCCAGGCCCCTCGTACTCTTCTACGGCCTGAGCCAGGCAGGCAGGGCCATCGCAGCGTGTGCGCCCGTCCCCGCCGACAAATGCCGCCTGAACGGCCATGGAATTGTCGCCGCCCAGATGGACCAGCCAGACCTAGGCTCGGTCACCGTCAAA
The DNA here is from genome assembly GCF_053608565.1 of Streptomyces sp. NPDC055025. Taxonomy (NCBI): domain Bacteria; kingdom Bacillati; phylum Actinomycetota; class Actinomycetes; order Kitasatosporales; family Streptomycetaceae; genus Streptomyces; species Streptomyces sp. NPDC055025. The sequence goes on from NZ_JBSGVS010000039.1 coordinate 27,795, forward strand.
GACAAGGGCGCAGCCGGAACGCAGTCGTTCACTCAAATTGCGGCGATGCTCGGGTCACGATCGCTGCCTGACGAGGCCCGTCTTGCGGACGTGTGGGCATCCATCTTGGAAATTAGTCTCTGGCCTCTGCAGTCGACAACGCGTCCGCAGCTCTCAGTAAGTCGGGAGACGCATCAAGTAGATGCGAACACCTTGCAGGCGATCGTGTCCGGCTTGCCTGGAAGCCTTCAAGACCACGCGAGCTCGCAGGACCGCGAGCAGGCCGTACGTTCGTGGCTCGCCGACTATCCGTCTTTGACGGGGTACCGCTTCCGGTCGATTGGCGCTATCCCTGATAGCGGGCCGGATAGCTGGGATTCGATGCAAGGTACGATCGGCTGCCGCCTGGTATGGGACGTGATAGGCGGAGAAGAGGTCGCCAAGCGTAGGTTCGAGGACATCGCACCATGGAAGGGGCGCAGCCTCTCGGACTCCACCCGAGTGATCCACGCGCGATTTGGCGGTGACGACCGCGTGCTCCACCCTCTGTTGGCCTGGTGGGCGGTGCTCTACGCGCTATCGATGCTTGCTCGTTACCAGCCAGGTCAGTGGACTGCACAGATCGACGTGAACCGCAGCAAGGATGCTGTAGCAATCGAGTACCTCTTGGACAGCGCCCTTGCCGCAGTGCCTGAGTTGATCCTCGCCGCGATCGACGAGGTGACGGCCTAGTTCCCAGCCCCAGGATAAGGCTGACACTGAGTGTCTAACTGCGTGACAACGCCGGCGAACACCGGCGAACGAGCGCGAACGTCTTCGGACCATCAGCGCAGGTGAGAGGCACAGCAGCCCAAGGCACCAGCCCGACCCAAGTTGCTTCGGGACGAAGAGGTCGTGGGTTCAAATCCCGCCACCCCGACAGCCGAAACACCAGGTCAGGGGCCTGATCCGCTTAGCGGGTCGGGCCCCTGAGTGGTTTCCGGGGGCCGTTTTGGGAGCCGTTTGGGAGCCGACCGCGAGAATCGGCTCCCCAGCGGACCGGCGCGGGCCACGCTTGCCGGGCGGCCGTGGATACGGACCTCGCGCTTAACTGATCGTTTCAGGAGCAGACTGCGGCGTCCGCGGGACGCTTGTCAGTCATCGAGGCGCTGAAGGATCTGCGTGAACTCACCGTTCTCGACCAGGCCAACAAGTACTCGGATCATGCTGCTGATGCCGGTGTCGCGGACGATGAGACCGTCCGAGCACCAGAAGTAACGGCCTCCCAGAGCTTCCCCGCTTGCGGCCCATCTCGTCATCAGGATCTCGACCTGATCGAGGGTGATGATGGTCGCGCTCCACTGGGAGCCGTCATTTAGGTTTACAAAGACATCGACGTTGTTCACCGACTCCAGGTCATCGTCGGCATTCGGCAGGAATGCGGCCTCGAACTGGTCCGTGCGGACGCGGTACCAGGGCCCGTCCCATCTGCCCGGCTGTGTGCTGTCGCTCATCGGGGCGAGTGTGCCTGGCTGAACCGCTCACCTCAACCGCGTTCTTCCGGCACGCTTCCGTACAGGAACGGCGATCTTGTGCCCGATAGGAAGTGAACGCGCCCTACCTCTGGTCCTCTGTGTCCGGAAGAGTCACACCACATTCGGCAGCGGGTCGGCAGCAGGGCAGCAGGGACCATCTGCAATCAACCACTGCCTGCCGACGCCATCACCCGATGCGAGTCACTGCGGGCCCCGAAAAGCCGCCGAGGCCGAGGCCAAGAGGAAGGCACGTGCGGAGAAACTGGCGTACGGAGCGGCCCGCGCTCAGGAGGCGGTGGACCGCACCAGCGTGGCCGAGCATGACGCCGAGCAACTTGCTGGGCTGCTGCGCTCATCTGTACTGGATGGGCAGCCGCCGACGTTCGAGCGGCTCAGCAGGACTTCGTCCCCTCGCCATTCGTCCCGCCCAAGGGCTCTACCAAAGCGGCACACAGCGGGCCCGCGCTCGGCCGGGGCGAGGACGGGGCAGGCACCGCCATGGTCCTGGACATGCTGGTCTTCCTCGCCATCGCCGCCGCGCACTGACACGCCCAGCGACACCACGCCCAACAGGCCGAGGCGGCCCGCCGGGCCGCTGAGCAGCTGCGGGCCGCCTACCGGCAGGCAGCCGACGAGCCCCTCGCGGTACTGAGCGAACGTGTCCGCCGTATCGCCCCGTCCCCGCGCCGCCATCACGCCACCACCGTGCGCGCCGCGCTGCCCGAACTCGCCGAGATCGTCCTGGCCGAGCCCGGCTGGGACGCTCTGGCCGCCACCCTCGCCGACGCCGAACGCTCCGGCCACAACCCCCGCGCTCTGTCGTCCGTCGCCATGGAGGTCCAGTGCCGTCTTCTCTGTCCCCTACACCCCACGTCGACCTGCGAGTTGAGCCGGTCGACGTCGTGCTCAACCAGGTTCAGCGCACCTTCCAGACGTCATTGGACCAGGAGACGCCGGTACGTAAACGGCGCTCGCTCGGTGCGTGTACCGGCCGTGGCAGCTGGGTGCGGAGCGAGCGGTGCCGGTTCGACGAGATCGGCAAGGGCTGGAACGGAACCGCATGCGCTGCCCTGCTGGATGGGGTGGCCAGGCCCCAGTGGCACTGGGGCACGGCTTGACGCGAGCCCGATGATGCCGTGATGTGGCGGGCCGACGAGACGGACCTCCTGCCAGGAGCGCCGATCGGCAGCAGTGTTCTGGTCGCCGACCCCCGCCTGCCGGACGAGTGGTGGCAGGCGCTGAATACGTCGTTGGACGCGCCGGCCGTCCAGCACACGAGGCGCGTGGCCACCCCGGACACCGTCACGATCACCCAGAGCGGTGTTGCCGAGGCGATCCAGCGGTTCCTCGCTGCCGGCACCGACACGGCGTTGGACCAGTGGCGGCCAGCGCACGCTGACCTCAACCGGACGAACATGACCGGCCCGTAGTTCTGTCTGTTCGACTGGGAGGACTGGGGCATGGCCCCTGAAGGTCTGGACGCGGCGTCGCTGTGGGGAAACTCCCTCGCCGTCCCGGCGCTGGCCGAGCGCGTCCGCCACGAACGGCGCCACGACCTGGAGAGCCGGGACGGCAAGCTGATGACCTTGTTCTTCTGCGCGACGATCCTGGCCCCGGACGCCCACCCGGAAGACCCTCGCCCCGAAGACCCTCGCCCCGAACCGGCGCGCGACACGGCGGCACAGATCGCGGACGACCTTCAGAGCGCCTGACGGCCTGCCCGTGGGCGGAGGAGCCACGCCGAAGCCCTGGGCCACCAACCCCACCAGCCTCTGCTCGCCAGGTACACAACAGTTCTGTCTGCCGGATGATGGCAGAGTGGCCACGTGACAGGTGACGAACTGTTGAGCGCGCTGGCGACGTTGCGGCGCGCCCAGATAGGCAACCGCCGTGCCCCGCACAAGCCGCTGCTCGTGCTGTGGCTGCTGGGACGATTCGCCGCTTCGGGAAGCACCGCAGTCACGTATGACGAAGCCGAAGAGCCGGTCAGCCGACTGATCAACGACTTCGGGCCCTCAATGGCGAACCGTTCGAGGGCGAGGGATCGGGCCGCCATGCCCTTCGTCCATCTTGAGCGTGACCTGTGGAACCTGCGGGACCGGGACGGCAACCCCCTCGGCCCGGACGCCCCGGAACGCGGAAGCTGGCTGCGTACCAGGGGAGCCCACGGCGGGCTGCATCCTCACATCGAGGCCCTGCTGGCCGGTCCGGGCACACTGGCGGCGGCAGCCCGGCTCCTGCTCGACCAGCACTTCACCCCAGCCCTGGAAACCCCCATCTGCGACGCCGTCGGCCTGGACCTGCTCGAACTGGAGAACACAACACACCACGGACCGGCGAAGAAACGCCGACGGCGAGCCGGGTTCACGGAAGAGGTACTTCAGGCATACGCGTACGCCTGCGCTTTCTGCGGCTACGACGGCGCGCTCGGACGCAACCCCGTCGGACTCGAAGCCGCACACGTCCGCTGGCACAGCCAGGACGGCCCGGACGAGGTGAACAACGGCCTGGCGCTGTGCTCCCTGCACCACGCCCTGTTCGATCTCGGCGTCCTCGGACTGACACCCGCCCTGCACATACAGGTCTCCCAGTCCTACACAGCACGCAGCGACGCGGGCCGGACCATCGACGCCCTCCACGGCCGGCCCGTCACCACGCCCCGCCCCGGACTGCCCGGCATCGAACCCGACCACGTCGTATGGCACGGACTCCAGGTTTTCAAACGCCCCGCGACCCAGGCCGCCTAGGACTTGTCCTGTCCGGACCTGGACACGTGCGGATCAGCCCCCGGCGCCGAAGCCCGCCCCGTTCTCCAGGTAGGCGGTCGCCGATCGCGCACGGGCGCCGATCGCCGCGTGGACACGGCGGGCCAGCCGGGGGATGAGCAGCCCGTCGATCCGGTCGGCCCGGTGGAACGCGAACTGGTCGACTTCCACCCCGTCCAGGACGATCCGGGCCCGCTGGTCAGCCGGGAGGACGCCTCCGTCGAAGACGAACAGCAACTTGTCGCCCTCGGTCGGGTGAGGTGCCCAGTCCGCGACGAGAAGGCGGCCGATGGGCGGGGTGATGCCGATCTCCTCCTTGACCTCCCGAGCCGCGCCTCCGCTCGGCGTCTCGCCCGGGTGGAGGTAGCCGCCGGGGATCTCCCAGCCGGGCTTGTACGTGGGCTTGACCAGGAGCACGCGCCCCGCCTCGTCGAAGAACAGCACCCCGGCGGCGGTGCGGGGCCGGGCTACCGCTTCGTAGGCTTCCGAGTCGCTCATGGCGACGACCGTAGTCGTCGCGCACGGATCACCCGATGACGCGCAGCGGCTGAGCCTCGCCGGCCAGCAGACGGCTCGGTTTGCCGCGCTGTTGTCGGCCCCGTCCGTCACGTTGCCGCGTCGCTATCGTGGGGAACGCCCCTACATCACGGGGGCAGCACGTATGCGTGGTCTCGGAGAGCACCTGAGCATCGGCGAGCGAATCCCCGGCACCAGGACCGCCACGGAGCTGCGCACAGCCGAGCACGCGTCGCCACAGCTCGTACGGAACAATCCCCGTGTACGGGACACGCTGCGCGACCTGATCAAGCAATTCCCGGTCACCGGCAGCGCTCGTTCATCGGAGTTGTTCATGATGGCTCAACGATGCAGGGGCGGTGGAGTGAACACCAAGAAGCGCGGAGTCCTCGGGGTCGTGGGTACGAGCGCCGGCGGAGTCGAAACGTTGCGCACCGGGCTGGTGGAACCGGCCATGGCACGCGGGTGGCAGGTCGCCGTGACGCTCACCCCGACCGCCGGCCGCTGGCTGCGAATGAACGGTGAGGCCGACCGGCTGGAGAGGCTGACCCGCCTGCCGGTGCGAGACGAGCCCCGGCTGCCCGGCGAGGCAAGGCCGCACCCGAGCGTGGACTGTTACGTGGTCGCCCCCGCCAGCGCGAATACGGTCGCCAAACTCGCGATGGGTATCGCCGACAACCAGGCGCTGACGCAGGTCGGGGAAGCCATCGGGACCCTGGGGCTACCGGTCATCGTCTTCCCAAGGGTGAACGCGGCCCATGTACGCCACCCCGCGTGGCGGCGCCATATCGCCGCGCTGCGAGAGGCCGACGTTCACCTCGTCCACGGCCCGGACATCTGGCCCCTGCACGAGCCACGCGCCGCCCCCGCCGGGCGGGACCTGCCGTGGGGGGCGGTGCTGGACACGATCGACCGCGCCACCGAAGCCATGGAAGCCACGGAATGACGGCCCGTCAACTGCCTTGATCTGCGGGAACAGAGGACCCTGCTCAACGAGCTGGAGGAGGGTTGTCCCGTAGTCCCTGGTGGATCGGCGAGCGGCGTCGGATGCGGTGCGTCGCAAGGCGGAGGGGCGCCCGCATACTGTCGTTGTCGGCCGGGGCCGGAGCCGGGGAGACACGGTCGTCAACTCCGCATGGTCTCGGAGCATTTCCAGCCATACCGCAACGACAGCCGAATGCTCCACGTAGCCTCGCAAGCATGGAGGAACCCGCACCACCCGGCACACCGCCGGAACCCCGCCACGACGAGACACGCAGACGGCTGGACGCGTACGCGTACCTGAGCGCGCCGGAGCGGCTGGAGCACGTCGCGATCATGCGGGTCTTCTGCGGGACACTGCTGGCGGATCTGGCCGTCCCGGACGTCATGGCGCAGCTGCGTGAGTCCGGCGGGCCAGGTGCGGGGCTCGACGCCGACACCCTCACGGCCCGGCTGGAACAGCTGGAGCGGTGGGGCAATCTGCTGCGCGGCAGTCATACAGTGAAGGCGTCCAGCATCACCGAGTACCAGCGTTCCCGCGCGCGCTACCAGCTGTCGAGGCTGGGCGAGCGCGTCCAGCGGGACGCCGACGGGGTGCTGGCCGAGGCCGAGGCCGTCCGGGAGGTCAGCAACGAGCTGCTGGCCCTGGTCGAGCGCGGCCTCCGGGAGCTTGCCGAGCTGCTGTCCGAACCGGGCGGTATCGCCCCGCAGGACGGGCTCGAGCGGGTCAGCACGCTGTTCGTGCAGTTCGCCGGGTTCGCGGAATCCATCCGGGACTTCTACGCCTACCTCGGCCAGGTGCTCGCCCGGTACGACCTGGACAGCGCCGAGTACCAGGGCTTCAAGGAACTGCTGCTGGACTACGTCGAGGCGATCACGGAGGACGTGGCCTTCCGCGCTCCCCGGATCTCGGCGGCACTGGACACGCTGTGGCCGCGCCTTCCGGCCCTGCTGGACCGGCTGGACGCCCACGCCCAGGGCCTCGCCGGGCTCTCCTCACAGGGCGAAGGCCGCTCGGAAGCCCGGGTGCAGCGCAGCCGTGGGCGCGACCTCGCGGATTGGCAGGGGCTGCGCGGCTGGTTCAGCGACACCGACGGTCAGGGCAGTCAGGTCGATCAACTGCGGGATGCCACCCTGCGGGCGCTCCAGTCCCTGCTGGCCAACGCCAAGCGGATGCTGCGCTCGGCCACCGGGGAGATGTCGCGGCGCCGGGACCTGCTGCGACTGGCCCGATGGTTCGACGAAGCCGCACCACAGGACGCGCACGACATCGCCGTCGCCGCCTTCGGGCTGTACGGAGCCCGCCATTTGGGCGTCCCGCCTGCCACCGACGAGGTGGTGCCCGCCTACACCAGCTGGTGGACCGGCCCGGTGGTCGAGGTCCCGGTCGCGCTGCGCGAGAGGGGCAGCCGCGCACAGCGGGGCCGGGCGTCGTCGGTGGAGGACCACTCCGCGCAGAAGCACCGCCTGCGGGAAGCCGCCCGCGAGCGGGCGGCGGCCAGGAAAGCGGCGGCGGACGAGCTGCGCAGCGCGTCGGGCCGTTTCGATGACGTACGGCTCACATCGGCGGCGCTGAGCCTGCTCCTGGAGCTGCTGGCCACGGCGCTCGGGAACGCGCGGCTCGAACGGCGTGCCGGCGCGGCCGGGGAGGGGACACCGGGGTTCGGCCTGGACGCGGCGTGGAGCGAGGACGCGGACCTGGGCATCCGGCTCACCGTGTACCGGACGACGGGTGCCCGGACGTACCTCCACTCGGCGGACGGGGACCTGCTCCTGGACGACTTGGAGCTGGTCGTCGGCCGGACCTCCGCCACGGCCGACGGCGAGGCGGAGGTGAGCGTGTCATGACCCTCCCCTCCGCCCACGACGTGGCTTTGGCAGCCGAACGCCGCACCGCCGCACGGCTGTTGCTCGCCCATCCGCTGGTCACGTCGGACGGCCCGCACGCCGACCTCTTCCCGCTGGTCCGCAGGCACGCCGACTGGCTGGGCAAGCGGTTCCAGCAGGTGCTCGGCTATCGCCTCCTCGTCGACAGTTCCTACGCCCGGCTGTTCAAGGCCGGGCTGGGAGCACGGGCGGGACACCGGTTCGCGCGGTCCACCGGTACTCCCTTCACCCCGCACACGTACGCCTGCCTCGCGCTGGCTCTGTCGGTCCTGGTGACCGCGCCCGAACAGATGCTGTTGTCGCAGCTGGTAGCCGATATCCGGGCCGCGGCGGCCGACGCGGACGTCGAACTGGAGGAGACGGGCCGGGCGGCCGGGAAACGGACCCTGGTCGCGGCCCTGCGCCAGCTGGTCGAGTGGGGCGTTCTCGTCGAGACGGAGGGCCAGGTGGCGGCCATCACCCAGGACTCCGGCGGGGAGGCCTTGATCACCGTGGACCGCGAGCTCGCCCGCGTCGTCGTCGCCGGACCGCTCGCCCAGTCCCGGGACGGCGCCGATCTGGTCCGGCGGGCAGCGGACCCGGGCTTCGGCGGACCTCGTACCTATGTGCGCCGGATGCTCGTCGAAACACCCGTCGTCCACCTCGACGAACTGACCGACGCCGAACGCGACTGGCTTCGCACCCGCCAGCGCCGAGAAGCCCAGGCGTTCCTCGAACTCCTCGGCCTGGAGACTGAGATCCGCGCCGAGGGAGTAGCGCTGGTCGACCCCGAGGAAGAGCTGACGGATCTCCACCTTCCCGGTACAGGGACCGTCGCCCAGGCCGCACTGCTGCTGGTGGAGCGGCTCGTCGAACGGCTTCGTCCACCCGATCCCGGACATCCGGCGACCGGCGGCGTCCTCGTCGTCGGAGTGGCCGTTCCGGACGGCCTGGTGAATGAGCTGCTGGCCGACCTGGTCGCCGCGTACGGGGGCCGCAGCAACTGGCAGCGCGGCTACCTGGAAGATCTCCACGCCCTGCGGGAAGCCGTGCTGGACCTGCTGTCCCGCATGCGGCTGCTGGCCCCCGCCGGTCCGCTGCGGGCCGAGGGAAACGGGCTGCCGGAGGGGCACGCCGAAGAGCTGCCGGAAGGCCGCCAGGTGACCGACGTCCGCGGAGCCCGGCCCGGCGGCGAGGGCTGGGTGCTGCTCGCAGCGGCGGCCCGCTACGCCACCCGCGTCACCGTGCGTCCGGCCGACCCGACCCGTAAAGATACCGACGCACAGCAGGAGTTGCCCCTATGACCGCCGACGCCCGTGGCCTCATCCCGCTGCCGCGATCCGGCCCGTCGACGACAACAGCAGGTGCCCGCTTCCGGCTGCACCGCGCGGGCATCCAGAACGTCTGGCAGTACGACGAGCAGGAGTTCGTCTTCGGTGACGGGCGACTGCTGCTGCGCGGCAAGAACGGCGCGGGGAAGTCCAAGGCCCTGGAAATGCTGCTCCCTTACCTGCTGGACGGCGACTCCCGGGCACTGGACGCGACCGGTACCGGGCGGACGACGCTCGCCTGGCTGATGCTGGACGGGTTCGAGCAGACCAACCGCCTCGGCTACCTGTGGGTGGAGTTCCGGGGCACGGCCGAGGGCGGCGACCACCGCTATCTGACGCTCGGTGCCGCCGTCCGCGCCTCGAAGTCGACGCAGAAGGCGGTACCGACCTTCTTCGTCACCCCGCTGCGGGTCGGTGAGGACCTGCGCCTGGTCGAAGCGGGCAGGCCGCTGCCCGTCGACCGGCTCAAGGAGATCGTCGGCTCCGACAACGCGACCGAGCGCGCGGTCGGCCACCGCGCTCGCGTGGCACGGGATCTCTTCGGCATCACCGACGCGACGCGCTACCGCAACCTCACCCAGCTCCTCCACCGGCTGCGGCGCCCCACGGTCGGGGACCGCATCGAACACGGGGGCCTGGCCGTCCTGCTGAGCGAGACCCTGCCGGGGCTCGACGAGGACGTGGTCGAGAAGGTGGCACGCAACCTCCACGACCTGGACGCCGTACGCGACGAACTCGGCCGTCTGGAACGTACCGACGCGGCGCTGCGCACGTTCCTCGCCGACTACCGCCGCTACCTCGCCGGAGTCCTGCGCACCTCGGCCCGGAACGTGAGCAGGGAACTGGACGCCCTGTCCCTACGGCGCCGGACGGCCGGGGACGCCGCGCAGCGAACGAGTGATCTGAAGAGGCGGGAGGAGGAGTCGGAGGCCGGGCTGGAGACTCTCCGCGACGAGGAACAGACTGCCCGGACGGAGCTCGCCGCGCTGCACGCCAGTCACGCCTACCGCGGTCTTCGCGAACTGTCGGAACGCCGCAGCACGGTTGAGGCCCTGCACACCACGGCCATGACCGCCTTCACTGCCCTGTGCAACGCCCACGAGGTGGAAGAGGGCTCGGCCGAACGACTGGCCGAGGGTGTCGAAGATCTGGGGAGCCGGCTCACCGAGCTGGGAACCGAACACCGGGAGCTGCTGTCCCAGGCGGAGAAGGCGGGGCTTCCCACCGGCCATCTCGGCGACGCGGTGGCCCTGCCGCGCACGGTCCGCTCCCAGGCGACGCGGACGGAGCTGACCAGTCCCGACGGGGAACTACGGACCGTGCGGCACCGGCCGGTGGCTCGCGTGGACACGGCCACGACAGAGGCCGGGCTGCGGTCCTGGCAGGGGCAACTGGATGACGCCGAAGCTGTCGTACGGAACCGGACACGGATGGTCCAGGAGGTGACCCGTCTCTCCGTGCAGGCCGGCGAGACCCGGGCCAAGGCAGCTCAGGCCGACACGGAACGGGAACGGCTGGAGGACGAGGCGGAGGAGGCCGCCGGACGTCTCGAAGAGAGTCGCCAGGAGGTCGTCGAGGAGAGCCGTGGGTACGCCGACGAGGTCTCCGCGTGGGCGGAGCGCACGCGTACCGCGGCGGGGCCCGACTGTCCGCCGCTGAATGCCGTCCTCGCCGAAGTAGCCGGTGAGACCTCCCCCGACGCGCCGTTCGCGGACCGCACGCTGCCGCCCGACATCGACATCCGCGCGCGGCGGACGGCTCACGCGGCCCTGGAGCCATACGCCGATGACCTCACCCGGCACCGCGACGCGCTGGCGCTCGACGTCAGCCGACTGGGCGAGGAGATCGACCGCCTGTCGAAGGCGAAGCAGGACTGGGAGGGGCGTACCGACCCCGAGCCTCCGGCTCCCTACCACCGCACCGCCGAAAGGAATCCGGCCGATGGAGCACCCTTCTACCGGCTGGTGGACTTCGCGGAGCACGTGACCTCCGCCGACCGGGCCGGCCTGGAGGCGGCGCTGGAGGCGAGCGGAATCCTCGATGCCTGGGTCAGCGCGGATGGCGCCCTTCTCGACCCCCTCATCCGGGACACGCTCTTTCAGCCCGGTCCCATGTCGCCGGGAGCACAGACCCTTGCCTCGGCCCTGCGCCCGGCCCCGCAGCCGGAGTGCGGCATCACGTCCGAGCACGTGGAGCGCCTGCTGGCCGCCATCGCGCTCGCACCGGCCTCGGAGACCACAGCTACTGCCGGCACGGTCCACTACGACGGAAGCTGGCGTCTGGGCGCCCTCCGTGGCCGACACCACAAGGACGTCACCGAGTACGTAGGGGCCGCCGTACGCGCCGAGACCCGACGGCGCCTCCTCGCCGAGCTGGAGGACCAGCTCGGGCAGACGGAACAGCGGCTCGCCGACGCCCGTACCGAACTCTCCACAGCCGACTCCGGGCGGCGGGCCCTCACACGCGCGGAACGCGACTTTCCCCGAGCCCGGCAGCTCTCCGACGCCTGGACCAGGACCACGGCGCACGAGAAGGCGTCGCAGGACCTGACCGCCAGGGCGACCCGTGCGGCACGGCTGGCCGAGGAGGCCCGCGCTCTCGCCGTGTCGGCGCGTACCGAAGCCGATGCCACCGCGACCGCCCATGACCTGCCCACCGACGCCACCGCCCTGGACCGCGTACGAAACGCACTGGTGGGCCTGCTCAGCGGTACCGGTCACTTGCGCAGAGCGGTCAGCGGCACGGTCGAACGGCTCGGCGGAAGCCAGGCGGACGAGGGGCGGTACGAGCGTGCCCGGCAGGGGCGCCTGGAGGCGGCGGAAAGTTACCGGATTCACCTCCACCAACTGCGCACCGCGCAACAGGATCTCCGGACCCGCGAGGCTGCCGTCGGATCGTCCGAGGAGCAGATCCTCACCCGCGAACAGAACGCCAAACAACGTATCGCGGACGCCGCCGGCGCCATCCCGGCGGCGGAGCGCGCCCACAGCGACCTCCGCGATCTGCGCGTGCGTGCGGAAGAGGAGGAGAAGCGCCTGCGCGCGGAGCTGGCGGGCCAGGAGACGGCGGTCATCGACACCGGCCGCACCCTCCGTGAGGCTCTCGACCGTCCGGAGGTCATCAGCGGCGCGGGACTGGACCGGTCCTCCCTGCCCGAATACGTCTCGGACAACCCCGGCTCGGACGTCCGCGAACGCCTGCGAGCGCTGCGCTCACTGGCCGAGACCGTGGAGCAGGCCCTTGGCCGTCCGAAGGGCGAGGTGTCGGACAACACACTGTTCAACCGGCACACGGAGCTCCGCGACCAACTGGCCGGCGGATACGACGCACAGCTTGAGGAACACGACGGGATCAAGGTGTGCCGCCTGGTCGACGACCATGGTTCCCACGATGTCTCGGCCGTGGGCGAGCGGATCGCCCTACAGTCCGCGGAGGCAAGAGGACGGCTCACAGAGCGCGAGAGCGAGGTGTTCCAACGGTTCCTGACCGGCGAGCTCGGCGATCATCTCTCCTCGCAAGTGATCACCGCGGCCAATCTGGTCGCCACTCTCAACGACACCCTGAAGACCGTACGGACCTCACACGGTCTCGGCGTGGAACTGCTGTGGAAGCTCGACGAGGACGTCGACGCGGATGTGCGGGCGGCCGTCGACCTGCTGCGCAGCCCGTCGAGCCTCCGGACGCGCGAGCAGACCGAACAGCTGCGCGAGGTACTGCAACGCCGTATCGAGGACGCCCGGCGTGCCGACCCTTCGGCTGGTTACACGGCCCATCTGCGGACCGCACTGGACTACCGCGACTGGTTCGGTTTCCACACCTTCGTGGTCGACGACGCGGCCCCCGGACGCAGAAGGAAACTGACGGGACGGACCGGACTCAGCCAGGGCGAGCAGCGCGTGCTCTCCTACCTCGTGCTCTTCGCGGCCGCTGCCGCCCACTTCACCAGCCTCGCCGAGTCGGCGCCGCACGCGCCGCGGCTGATCCTTCTGGACGACGCCTTCGCCAAGGTCGACGAACCCACCCATGGGCGACTGGGCCGTATCCTCGTCGACCTCGATCTCGACTTCGTCCTCACGAGCGAGCGGCTCATGGGCAATTGGGCGGAGGTTCCGTCCCTGCACATCTACGAGTGCCTCCGTGACCCCCATGTGCGCGGGGTGGCCACGTTGCACTACACCTGGAACGGTCGGCACCGCCGTCTGGCGTCGGTATGAGCCGGCTCCCCGCCGCAACACGCGACTGGCTGGCAGGGCCAGGTCTCACCCGGCTCTGGGGGGCGGTTCGCAAACGTCTGGAAGGCAACGGCGTGCAGGCCGCCGGTTCCCTCCGGTTGACCGCGGTGAGCGCCCAGGAACGGAATGACCTGTCACTCCTGCTGGGCAAACCCCTCACAGGTACGGCCGTAACCGTGCGGCTCGACGCGCTCGACGCACGCCTGCGCACCTCTGCCGCGGGGCTCGGGCTCAGGGAAGTACTGGAGGAACTCGGGCCACCGCTCACCGATCGCCGGGCGGCCCGCGAGGACGATGCGGCCCAGCGCCGGCATGTGTGGGCGTCGCTCACCTCGTCTCTCGACGCCTCTCCGCTCGCCAGCCAGGAATGGACCCGGGAGTGGTACGACGTGCTGCGCCGCGCCGGTGTTCCGAGAGGAGTAACGCCCGAAGCGGCGGTACGGACGCTCCAGCAGGCGGTTCGAATCCTCACCGTACTGCTCGATCCGGAACGCGCCGGCACACGGGGCCGAGGAGAACTCGCCGCGATGGCGACGGGTTCGGCGCACGGTCTGGACGACGGCACCTGGCTCGCCCGCCTCGTCCAACGTGGTGTCGCCCTGGCCCACGACGCCGACCTCCCCGGCAACGCGGCAGGTCGGCGCGCGTTGTGGCGGCTGGTGTCCGTCACGCCTGACGAGGTCTCCAGCACGGTGCTGACCTACGGACTGCGCCCTCTCGCCGAGGGCTGGCGGGAGGAGTCTCTACGAGAGCGGGCCGCCCATCACGCGGAAACCCACCTCACGCCCCGCGACCTGCTCGGCCTACGGCTGCAACTGCCCGCCGGAACCGTCGTCCACATCTGCGAGAACCCGCGCGTGGTGGAAGCCGCAGCCGACGCGGCCTGCGCCCGGCCCCTGGTCTGCACCTCCGGCAGCGCCGCCACGGTGGTCCTCACCCTTCTCGACGCCCTCGCCGCCACCGGCTGCCACTTCGCGTACCACGGGGACTTCGACTGGCCTGGCATCGCGCTGGCCAATCGGATCATCCGCCGCTACGAAGCCCTGCCGTGGCGCATGGGCGCCGAGGACTATGAACGCCTCGCCGCTCACAGCCAGGCCGAGGGCATCCCTCAACTACCACTCGACGGCCGACCGGTCGACGCGGACTGGGACCCTGGCCTCGCCCCTGCCATGACCGCCCTCGGCGTCGCGCTCCATGAGGAAGCCACCCTGGATCTGCTGGTCGAGGACCTGTCAGGCCATGCGTAGGAAGGCACGCGCGACCAGCAGGACCCGGTCCTCCAGCGGCAGGCTCCGGCCGCGTCGGGGGCTGGAGCGTTCAGGCGGTCCGTCGGGTTGCGCGGGCGGCCTCCCGGGGGGTCGATGGCGAGGCCGGACTGTGCCACATGCGCAGGGCGCCGTCGTGGAGGTGGATGGTGCGGGTGGCGAGGCGGGTGAGGGCCGGACGGTGGGTGGTCATGATCGCTGTCCGGCTCTCGACCAGGCGGCCGAGCGCGTGGACGACGAGTTCTTCGGCGGCGTTGTCCAGTCCCGTGGTGGGTTCGTCGAGCAGCACGACGGGGGCGTCGGCAAGCATGGCGCGGGCGATGCCGACGCGTTGGCGCTGGCCGCCGGAGAGTCCGGCGCCTCGGTCGGCGAGCCTGGTGCCCAGGCCGTCGGGCAGGCGTTCGGTGAACTCGGTGACCAGGGCTGCCTCCGCCGCCTGGGCGATCTCGTGCGGGCCGGCGTCGGGGCGGGCGTAGCTGATGTTGTCGGCGATGGTGCCGGAGAACAGGAACGTGTCCTGGAGCACGACCGCGATCTGGCGGTGCAGCCAGATGGCGGGGATGTCGGTGAGGGGGAGGCCGTCGAGGAGCAAGTGGCCGCGGGTGGGCGGGTAGAGCCCGGCGATGAGGGAGAGCACGGTGGATTTGCCGGAGCCGTTGGGTCCGAGCAGCGCGAGGTGTTCGCCGGGGTGGACGGTGAGGTCGAAGTGGTGCAGGACGGGGCCGCGGCCGTAGTCGAGGGTGATGTCGCGCAGGTCGATTCGGCCGGTGGCGCGGTCGGGCAGGCGCCGGCGCGATGTCGGGGGCGGCGGCGGCTGGTCGAGGATGGCGGCGACGCGTTCCGCGGAGGCCGCGCCCTGGGGGAAGGTGATCGAAAGGCGGGACATCGATCGCATGGGCTTGATCATGTCTTTGAGGTAGCTGGTCACCACGACCAGCAGACCGACGGTCCACCAGTGGTTCACGACACCGAGGCCGCCCGCCCACAGCAGTGCCGCGGTGGCCACCGCGGCGGCGGCTTCGAGCAGTGGAGTGAATCGGGCCCGCAGTTCGACGCTGCGCAGGCCGGCGTCGAGGGTGGTGCCGTTGCCGGTGGCGAAATGCGCGTCGTGCAGATCCTGGCGGCCGAAGGCATGGATGGTGCGGATGCCTTGCAGGGATTCGGTGACGAAGGCGGCGAGGTGTCCTTCGGCGGCGCGCTGCCGCCGTTCCGTCTGGCGGGTCAACCGGGTGTAGCGGGCGGCCGTGAAGAGTATCAGCGGGGCGCCCCCGATCGCGATCAGCCCCAGGCGCCAGTCGACGGAGAGGATGACGGTGGCGTACCCCGCGAAGGCCAGCAGCCCTGGCAGAAGTGTGGAGAACAGGTCGACCAGAGCGTCCTGGATCCGGGTGGTGTCGACCGCTACGCGGCTCGTCAGTTCCCCGGCCGCCTGTCTGTCGTGGTAGCTCATGGGGAGCCGTTGCATATGGGCGAAGACGTCCGTACGGATCTCCGCGGTGATGCGCTCTCCGGCGCTGTTCATCACACGGTCACCGAGGTAGTCGAAGGCTCCCGAGGCGAGAGTGATCAGCAGCAGTGCGACGGCGGCCACGGTGAGCATGGCCAGCGGGGACTCGCCCACGATACCCGTGAGCCAGACCAGTGGGCCGCTGGTCCGGCCCTTGAGTACGTTGTCGATGACCAGCGCCAGCGGCCAGGGTGCGGCCAGGTCGGCGATCAGTTCTCCGATGCGCAGTCCCACGCCGAGCACGAGTGTGCCCAGGTGCGGGCGGCCGTAGGAACGGAATCGCCACAGGTGTCGCAGCATTCCCACATCGGCACGGCGGCCACTCATCCGCCCACCTCCCCGGTCAGACGGCCACTCATCTGCCCACCTCCCCGGTCAGGTCCGCGCGGGCGGCGTCTTTGAGAGCCGCGTTGCTCGCGCCGGGGCGTATGCCGTGCTCGGCCATGGCGGTCAGTACCACCGGCGCGAGTCCAGGGTCGGCACGCGTGATCGCGGACAGCAGCCATGAGAATTGGCTGCGCTGTTTCAAGGCGTCCCTGGTCGGCTTCAAGGCGTCCTGGGGCAGCCGGGCGGGGCCAGCTCCGGCCGACTCCATACCGCGCAGCAGCGCCGCGTCGAAGCGCGCCGCGTCGGCACCCGTGGCGATGACCCGCTCACGAGCGGACCAGCACGCCGATGCCCACACGGTGCCATCGGTGTGCGGGTCCTGGTCCCGTCCGCCCCAGAAGTGCGCCATTGTCCACCGGGGCAGCAGTTCGCGGCGCCGCTGGTCCCACTCGGCGATGGCCCCGCGGTGCCAGCCGTAGATGTCCGGGGTGCCCAGCAGAATGGCCGTGAAAACATCTGCCGTGCCCTCGTCCAGGGCGACTTTCCGGTTGGTCTGCTGCGCCGGAGGACGCAGCCGGTTGAGCCGGAAGTCCGCGGTGTGCCGGCACAGATGGTGGCCGACCTCATGACAGATGATCGCGACGTTGTGCGCGGGGGCATGGAAATACCGGCTGCCATCCGGTGCCGGGACGAATCCGGCGCCGCCCCCCAGATGGATCTCACCCGCACGGCTGAGAGCGGCGGGCTCGTCCGTGAGTGACGCCCTGGGAAGCCGGTAATGCCCTCCGTGCCAGCGGCGCGGCTGGTTGTGCATCCCGATTCTGACCAGCAGGTGAGGGAGAGGGTGGCCGAGCTGGGCTGAAGCGAACCGCAGGGCACGCTGGACGTGGAAGGCCGTGTTGGTCACGCCGAATGCCCGTGCCTGCCGCTCTGCGGCGGCGTCAGCCAGGGGGCCGCCACCCGCCGCGGGGTCGAACATCAACGTGGAGCCGTCGAACAGCCGCCCGCCGCGCTCGTCACGGACCGTGGCCTCGGGCAGCACCACTTCGGCCGGGCGCAGCTCAAGGACGTCCAGGGCGACTTCGCACAACTCCCCGGGCCGGGGACGCCCGTCAGGCATGTAGACGATCGCCGGGATCACGGGGCATCAGCCCCAGGCGGCAGCGTCGGCGAAGGGTCCCGTCGTGGCGGCGGTCTGCCGGGCCGGTGCGCGCACCAGGTCCACGGCCGCGCCGTTTGCCAGCTGTGGCGGGGACAGGACCGGCAGCCCCGTGGCCGCGTGTGCTTCCTGGGAGGCAAGAGGGCTGGCGGTGACCAGGCCACTCACCATGCGGACCGGGACCCCCAGTCCCCGCAGGATCGTCACCCCGGCCACCGCGTCCAGCGCGTTGGCCGCCGCCAGTACGACACCGTGGGCGAATCCGGGCAGGCACTCGGCGAGCGCCCGTGTCTCGGACTGCAGCAGCCCGTCGGCTATCTCCAGTACGACCACGTCCGCACCGTCGTCGACCAGGGCATCGCGGATGGCGATCATCGTGGTCCGCAGCCGCTCGACCGGATAACCGAACGTGGAAGACATGCCGAAGTCGAGGAACTCGGCTACAGCGCTGGCGCCCGCGTCGATGTACATCCAGCGGTCCTTGCCGCTGCCGGAACCGGTGACCTTGCCCGCACCGGCGGCCAGTCCGGCTCGCGTCCAGCCGGACACCATGGCCGACGCCGTCGTGGTCTTGCCCGCGTTCATCGACGAGCCGAGCACGACGAGAGTGCCCCACTCCGGCGCCGTGTGCGGCGCCGGCGTCCGCGCGTAGTCTTCCAGCGACAGTGGCATCCCGGACCGGTCGTTCAGCGTGCCGATCACCCTCAACTCGGTCGGTGGCAGCCGTCGCGTATGCGCCGAGGCGACCGTTCCCACCAGGCCGCCCGCCGTCAGCAGATGGACGTGGGGCCCGGTCGGCAGATAACCCTCGTAGAAGTCCGTGGCATACCGGTTGCCGTACGCACCCACGACAATGTCGCCCGGGTAGAGACGGACGCGCCGACCGTGGACATCCTCCAGATGGTCAAGCTCGCCGAGGTGGGCCACGGTGGCGACCACGAGATCCCCGAGCTGCGGTTCGCGAACCGACCCTCCGGGTACGGTCGCGTCCCGGTCGTTGATTCTGCGTGTCACATAGCCCCACTTGGCCCCAGCAAAGTCTCTCATTCCAGATCCCTCACGGTGCAGGTCGGGCCCGTGCCGGCGCCCGAACGAGTGGTCGTCCATTCGATCGCTCCCACCCATGTTCCGTGCTCCCGGGGTCGATCGCATTGTGGTGGTGGCTCCGGCGGTGACTGGTGAGGCGAAAGTCCAGGGCCAGGGCGGGAGTCCGCGGGTCCCAAAATTCTCGGCGGGTGCGATGGTCAAGGCGCTGCCGCGGGCCTACCGGGAAAGCTACGAGTTCAAGCAAATTCCCACCGATGCCGGATTCGTGTACGACACACCCATAGAGACCGAAGACTTGAGAGACCGAACATGTGGGAAACCGAACACGTGGCAGACTGAACACGTGGGGGACCAAAGAATTGGGAGACCCAAGGCTCGCGGGACACGCTCGATACAGCCTTTGGTCGGCGTTCTTGAAGGCCAAGAAGCGAAGCACGCAAGGGCATGGCGCGAAAAGACGAGAGAAGAACCGATAGCACGAGACGCTCTCGCCTGAGACCCTCTGAAGACGGTCCATCAGCCTTTGTGGGTGAGTTCGACCATCAGGGGACACAGAACTATAAGTACGGCGGCAAAGCACAGCAACCGCTGCGACTAACAGTGACCGTCAACAACCCCGCATGATCAGCCGGGCCGCGAGACCCCGGCTGCCGCCCGTCCGCCCGTCCGCCCGTCCGGACGCCCGGACGGGCGGACGCCCAGACGCCCGGACGGACGCCCGAACGGTGTGTCAGACCACTGCGAGCCGGTCCACCAGCAGCTCCACCCTCCGCTCGGCATCCCCCGGCGGCAGCCGTCCCGCCCGGGTGAGGGTCGCCAGCCCGTGCAGGGCCGCCCAGAACACCTCGGTGAACAACCCCGGGTGGACGCCGTCCCCGGCGACCTCACCGAGGTTTTCCAGCAGGGCGGCGAAGGCGTCCTTCAGCGGCTCCGGGGTGTCCTCCCTCGCGAACGCCAGGCCGCCGTCGAGCCGGAACATGGCGTCGTAGACCGCCGGGTTGCGTTCGGCGAAGTCGAGGTAGGCGCGGGCGAGGGCGGTGACCCGGGCGCGCGGGCCGTCCACGGCGGAGGCCGCGGCCCGCAGCGCCGCGGCCATCTCGGCGGCGCCCTCAAGGGCGACGGCACCGATGATCTCGCGCTTGCCGCGAAAGTGGCTGTAGAGGACGGGCTGGCTGTACTCGATGCGCTCGGCGAGGCGACGGGTGGTGACCGCGTCCCAGCCCTGCCGCTCGGCGAGTTCACGGGCCGTCGCCACGATGAGACGTTCGCGGCCCGCCCGTTCGCGCTCCTTGCGTTCCTGTACCGACATGATTCGATCCTAGCACCGCTAGACAATCGAGCGGCAGCAATACTAGCGTTGCCTCGCCGCCTAGCAACGCTAGATTCAGGAGGGGTCATCATGCTCAACGCACTTGAGGTCTTCACCACCGTGGCCGTCGGCGTGATGGTGGGGGTGGAGTTCTCCGTCGCCTTCTTCGTCAATCCGATCCTTGACGGCCTCCCCGGCGACAACGGCCTGCGCGGCCGTACGCACGGGGCCCGGCTGCTCGGCGCCGTGATGCCGTTCTGGTACATCGGCTCGCTCGTCCTCGCCGCGATCTGGGCCGTCGCCGGATGGCACCACCACGGCGCCGGCCTCGTCGTCACCGCCGCCGCGCTGCTGATCCTCAGCGTGGTCATGTCGATCCTGCTGCTCGTCCCGATCAACAACCGGGTCAAGACATGGACCGCCGACGGCCCGCCGGCCGACTGGAAGCAGCAGATGAACCGCTGGGACCGCTTCCACCACGTCCGCGTCGCCGTCATCATCGCCGCCTTCGCCCTGCTCGTCGCCGCCCTCGGCTGAGCCTGGGGGCCGAGGCCGTAGGCAGAGGCCACGGGCCGAGACCGCGGGCCGAGACCGCGGTAGCCCGAAGGGCGTGGCCCCCTGGCATGCGGCCACAGAGCCTCCGCGAAAACCCGTTGGCGGACCACGGCGGCCACTGCTACCTTCCCGGAGGCCGTGCGAGAGAACGAGGAGGTGGTACCCGTGAACGCAGTATCGACATGGGTGCTCCCCTCCGGGGTCACGGTCGGACGTCAGACAGGTCGTCCGGGAGCGCCGTTCAAGCGCACTCCCGAAAGGCACGACCGTGCACTTCACTTCCGAACAGCGTCTCGACGACGGCGTCCTCGAACGCGAATTCACCCTCGGCGAGATCCCCGGCACGCTGTGGACGCCTGAATCCGCCGCACCGGCCCCGCTGGTCCTGATGGCCCACAACAACGGCCTGCCCAAGGCGGAACCCCGGCTGGTGACCCGGGCCCGCCACACTGCGGCGCGCGGTTACGCGGTGGCCACCATCGACGCCGCCGGGTGCGGTGACCGTCCCCGTTCCGCCGCCGCCGAACAGGCCCGCGCCGACCTCCGCCGGGCGATGCGGGCCGGCGAGCCGGTCGACGAGATCTTCGAGTCCTTCATCGGCCCGCTGGTCGAAAACGCCGTCCCGGAATGGCGGACCACCCTGGACACCCTCCTCGCGCTGCCCGGGATCGGCAGCCCGGTCGGGTACTCGGGGTGGATGGCCCTCGGCATCCGCCTGGCGGTGGCCGAGCCGCGCATCGCGGCCGCGGGCTTCTTCGCCGGAGGGTACGTGCCCCGCGCGCAGCGCGAAGAGGCCCGGCAGATCACCGTTCCGCTGCTGCTCCTGGTGCAGTGGGACGACGAGGGGAACCCCCGGCAACGGGCCCTGGACCTGTTCGACGCCTTCGGCAGCAAGGAGAAGACCCTGCACGCCAATCCGGGCGGGCACACCGGCACACCGTGGTTCGAGTTGGAGGACGGGAACCGGTTCCTGGACCGGCACCTGAAGTAAGGCGGGGCCGCCAGGCGAGCAGCAGACGCTGGGCGGCGCCGGCCAGGCTGCCGCCATCGAGGACAGGTCTCGGCCCTCCTCGATGGCGGTGGCCGGCAGACGCACAACCGCCCCGATCACGGCGGTAGCGGCCAACCCGGTAGCGGCCAACGGCGGTACCGGGATCGGGGCGGCGCTCAGCCACCGGCGCCGCCACCACCTGGGCCCACGCCGCGACACCACCTCTGCCCGTCTCCACCACCGCCTGCCCAGCCCCCAGGCCCGCCCGGCGACCAGGTCACATCCCCGGCATATGGCGTGAACGTCGGCTGGGGCTCGGGCCCCGAAAGTGGCGCCAGTTCCTCAGGGGCACGCATCGAGCGGCTGGAACAGCGCGTCAAAGAGCTTGAACGGCAAGGGGAGGGCTATGTGTGGCAGAGCAACTGACGGCCGGGCAGTTCGAGAGCGTCCGGGCCGCCGCGCGACGCCGGCTTCAGGGGCAGTGAGTCGTGTGGCTCACTGCCCCTGATGTGCTGTGCGTGACCAATTCGTGTGGCTAACGGTCCGGATCGGTTGTGACCGTGCCGTTCGTCGTGACCGCGCCGGTTTCGGGTTCGTCCTTCGTGGCCGGCGCCCGGAACGGGCCCTGGAGTGCCTTGAGTCGCTGCATGGCGGTCAGTCGGACGACGAAGTACACGGCGGCAGCGGCGGCGGCGATGTGCAGCGCGTCGGCGGTCATGTACTGCGCCACCCCGTCCCTGATCTCCGTCAGTGTCTCGGCGTCGTCGTACTTCGCCCTGGCGTACCGGTTGAACAGCATGCTGAAGACGAACAGACCCCACCACAGGTTCACCGGCCAGGTCCGCGCCCGGTACCGCTCGCCGTCGGCCGGCAGCTGGGACGCGGCCCCCCACATGCCGAGGGCGATGCGGTACGGCATCCAGAAGTTCACCAGCGGGACGAGCCAGGCTCCGATGGCCCACCCGGGTCCGTTGCGGAACCGGTCCGGTGCCATCAGTCCGGTGTCGCGGCGCATCCGGAAGAACCAGACGACGAAGACGATCGCGCAGGGCAGGTACACGGTGACCTGGTACCTCGCGGCCGTCTCGTACAGCGAGGCGGCTGCCTCCAGCTTCTGCTGCGGCGCCGTGACGAAGCCGTCGTCTCCGTCGATGAGCGCCCGGAGCCGGGCTCCGGCAAACAGGCTGTACAGGTCGCTGAGGGCCGCGAGAGCGAGCCCCGCGACGGCTGCGGTCAGGAGTCCGGGCGACGACGGGGCCGCTCCTCCGGGCAGCGGCGGACGCGAACGCGGTTCACTGGATACGGACATGACGAGGACGGCCCCCCACGGGCGAGAAATGGAACGGCTCGCGAAAGATCGCGGCCGACGCACAGTACGCCGGACATGAGGGTCCAGTCCATGACAATTTTTGCAGGTGAGCCGGTCCGCCGGCCTCTGTGGCCGGTGTCAGTGGCGGTGCCCCCGCGAGCGCCTGCTCGATCAGCGCCGGTCCCGCCCCGCCAGTCCCGGCCCACCTCCGCCCCCCTCGCCTCGCCCGCCCCGCCCCGTGAGCTGCGCGCCGTGCCGCGCCGCGCCGCGCCACACCGCGCCCGCGCCACGCAACGCCGCACCGCACCGTGCCCGCGCCGTGCTCAGGCTTCAGCGTAGGACGGCACCACCCGGCGCGTCCCCATCACCGCGGGCGCCCCCGGGATGGACACCTGGAACGGCACCATGGTCGTCTCCGACAAGCAGCGCCGGGTGCTGATGGACTCCCGTACGGTCGGCTACGGCGACGCGTACAAGGGCTACTACGCCTACGCCGTCCATCTCACCACCTCCGGCACCTACCTCCACCAGAACCCGAAGGCGGACACCTACGCGGGCCGGCGGAACGTCACCCACGGCTGTGTCGGGCTCGCGACGGACGGCACCGCGCGGCGCTTCTACGAGGAGGTCATCCCGGGCGACGTCGTGCGCGTCACCGGGTCCACGGACACCGTGGCGGCGGGCAACGGATACGGGGACTGGAATCTCGATTGGGATGAGTGGCGGGCGGGGAGCGCACTACGCTGACTTCGGTGACCGCGCCCCCCGTAAAAAGCCGTATAGGTCAAAAGTTGCGCACGCTTTAAAGTGTCCGCATGGGCATGCGCATGGGCGATCACGATCACAGCGGAACGGAATGGGAGACCGCGGTCCTCGACGGGGGCCCCGCGGACGGGGTACGGATGCGGGTCACCGACCGGCCCGCCGTGGTGCAGGTGACGTACCCCTGTGAGGTGGACGGACCGGCGGGCGGGGCGCAGGTGGAGGCGCTGTACGTGTACCGGCGCGATCCGCGCGTACAGGAGCAGCCACTGCGGTACGGGTTCGACCAGGCGAGCCCCTGACACCGGGCCACACCGGGCCCCTCGCGGATCTCCTGACACGGATCCTCTGACGCGGATCCTCCAACACACCGACGGACAGGCATAGGGACAGAAAGCGGAGGGGGCGACGACCGGGGGCCGACGACCGGTTCCCGGTCACGCCCGCGCGCACGCACACGCCCGCGCGTACACACACGCGCACGCGCGGAATCAGCCATGCGCCAGGCCACGCGCGATCAGATGTGGCGGACCGGCGCGTGGCGGACCGGCGCGTGCGCCGCCCGGTCGGTGAGCTGCCCGACCATCAGCCGGACCACGGTGACGACATCGGGATCGTCGACGAAGTAGACCTGTCTGCGGCCTTCGCGGCGCGACCGTACGAGCCCCGCCAGCTTCAGTTTGGTCAGATGCTGGCTCACGGCGGGGAGCGCGCCGCCCACCCGTTCCGCGAGTCCGGTGACATCGCTCTCGCCCTGGGACAGCACCCATACGATGTGCAGCCGCGCCGACGACGCCAGCAGCCCGAACGCGGCAGCCGCTTCCGCGAGCACCTCGGCGGACGGGTCGCCGGAGCCGCCGACTTCTGCCGTCACGATCGCTCTCCCGTCCCGCGCGGTCCTTCGACCCGAATTGCCCGGACCCGAACCCGACGGCTCAGTCTAGGCGTCGGGGTCGGGGACGGGCCTGAAGCGTCGGCGAGCAGCGGGAGCCTGGGGTCAGGACCTCATGGCGGGGGCGGGCCCCAGCGGGTCAGGACTGTGCGGGCGGGTCGTTCCGCTCGACGATCGTGCCGGTCACGACGCGACGCCCGGACGCGGCGGCCTCCGACCCGGACGCCGACCCCGCCCCTGCCCCTGCCCCTGCCCCTGCCCCTGCCCCTGCCACGGTCCCCGGGGTCTGCCCGCCGTCGCCGTCGCCCTCCTTCTTCAGCGCCTTCGTCTCGCTCTTGAGTATCCGCGCGGCCTTGCCTGCCGAACGGGCCAGCTCAGGCAGCTTCTTGGCGCCGAGCAGAACGACGATGACGATGAGGATCAGGGCCAGTTCGCTCAAGCCGAACATCAGATCTGCTCTCTCCCGGGATCGGACGGGACCGTTACATGGCCGCCGGTGCCGTGTCCCGGCGTCGGCGGCCATAGGTATCTACAGTGCTGTAGAACTATCGCGTACCGTACGACCGTCCGACAAGACCACTTTCCGGCCCGGACGCACCACCAGCCATGCCCACGCACCATCCGTCACGCCACGCGGGCGGTGTGGACTACGTGGGAACTCCCAGCGCCCTCTTCGACGAGCGGTACCGCGTGATCAGCACCGGACGCATCCAGCGCATGGCCGCGGGGAAATTGCTCACCAGGGGCGCGTAGCCCGGGACTTCCTCCGGATCCTCCATCAGACCGAACACCAGATGGGGTCCGGTATGCGGGGCTCCGCCGACGATCGCCGCCCGCAACCGGGCGACCTCGTCGTCCGCGATCTGCGGGATCAATTCCTTGAATACGGCTTCCTCGTCATCGAAATGCTTGTTCAGAACGGACTGGACCCGCTGCGCCGACGGCAGCCCGGACAGCGCGGCCTGGCCCACGACCACGAGGGCCGCGTCCCGTTCGCCCGTGACCTGCTGGGCGGCGATCGCGTCGACCGTCCTTTCGAGTTCGTGCAGTTCGGCATCGAGCGCTTCGAGCGCGAAGCTCAGTCCGTCGATCCTGGCGGCATCGGTGGGAACGACCTCCCGCAGCGCCGGCCAGAACAGCACATCCTCGCTCGCGTGGTGGCGGCGGATGGACTCGATCAGCCAGCGAGCGGTATTGACCAGCGCCTTGACACCGACGGGCTCACCGCCGGCGAGGCGCCCGAATGATTCGGACACGAGGGCGGTGCCCCGACGCAGGATCGTGTGCACGGCGAGCAGTTCGTCGTACATGCATGAACGACCGACGCAGAGCCTAGGTGGAGCAGCCATCGTTTATTCCTGCCTGTCCCAAAATTGAGTAACATTTGGGGTAAATGAGAGAGTATTGAAAGCATCTTTCTCGTGATAAGTACCCACCAGACATAAGATATGCGTATGTCCGAAGTGCGTTCGTACAATTCACCGCGGTCGGCAGGCCCGCCATATTCCGGGGGTCCGTCCACCGTGCGGCCGCGCAATCGGGCGGCACGGAAACCGTGCGATTGATACGGAATTCAGAGGATGGACCTTCCGCGATCGCTCTGCCGGCACCGCACATGTCTCAGCAACGAGGAACACCGCGCATCCGTCGCCATCCTCTGCGGCGCCCTGCCCGCACACCAAACCGTGGCGGAACTCAGGGAACTCCGGAAACTCCGGGAGGAGGGCACCTCTCTTTACTTCTGTGCCCTCCGGGAGATCGCCTCACACCTCGACCGTCCCGGTGCCGACGGTCCCGGTGCCGACGGTCCCGCTGCTCTCGGACCGGGGCCGACCGTGGACATGGGGTCGGGCCGAGGCGGAGCCGACCGCCATCGCCACGAGAATCCTGATCCGCGTACGGGAGTTATCCACAGGCTGAGGGGGACGCCGACGGGATGTCGGGGTTCCGGCGCAGAATGGGGGCATGAATCAGATGGCCGGTTCGATGCCGGAGTGGGAGAAGCGCTTCCGGGCGCCGCGGGTTTCGCTGCCGGACTGGGCGGAGGACGCGCCGGAGCGGGCGCTGTTCGTGTCCAATGCGACGGGGACGTATGAGCTGTACGCATGGGATCGCACGACCGGCGCCCAGCGGCAGGTGACGGACCGGCCGAACGGGACGACGGACGGGGTGCTGTCGCTCGACGGCGAGTGGATCTGGTGGTTCTCGGACACGGACGGGGACGAGTTCGGGGTCTGGATGCGCCAGCCGTTCACGCCCGGGTGGAGCGGTGCCGGGCAGAAGGACGGCGGAGAGACCGGCGCTGTCGGTGAGGGGGGCGGGGCAGGGGCCGAAGGCGGCGCCGGGGCCGGGACTTCCGCGCTCGACGAGCCGGCGGCACCGGGGCTCGGTCCTTCCTATCCCGCCGGGCTCGCGCTCGGGCGGGACGGCACGGCGGTCGTGGGGCGGTCGACCGACGAGGACGGCTCGACGCTGCATGTCGTACGGCCGGGGGAGGTGCCCGTCGAGATCTACCGGCACCGGGAATCGGCCGGAGTCGGGGATCTGTCGTACGACGGCACACTGCTCGCGATCGAGCACACCGAGCACGGGGACGCGATGCACTCGGCGCTCCGGGTGCTGCGGCTGGACGGCTCGACGGTGGCGGAGCTGGACGACACCGAGGGCGGTACGCGCGAGCTCGGGCTGGAGGTGCTGGGCTTCGCGCCGGTGGCCGGGGACTACCGGCTGCTGGTCGGCCATCAGCGGCGGGGGCGCTGGGAGCCGATCGTCTGGGATCCGCTGACGGGTGTGGAGACCGATCTCGCCGTCGAGCTGCCCGGGGACATCAGCGCCGAGTGGTATCCGGACGGGTCGGAGCTGCTGATCGTGCACAGCTTCGAGGGCCGCAGCGAGCTGTGGCGCTATGACTTCGCCAAGAGCGCGCTGATCGAGGTGGAGACCCCGCCGGGGACGGTGTCGGGGGCGACGGCCCGGCCGGACCGCAGCGTGGAGTATCTCTGGTCGTCCGCGGCCGAGCCGCCGCGGGTACGGTCCACGGCGGGCGGGGTCGTGCTCGATCCGCCGGGCATGACGGCGCCCGCGTCGGTGCCGGTGGAGGACGCGTGGGTCGAGAGTCCCGGTGGCAGGGTCCACGCGCTGGTGCAGCGACCGGCGGGGAAGGGTCCGTTCCCGACGGTCTTCGAGATCCACGGCGGTCCGACATGGCACGACAGTGACGCGTTCGCCGCGGGACCCGCGGCCTGGGTCGACCACGGGTTCGCGGTCGTTCGGGTCAACTACCGCGGATCCACGGGCTATGGGCGCGAGTGGACGGACGCGCTCAAGCACCGGGTCGGGCTGATCGAGCTGGAGGACATCGCGGCGGTCCGGCGGTGGGCGGTGGACTCCGGCCTGGCCGATCCGGCGAAGCTGGTCCTGGCGGGCGGCTCCTGGGGCGGCTATCTGACCCTGCTCGGTCTCGGCACCCAGCCGGACGACTGGGCCGTCGGGCTCGCGGCGGTGCCGGTCGCCGACTATGTGACGGCGTACCACGACGAGATGGAGGCGCTGAAGGCGATGGACCGCACCCTGCTGGGCGGTACGCCGGAGGAGGTGCCGGAGCGTTTCGAGGCGTCGTCGCCGCTGACCTATGTCGACGCGGTCCGGGCTCCTGTCTATATCTCGGCGGGTGTGAACGACCCGCGCTGCCCGATCCGCCAGGTGGAGAACTATGTGGACCGGCTGGCCGCCCGCGGCGCGGTCCACGAGGTGTACCGCTATGACGCCGGCCACGGATCGCTGGTCGTGGAGGAACGGATCAAGCAGGTCCGGCTGGAGCTGGACTTCGCGATGAGACACCTGAAGTAGCGGGATAGAGCGAAGGGGAGAGCGAGGCGCCGGACGCGCGGGCCGGGCCCGGGAGACCGGGACCGGCCCCGGGCCCGGCGGACGCGCGGACGGGCGGACGGACGGGAGCGGGACCCGGGAAGTGGGGGTTGGGGGGCGTTCCGTACGGTGGAGGGGTGTACCGATTCCTGGTGACTCCGCGCTGGTGGGGAATCAATGCCTTCGTCCTGCTGGCGATCCCCTTCTGCGTCTTCATGGGGACCTGGCAGCTCGGCCGCTTCGAGGACCGTGTCGATACCCACCAGGCCGCACAGGAGCGGCCCGATCCCGGGAAGCGGGCCGCGGTGGCGGTGCGGACGCTGCTGCCCGTCGATCAGGAGACGTCCGGTCGTCATGCCACGGCGACGGGGCGGTACGGAGAGCAGTTCCTCGTTCCGGACCGGGAGCTGGACGGCAGGAACGGCTCGTATGTACTGACCATGCTGCGTACGGACGGCGGCAAGGCGCTTCCCGTGGTGCGCGGGTGGCTGGCCGAGGGCAGGAAGGCGCCCGCGCCACCGGCCGGCGAGGTCAGTGTGACCGGCGCGCTCCAGGCCTCCGAGTCCGTGGGGTCCGACGGGGTGCGGGCGGGCGGGGGTCTGCCCCAGGGGCAGCTCGCCATGATCAGCGCGGCGTCGCTGGTCAATGTCGTGCCGTACGAGGTGTACGACGCGTGGATCACCGTGACCCACGCGTCGGACGGACTGCTGCCGGTGCCCGCCGCCACACCGCAGAACACGGGGCTCGACCTCAAGGCGTTCCAGAACCTCGGCTACACCGGTGAGTGGTTCGCCTTCGTCGGCTTTGTGCTCTTCATGTGGTTCCGGCTGTTCCGGCGCGACGCGGAGGCGGTCAAGGACCGGGCGCTGGGGCTGGAAACCGCCGCGTAGCCCGTAGCCCGCGTAGCCCGCCCGTAGCCCCAGCGTCACCTCGTCACCTGCCTCGGCGGGCGGGCAGGCTATGGCGCGTTCAGGACGCCCGTCCGGTAGATCGTGCCCGCGCAGGCGTTGGGGATCGTCGCCTCGGCGACCGGCGCACCCGGCTCCGGGGTGTGCACGACGGAGACACTGCCCTCCATCGTGCCGCCCTCGGTCAGGAGCTGAGGCTCCGCGTTCGTTCCCGTGCCCGCTCCGGTGTCGGTGCCGCCCGTACCGGTACCACCGCCGGTGCCGGTGCCCGCCGAGCTGTCGCCCGACGGCGTGGGGTCCGGGGAGGCACCGGTGGTCGGACAGCTCTCGGCCGGTACCCAGGCGAACCTGACCTCGTACGCGCTGTTCGGCGTCAGCGTCACCGCCGCCGCTTCCAGGGACGGGTCGGGCAGACCGGTGGCCGCGTCGCCCGCCGTGTGCGCCACGACAGTGATCTTGGCCTTGTCGGCCGCGCCCCCGGTCTGGAAGTCGACCGTGCCCCGGCCGGTGACCGAGCAGTCGGTGCGCGAGACATTGGCGACGCGGAAGGTGCCGTACACCTTGCCGCCGGAGTCGGGCGCGCCTGCCTCGGCGACGGTGACCCCGAGCTGCCCCGGCGCGCAGGTGGGCAAGGACGAGGACTGGGAGCCGTCGGGGTCGGCCGTACCGGTGG
This sequence comes from Streptomyces sp. NPDC055025, assembly GCF_053608565.1. Taxonomy (NCBI): domain Bacteria; kingdom Bacillati; phylum Actinomycetota; class Actinomycetes; order Kitasatosporales; family Streptomycetaceae; genus Streptomyces; species Streptomyces sp. NPDC055025. The sequence goes on from NZ_JBSGVS010000039.1 coordinate 57,553, forward strand.
TGCCGCCCTCGGCCGTACCGCCCGAGGCGGTGTTCTCCGGCTCGGCCACCTTGCCGGGGTCGTCCGTGTCGGGGGACACATGGTCGGCGGGCTCGTGGGGATCCTTCCCCGCGCCGCTGGAGTCCTTGCTCGCGCCCGTACCGCCCTGGGCCTGTTCGCCATGGCCCGCGTTGACCGAGTGGTCGTCCGCCGTGCCGGTGGAGTTGGCGACATGGACGAACGCGGGAACCGCCGTGCCGAACAGCAGTGCGGCGGCGGCCATACCGACGACGGCCTGGCGCTTTCTGGCCCGCCTGGTCGGTACCGCCTTGCGGAGATGGTCGAGGGCGCCCTCGGAGGGCCGCAGTTCGTCCACGGCGTCATGGAGCAGCCGGCGCAGCGCCAGCTCGTCCATGTCGAAGCCGTCGAGGCTTCCGCCCAGGTCGCCGCCCGGCTCATCGCCCGGCCCGCCGCCCAGGTCGGCGTTCAGATGGCCGGCGTCTCCGCCGGCATCACCGCCCGGCTCACGGCTGCCCGTGCTTCCCGTGCCGCCACCGCCGCCGCCGTTACCGCCGCCGCTATTGGCGCCGTCGCCGCGACCGATACCGCTCCGGCCACTGACACTGCCACTTCCACCGCTGCCGCCGGCACCCGTATGACCGAGGCCGCTCAGCTCGTTATCCGGCCCGTTGTTCACAATTCCGTTTCCAGTCAGGTCGTTCAACGGCGCGTCCGGCCCGGTCGGGCTGTCCGGCCCGGCCGGCTTGTCCGGCTCGTTCCCACGGCCTTCGCCGTGGCCGTTCGCACGGCTCGGACGGCCGAAGCCGCGCCGGTCCTTCCGCGCACTCATGCCGTGGCCTCCATGGCGACGCGCAGCGCCTTGATGCCGCGCGAGCCGTACGCCTTCACCGAACCCAGTGATATTCCCAGGGTCTCGGCGACCTGCGCCTCGGTCATGTCCGCGAAGTACCGGAGGACCAGTACCTCACGCTGCCGCCGCTGCAGTCCGCGCATCGCCTTGATCAGCGCGTCCCGCTCCAGCTGGTCGTACGCGCCCTCCTCCGCGCTCGCCATGTCCGGCATCGGCTTGGAGAGCAGCTTGAGACCGAGGATCCGTCTGCGCAGGGCGGACCGGGAGAGGTTCACCACGGTCTGCCGCAGATACGCGAGCGTCTTCTCCGGCTCCCGTACCCGGTTGCGCGCGGAGTGCACCCGGATGAACGCCTCCTGGACGACATCCTCGCAGGAGGCCGTGTCGTCCAGCAGAAGGGCGGCGAGCCCGAGCAGTGACCGGTAGTGGGCGCGATAGGTCTCGGTGAGGTGATCGACGGTGGTACCCGCTGCCATCGCGCCGTCAGCGCCCTCGCGCTGGGACGGCAGCCGGGCCGGGCGCGCTGCGGGCATAGGGGCGATCACCGGCATACCGCCGGGTGTGCGGGGCCGCCGGAGCGGGCGCACCGCCGCGCCGCGTACCGGGGCGATCGCTGTGATGTCGAGAACCTCTGCCACGCCTGTTGGACACGCTTCCCCCCGTCAGGGTTGTACGCGTACGTCACCCCATTTGACGCTGCACCAATTGCCGTCATACGTACCCGATCTCCCCCTATGCCCCAATTCTCGCGACACCGCGAAGGGGTGACCGCAGAGACGCTTCCCGGCCGGTCGGCGGTTGCGGCGCTCTCGCAGGAAAGCGCGGGAAAGACGGACGGGCATCGTCGAACAAGACAACGTCCCAGTTCAAGCGGTGTGACCATGAACCTGACCACGGGACGTTCACAGATCCTACAAAGTTTTAGGGTTCAACGGCTTCTGGTTTTCGTCGACTTTTGAGCCACAGCTGAGGATGTGGCGGGTTACGGCTTCGACAGTTCCAGGGCGATGGCCTCGGCGATCTGAGCGGTGTTGAGGGCCGCGCCCTTACGGAGATTGTCGCCGCAGACGAAAAGCTCCAGTGCCCGGGGGTCGTCCAGCGACCGCCGCACTCGCCCCACCCAGGTCGGATCCGTCCCCACCACATCCGCGGGCGTCGGGAAGTCGCCCGCCCCCGGGTTGTCGAACAGCACGACACCCGGTGAGGTCGCCAGGATCTCGTGCGCCCGGTCGACGGTGATCTCCTGCTCGAAGCGCGCGTGCACGGTGAGCGAGTGCGCGGTGATCACCGGCACATGGACACAGGTCGCCGTCACCCGCAGTCCGGGCAGGTCCAGGACCTTTCTGGTCTCGTCGCGTATCGCCATCTCGTCCGAGGACCAGCCGCCGTCCTGGGGCGCACCGGACCAGGGCACGACATTGAGCGCCAGCGGGGCGGAGAAGGGGCCGGTGGTGTCGCCCACCGCGCGGCGCACGTCGCCGGGATGCGTGCCCAGTTCCGTACCGGCGACGAGGGAGAGCTGTTCGCGCAGGGCGGTGATGCCGTCCTGGCCGGCGGCGCTGACCGCCTGGTACGAGGAGACCACCAGCTCCCGCAGACCGAACTCGGCGTGCAGGGCGCCCACGGTGACGATCATGGACAGCGTGGTGCAGGCCGGGCTCGCGACGATTCCGCGCGGACGGGACCGTACCGCGTGGGGATTGAGCTCGGGGACGACCAGCGGCACATCCGGGTCCATCCGGAAGGCGGCCGAACTGTCCACGACGACAGCGCCCTTGGCCACGGCGACGGGGGCCCACCGGGCGGACACCTCGTCCGGTACGAGGAACACCGCGACGTCGACGCCTTCGAGAGCGTCCTCGGTGAGGCCGACGATCTCGGTCGGCTCGCCCCGCACGGAGAGCTTGCGGCCCTCCGTGCGCGGGGAGGCGATCAGCCGGATGTCGCCCCAGACGTCGGCGTGCTGGGAGAGGATCTGGAGCATGACGGCGCCGACGGCCCCGGTCGCACCCACGACCGCGAGCGTCGGCCGTCCGTTCATGGCGCGGCGCTCCCGCGCCTGCCCCCGACGTCGCCGTACGACCGGCCCGTGTGCGACCGGCCCGTGTACGACCGGCCCGTGCGCGAACGGCCTGTGTGCGGCCGGCCTGCGCGGTGCGACCGGCCGGTGCACGGCCGGTCCGTGTGCGGACGGCTCATCGCCCGGTGCCTCCGTAGACCACGGCCTCGTCGGAGTCGCTGTCGAGACCGAAGGCGGTGTGCACGGCCCGTACGGCCTCGATCACATCGTCCGCGCGGGTGACCACGGAGATCCGGATCTCGGAGGTCGAGATCAGCTCGATGTTCACGCCCGCGTCCGACAGCGCCTCGAAGAAACTCGCGGTGACGCCGGGGTTGGTCTTCATACCCGCGCCGACGAGGGAGATCTTGGCGATCTGGTCGTCGTAGCGCAGCGAGTCGAAGCCGATCGTCGACTTCGTCTTCTCCAGCGCGTCGATGGCCTTGCGGCCCTCGGTCTTCGGCAGCGTGAAGGAGATGTCGGTCAGTCCGGTCGCCGCGGCGGAGACGTTCTGGACGACCATGTCGATATTGATCTCGTTGTCGGCGATGGCTCGGAAGATCGTCGCGGCCTCGCCGGGCTTGTCGGGGACGCCGACGACCGTGATCTTCGCCTCGGAGGTGTCATGGGCGACACCGGAGATGATGGCCTGCTCCACCGTGCGGTCCCCTTGCGGCTCGTTGCTGACCCATGTGCCCTGAAGCCCCGAGAACGAGGAACGGACATGGATCGGGATGTTGTAACGGCGTGCGTACTCGACGCACCGGTGCAGCAGCACCTTGGAACCGGAGCTGGCCAGCTCCAGCATGTCCTCGAAGGAGATCCACTCGATCTTCCGGGCCTTCGTCACGACCCGGGGGTCGGCGGTGAAGACACCGTCCACATCGGTGTAGATCTCACAGACCTCGGCGTCCAGTGCGGCGGCGAGCGCCACGGCGGTGGTGTCGGACCCGCCGCGCCCCAGGGTGGTGATGTCCTTCTTGTCCTGGGACACCCCCTGGAACCCCGCGACGATGGCGATGTTGCCCTCGTCCAGCGCGGTACGGATCCGGCCCGGCGTGACATCGATGATGCGCGCTTTGTTGTGGACCGAGTCGGTGATGACGCCCGCCTGGCTGCCGGTGAACGACTGGGCCTCGTGGCCCAGGTTTTTGATCGCCATCGCCAGCAGGGCCATGGAGATCCGCTCTCCGGCGGTCAGCAGCATGTCGAACTCACGCCCGGCAGGGATCGGGGACACCTGTCCGGCGAGATCGATCAGCTCGTCCGTCGTGTCGCCCATCGCCGAAACCACGACGACCACTTGATGGCCGTTCTTCTTGGCATCGACGATTCGCTTGGCGACCCGCTTGATGCCCTCGGCATCGGCTACGGAGGAGCCTCCGTACTTCTGCACGACAAGGCCCACGTGCGCTCCTCGCTCAGTCCATCACTACTGTCGGCTCAGTTTAACGAGCGACCGCACGACGACTCGGACATATCACATCGTGAGATGTCCCGCTCACTCAGTGATCATCGAACACCGGTCGCCGGTCGCTCGGTGAGGATGCATGCCCCCGATGTCACACGGCACGCGGAAACGTGGCCCACGTCACGCGGGAGCGCGACATACACCGGGCCGATGGGCCGATGGATCGCCTGCCGGCGGACTACCTGACGGTGGACCGCCTGCCACCAGTGGCACACCTGCCGGTGCGCTACCTGACGGTACGGAGGCCCAGGGGGCCCGCGATCTCCTCCGCCATCACTTTGCCCGCCTCCTCCGCGAGGGCGTCCTCGCCGAGGTCCTGGTCCGTGTCGAGGCCGTCGAGGGCCGGGAGGGGCTGGTCGAGGCGGACATGCGCGACCAGGGACTGGAGGGCGCGCAGGGTCGCGGACGCGGTGGAGCCCCAGTTGGAGAAGTACGAGAACTGCCACCACCACAGCGCCTCGGTCGTACGGCCCGCGCGGTAGTGGGCCATACCGTGGCGGAGGTCCGTGATCACCCCGGCGATGTCGTCGGAGATACGGGCCGCGACGGGCGCCTTGCGGGGCTCGTACGGGTCGAAGACCTCGGAGTACACATCGATCGGTTCGAGGATCACCGCGAAACGCTCGCGCAGCTCGTCGACGTCCGGCTCCGGGCCGAGGTCGGGCTCGTAGCGCTCCTCGGGGAGGATGTCCTCGTGTGCGCCCAGCCGGCCGCCGGCCAGCATGAGCTGGGAGAACTCCAGCAGCAGGAACGGTACGGCGCTGTCCGGCTCATCGCCCTTCGCCACTTCCGTGACGGCCACGATGAAGCTCTCGATCTGGTCGGCGATCTGGACCGCGAAGTCGTCCGGATCCTGATGGGCGGCGTGCAGCGTTGCGTCAGACATCGAGAAGTCGTCTCCCCTCGAAGGCACGCCCGAGCGTGACCTCGTCGGCATATTCCAGGTCGCCCCCCACGGGCAGACCGCTGGCCAGGCGTGTGACCTTCAGGCCCATCGGCTTGATCATGCGGGCGAGGTACGTGGCCGTGGCCTCGCCCTCCAGATTGGGGTCGGTCGCCAGGATCAGTTCGGTGACCGTGCCGTCGGCGAGCCGGGCCAGCAGTTCACGGATCCGCAGATCTTCGGGGCCGACGCCCTCGATGGGGCTGATCGCGCCGCCGAGCACGTGGTACGTACCGCGGAACTCGCGGGTGCGCTCGATGGCGACGACGTCCTTCGGTTCCTCCACGGCGCAGATCACCGTCGGATCGCGGCGCGCGTCACGGCAGATCCCGCAGCGCTCCTCCTGGGCGACATTGCCGCACACGGCGCAGAACCGGACCTTGTCCTTGACCTCCAGCAGGGCATGGGCGAGGCGGCGGACATCGGTCGGCTCGGCCTGGAGGACATGGAAGGCGATCCGCTGCGCGCTCTTGGGCCCGACGCCGGGCAGTCTGCCCAGTTCGTCGATGAGGTCCTGAACGACGCCTTCGTACAACGGACTGCCTTCCCCTGCTGTGGTGAGTACGTACCGGCCGCGGGTACGGGCCCGGGTACGTACGCTAGTTGGTGTCGGGAGGTCTTAGAAGGGCAGGCCCGGCATACCGCCGAGACCCTGGGCGAGCGGGCCGAGCTTCTGCTGCTGGAGCTGCTGCGCGTTCTCGTTCGCCGCGTGGACGGCGGCGATGACGAGATCCGCGAGGGTCTCCCCCAGTTCCTGCAAGGAAGACGCGGATTCGGGGTCGACGGCCTTCGGATCGATCACAAGGCCGCGCAGTTCGCCCGAGCCGTTGACGGTCGCCCTGACCAGACCACCGCCCGACTGGCCGTCGACCTCGGTCGCCGCCAGCTCCTCCTGTGCTCGGGCGAGGTCCTGCTGCATCTTCTGGGCCTGCTGGAGCAGCTCTTGCATATTGGGCTGACCACCACCGGGAATCACGGTCACTCCTGGCATTCGACGACGTTTTCCTCTGTAAGCCGAGCCTACGTGGTCACCGGGCAGCCCGCTCCACCCCACCGGAACGAACTCTTTCGAGTGAGAGCCCCGTGGCTCCTCCACCTGATCAAGGCCCACACGTGGGGGTAAATACCGGGATTTCGGACACACAGCCCACCATTCGGCGGTAGGAATGCATGCGCGGAATCGCCCGCCACCCGTCCGCCGCCTGTCCGTCATCCGCCCGCCACCCGTATGCCGTCCGCCCGAGAACCGGGAAGCGGAACCGACCGATCGTCGACCAGCCGCCCACACAAAGTCACAGCAGACCGCAGAGGAGTGCCCAGGTGAGCCAGCCGGAGATGCAGCCCGGAGGCCCTGCCCGGGAGGAGGACGCCTCGTCCGATGGTGCCGGTGGTGCCGGTGGCGCCGTGCCGCACGGCGGCGAGACCGAGGGCGATCTGGTCGGGGGGCCGTTCCCGCTCGGCGACTGGGGAGAGCCCGCGGAACGGCTCGACGAGCTCTACCGCTGGGTCGAGACCGGCGCGCTGCGCACCGTCGACTGGTATCTGGCCACCCGGTTACGGAAACGGCGCGCCGCCCGTGTCCTGCGGGGCGCGACGGCCCTCGGCGTGACCGCGGGCGCCGCCCTGCCGCTGCTGGATCTCACCGGGGCGCTGGCGGGGGCGGCGGGCTGGGGCTATGTCTCGCTGCTGCTGGGCGCCGCCTGTCTGGCGTGCGACCGGTACTTCGGGCTGACGTCCGGCTGGATGCGCGCGGTCGCGACCGCGCAGGGGGTGCAGCGCAGATTGCAGACGCTCCAGTTCGACTGGGCCTCGGAGTGTGTACGGGAGGTCCTGGGGCCGACCGAGGGCACCGCGAGCGAGGCCGCGGAACGCTGTCTGGCGGTGCTGCGGCGGTTCACGGAGGACGTGACCGAGCTGGTACGGGCCGAGACGGCGGACTGGATGATCGAGTTCCGCTCGGGTCCCGCGCCGCTGGTGACGCAGTCGATGCCGATGGGCGGGGTACGGGGGGAGGGTTCCGTACCGCCCCCCGGGCGCTTTCCCCTGCCCCCGGGCACCCGGCCGAACATGCCGAGACAGCGACCGCCGGAACCGCGGTAGCGCCCGCCTGCCCGCCCGGACGGCGATGGCGCCTGCCGGACCGTAGGGCCAGGGGCAGTGGAGCCGGGGACGGTAGGGCCAGGGCAGTGGGGCCGGGGACAGTGGGGCCGGCGTGGATCTCGCCGGCCCCGCCCGCATCGGCCGTTCGTCAACTGAAGATGATCATTGAGCCCTGGCCCAGACTTCTGGTCGCCGCGGCGTGCAGGCCCAGCCAGACATGGCGCTCCCTGGCGAACGGGCCGTCGTCGTAGGGGATCGAGGTCGCCGGTTCCTCCAAGGACGTGGGGCGCTCCGGCGGGGCGGGGGCGGACGGGGGGTTGGCCGGGTCGATACCGATCGCCGGGGCGACGATCTCCAGTTCACGCAGCAGACCCTGCGTGGAGCCCAGCGGGCCGCCGCCCGCGAGGAGTTCCTCGTTCGAGAGGGGCGCGTCGTAGTCCACCGGGACATACGCGCCCGCGTGGTCGTAGTGCCAGACGAGATGCGACTGCTGGGCCGTCGACTCGAACATCTCCAGCAACTGCTCGTAGTCACCGCCCAGTTCACCGACCGGTGTCACGGCCAGGCCGCAGAGCTGGAGCAGATACGCGCGCCGCAGGAAGTGCAGCGCGTCGTAGTCGAAGCCGGCGACCGGGGCGACATCCCCCGAGAGGCCGGGCATATAGGCGAAGACGGGAACGGACGGCAGCCCGGCGTCGCCGAGCGCCTTGTCGTATACGGCGATCTCTTCGGCGAAGGGATTGTCGGGGCTGTGGCACAGCACATCGACGAGGGGGACCAACCACAGGTCACAGGCCAAGGGAGGCTCGCTCTCCAACAGGTCGTACGCGTGCGCGCGATGGTCGGGACAGCGTAATGCGACGGGCACGTCCAGCGAAGGGTCCCGGTCGGCCCTCCCTCACGCGTCCCTGCCGACGGAGGACCGCCGGTACGGGCCGGGCCGGGGCCGATGACCCGGCGTCAGACCGTTTCGAAGCCGTTCGCCCCGGTCCTCGCGCCCGCCGTCCGACACCCGTCCTGTCCGTGTCGCGCCGCCATCATCCCGTACCGGCCGCTCCCGCTCCCCCGGTGGGCGGCAGATCCCAGATCCAGACCCCGCCGATCCGCTTCCCCGGCCGCCCCAGCAGCTTCTCCACCGTCTCGTAGAGCGCCGCGTCATTGGCCTGGGGCGCGAGCACCACGACCCCCGCGTGCCAGAAGGCGAGGTCGAAGCGCGCCTGTGCCCGCCAGTTGGCCCCGATCACCGGGGCCTGGCCGCTGTAGCGGACATCGCGCAGCAGATTCGAGGTGTAGCGGGCGGGGGCGCCGTAGATGCCCGTACGGTTCTCGCCCCACGGCCCGTTGAAGTAGCCGCCGGGCACCGAGAAGCCGAGGCCCGTCGCGGACTGCCAGTGCAGCGCCTCCGCGCTGCCGGGGTCGGGCAGGGGTACGGGGACGACGGTCTCGCCCTCGGAGACGTACGCGCGGTACATCCCGTCGGCGATGAACCGCGGGACGTCCGGACGGTCCCGTACCGGCAGCGCCGTCGGGACGATCGGGATCAGTGCCGCGGCCACCGCCGCGAGCCCGACGAGCCGGTGTCTGCGCCATCGGGCCCCGGCCCGGTCGCCCGGACCCGGACCCGGCCCCGGTACGGTGTCCGCGCCCGCGCCCGCGTGCGCCCCCACGCCCGTGTCCGTGTCCGCGTCCGCGTGCGCCCGCGCGTCCGCGTCCGCCTCCGTCTCCGCCCTGCGGACCGCGAGCCGGTCCGCCGCCAGCGCCACCAGCGCGCCCAGCGCCGGCGCGCAGATCATCGCCACCCTCGACTCGATCACCGACTCGAAGAGCGGCTGATGGGCCAGCGCCCGCCAGGGGCCGGTCAGCACGGTGTCCGTGAAGGGGATACGGACCTTCGGCCCCAGGGAGAGCAGCGCCGCCGCCACCGCCGTGAACGCCAGGGCCCTGACCACGGCCAGCCGCCACAGCCACACCACGATCCCGAAGGCGAGGGCGATCAGCGGCCAGCCGTAGAAGGCGTTCTGCTCGGTACGGTTCATCGCGAGCGCGTCGGCGGTCGTCTCGTCACCGAACAGCGCGCGCCCGGAGAACTCCAGGAAGGCGAGCGGGCTGTTGCCCGCGTTGTCGCCGTGCAGCACGCTGTGGTAGCTCTGCGGGCCGAAGAACTGCCAGTACAACGGGAACGCCAGCAGCGGCAGACAGACCTGCAACGCGTATCCCAGGCCCAGCAGCAGGGGCCGCAGCGCCGCGCGCGCCATCTCGCGCCGTACGACGGCGTACGCCAGCGCGAAGAGCAGCATGCCCATCACGGCGAGCAGCAGCGGTTCCTCACCGAGGAAGATCTGATACGTGACGAAGAGCCCCAGCAGCGCGCCGTCCCGCAGGACACGCCGCCCTTCGGCCTCCTCGTTGTCGTCGTCCATGGGCACGCACAGCCGCAGCGCCCGGTCGATGATCACCGGGATCATGAAGAGGACAAGGAAGTTCGGGTGCGCGTTGGCGTGCGACATCATCGGGGGCGCGAACGCGGCGAGCGCCGCGCCGAGCGCCGCCGCCCGGCGGTCCCGGACGAGCCGGCGCGCGAACAGCCGGTACCAGGAGACGGCCGTGGCCGTCAGACCGAGGGTGAGGACCAGCGCCCAGGTGACCGTGGGACCGAAGGCGAGCGTGACGGGGGTGAGCGGGACGGAGAGCCCGAGCATGACCGTGTTCGCCATCAGGTTCACACCGTCGGGAAAGTTCTGGAGCGTCGTGAACAGCGGGTTGCGCAGATGGACGACATTGTCGGCGGTGACCCGGAAGAACCACTCCCACTGGTTCTGGTCCGACCCCGCGTCGGCGAGATAGGCGTGGTCGAGATCGGCCCACAGGCCCTTGTAGAGGAAGAGGGAGGCGAGCAGGAACAGCCCGGCGACGGCGAGATCCGTACGGCGGTGCCCGCGCGCGCCGCGGCCCCCGCGGACCCCCTCCTCGCGGACCCCCTCCTCGCGGCCGTCCGTCCGGCTCTCCGCCCGGCTCTCCTTCAGGCCGTCCGGGTGGCCGTCCGCCCGGCTGTCCGCCCGGCGCTGTGACGCCCGGTCGCCCGCCCGTTCCCCCGCCCTGAGCCGGGCCAGCTCCAGCAGGACCCTGCCGTAGTCCAGCGGCCGTACCTTCGAGCCCGGCTGGTGCGCCCAGCGCACGGGGACCTCGGTCACCGGCCAGCCGGAGCGCCGGAAGTGGCGCAGTATCTCGACGTCGATGCTCCAGCCGTCCAGCCGGGAATCGGCGAAGGCGGCCCGCGCCCGCTCGCCGTCGAAGAGCTTGAAACCGCACTGGGTGTCGCTGATGCCGTCGACCGCGACCACCCGTATCAGCCGGTTGCCGAGCCGGCCCAGCCACTCGCGCAGCGCGAGCTGGCGGACCTCGATGCTCGCGTCCGGATGGGCGCGCGAGCCGATCGCCGCGCCGTCGCCGTCGGCCGTGAGCTGTTTGTCGAGCCGGTCCAGTTCATCGATCGGGGTGGCGAGATCGGCGTCGGTGACCAGGACGCGCCGGCCGTACGAGGCCAGTACGCCCAGCCGCAGGGCATGGCCCTTGCCGTGGTTGCCGTCGCTCCGCAGCAGCTGGATACGCGGCTCGTGCGCGGCGGCCTCGGCGGCGATCGCCGCCGTGCCGTCCGTGGAACCGTCGTCGACGACGATCAGCTCCCACTCGCCCCAGCGGTCGGGATCGGCACGCAGATGGGCGCGGATGGCGTCGAGGGTGGGTCCCAGCCGCGCCTCCTCGTTGTACGCCGGTACAACAACGCTCAGCGCCACGCTCCCCGCGTACGCCCCGTCCGCGCGTGCCCCGTCCGCGCGTACCCCATCCGCGCGTGCCCCCGCCGCGCGTGCCCCGGCCGTACCGTCCGCGCGTCCCCCGTCCCCACTCACCGCCGCGAACTCTCCAGTCTGTCGGCCCACTTGAGCGCGTGGTCGTCGTACTCCGCGATCACGGCGCGCGCCGCCGCGGCGTCGCCCAGGGTGAGCGCGTCGACGAGCTGTTCATGCCCGTTCCACAGCCACTTCCCGCCCTCGCCCTCGTCCCGGAGGAAGGGCACCGCGAACACCCATGTCTGTACCCGCAGCCGGTGCAGGAAATCGGCGACATAGCGATTGGCGACCAGCGCGCACAGCTCACGCCAGAACCGCAGGTCGTAGCCGATGAGGACGTTCAGATCCCCGCCCCTGGCCGCACGCGCGGCCTCCTCGGCCCGGCGCCGTACGGACACCAGCTCCGCGCTCTGCGCCGTGAAGGCCGGCAGTGCGCCCGCCGACCTGTGGAAGACGCTGTCCACGATGAGCGAGCGCGCCTCGACCATGCCGCGGAAGTCGTCGATCGAGAACTGATGGACCCGGAAACCGCGATGCTGGTCCGAGTCCAGCAGATCCTGCGCGGAGAGATCGACCAGCGCCTCCCTGACGGGGGTGGCGGAGACTCCGTACTGCTCGGCGATCTGCTTGACGGTGAACTCCTGCCCCGGCAGTAAACGCCCTGCCAGCACTTCGTCACGCAGCGCGTCCGCGATCTGCTGCCGCAAGGTACTGCGGGTCACGGCTCCGCTGGCGGGCATGGTTCGTCCCCTCATCCGGCTCCCGACACCTTAAGCCAGGGGGTGCCGGAGGGCGGGGTGGGACGGGTGTGGTGTGGCCGACTCCGAGCGGCTCCGAGCGGCTCCGAGCGGCTCCGACCCGCGCCGGGGCCCCCGGCGGGTACACGGTGCGGACCCGCCGGGGCCCCCGCCGGGTCTACACCGTGTACTCGTCCGCGACCGTCAGCGCCAGGTCCAGGACCGCCAGCCCCTCCTTCGCCTCGGCCTCGGTGATGTTGCAGGCGGGGACCGCGTGCGTACGGTTCATGTTCACGAAGGGCCACAGACCGTTCGCCTTGCAGGCCGCGGCGAAGGCGGCCATGGGCGCGTTCGCCGCGCCCGTCGCGTTGTACGGCACGAGCGGCTCCCTGGTCTCCCTGTCCCTGACCAGGTCGAGGGCCCAGAAGACCCCCGTACCGCGCACCTCGCCCACCGAGGGGTGCCGGGCCGCCAGCTCGCGCAGCCCGGGGCCGAGGACCGTCTCACCGATACGGGCCGCGTGCTCCACGACCTTCTCGTCCTCCATCACCCGGATGGTGGCGACGGCCGCGGCGCAGGCCAGCGGATGGCCGGAATAGGTCAGCCCGCCGGGGTAGGGGCGGGTCGCGAAGGTCTCCGCGACGGCCGCCGAGACGGCCACTCCGCCGAGCGGGACATAGCCCGAGTTGACGCCCTTGGCGAAGGTCAGCAGGTCGGGTACGACATCGAAGTGGTCGGCGGCGAACCACGCGCCCGTACGCCCGAAGCCCGCCATCACCTCGTCGAGCACGAAGACGATGCCGTGCCGGTCGCAGATCTCCCGTACGCCCGCGAGATAGCCGGGCGGCGGCACCATCACACCGGCCGTGCCCGGGACGGTCTCCAGGATGACCGCGGCGATGGTGGCCGGGCCCTCGAAGGCGATGGCCGATTCGAGATGCTCCAGCGCGCGGGCGCACTCCTCGGCCTCCGTCGAGGCGTAGAAGGCCGAGCGGTAGAGGAACGGCGCGTGAAAGCGGACGACACCGGACGAGCCGGTGTCGGACGGCCAGCGGCGCGGATCGCCGGTGAGATTGATCGCGGTGGAGGTGGCGCCGTGGTACGAGCGGTAGGCGGAGAGCACCTTGGGGCGGCCGGTGTGCAGCCGGGCCATCCGGATGGCGTTCTCGACGGCCTCGGCGCCCCCGTTGGTGAAGAAGATCTTGTCGAGATCGCCGGGGGTGCGCTCGGCGATGAGACGCGCGGCCTCGGAGCGGACGTCCACGGCGAAGGCGGGCGCGAAGGTGGCGAGACGCCCGGCCTGCTCCTGGATCGCGGCGACGACGACGGGGTGCTGATAGCCGATGTTGGTGAAGACGAGACCGCTGGTGAAGTCGAGATAGCGGTGGCCGTCGTAGTCCCAGAAGTACGCGCCCTCGGCGCCGGCGACGGCGAGCGGATCGATCAGGTCCTGGGCGGACCAGGAGTGGAACACGTGCGCACGGTCCGCGGCCTTCACGGCGGCGCCCGTCGTCGGGTCGGCATGGGGGATCATGCGGGCCAGGGTAGAGAGCGCGAGGTCGGGGGCGGTATGGCCAAGGTGTATGGCCTGAGCGGCTCGGGTCGGCATGGTGTCGGGCGCCCGGGTGGGCACGCGAGGCGGGTACGCGAGGCGGGTACGCGACGGCCACCCGCCGGGGCCGGGCCCGGTCGGTCACCGGTCACGCGCCGGGGCCGGTCACGCGCCGGGGCCGGTCAGCGCGTCCCGGTCGTCGTGCGGAATCGCGCCCGGTACGTCGACGGGGTCACGCCGAGATGGCGGTCGGCCGCCGGATCCGCCGCGATCTCGCTCAGCAGCACGCCCGGATCCATGGCCGGATGTGTGGGACGTACGTCCACGGAGACATGGCACCGGCGGGGCAGGCGGGGCGACAGTGGAATCAGGGCCCGGTATCGAACCCTGGCATCGGGCCCCGGCGCCGGGGCGGCCCGCGCCCCCGGGCTCCCCGGTCCCCTCGCGGGCCTCGCGGCCCGTGGAGGACCCCCGGTCCCTTCGCGGAGCCTCACGGCCCGTGGCCCCTCCCGAAAGGAATCCGTCATGACCGAGCGCATCGCCGACATCGAGATCCCCGACAGCGGCCTCGTCAAGGAAGCGACCGAGCTGGTACGGGACATCGAGAGCCCCCTGCTGTACGACCACTCCCGCCGGGTCTTCCTCTTCGGCTCCCTCCAGGGCCGGCGGCGAGGTCTGTCGTACGACCCCGAACTGCTCTACATCGGCGCGATGTTCCACGACCTCGGTCTCACCGAGGGCTACCGCGGCTCGCGGCAGCGCTTCGAGATCGACGGCGCCGACGCGGCCCGTGACTTCCTGCTCGGCCACGGGCTGCCGGCGCAGAGCGCGCGGCTCGTCTGGACCGCGATCGCCCTGCACACGACACCGGAGGTCCCGGCGCGTCTGGAGCCCGAGGTGGCGCTGGTGACGGCGGGCGTCGAGTTCGACGTGCTGGGGATGGGTCTCGACGCCGTCCCGGAGGCCGTCAGGAACGCGGTCGTCGCCGCGCATCCGCGGCCCGACTTCAAGCGGCGGATCCTGCGGGCGTTCACGGAGGGGTTCCAGCACCGGCCCGAGTCGACCTTCGGCACGGTGAACGCGGATGTGCTGGCACGCTTCTCACCGGGGTTCGTACGGACGGACTTCGTGGACGTGATCGAGAACTCCGCCTGGCCGGAGTGAACCGACCCTCGCGTACGCGGTGAAACGGCGTTCGAGATAGTCGGGATACTCGACAACCCCGCCCGTCTCATGCGAGATGATCCATGGCGGGTACCGCACGTCGCACGTACGGGAGGGGCCGCGCGGCCATGGAGAAGCTCGTAGCGGAAGATCCGCAGCACATCGGCGCCTATCGCCTGCTCGCCCGGCTGGGCGCGGGCGGTATGGGCCGGGTCTATCTGGCGCGCTCCGACCGCGGCCGTACGGTCGCGGTGAAACTCGTACGGCGGGAGCTGGCCGAACAGAAGCAGTTCCGCGACCGGTTCCGGCAGGAGGTGGCCGCGGCGCGGCGGGTCGGCGGCGCGTGGACGGCGCCCGTCCTCGACGCGGACACCGAGGCGCCGGTGCCCTGGCTCGCCACCGGTTATGTGGCGGGGCCGAGCCTTCAGACCGTCGTGTCCGGTGGTCACGGTCCCCTTCCGGAGCGTTCCGTACGGATACTCGCCTCGGGTCTCGCGCACGCGCTCCAGGACATCCACGCCGCGGGTCTCATCCACCGCGATCTCAAGCCGTCGAACGTACTGGTGACGATCGACGGGCCGCGTGTCATCGACTTCGGCATAGCCCGTGCGCTGGAAACCGTCACCGAGGAGGGTCTGACCCGGACCGGCGCCCTGGTGGGGTCCCCCGGTTTCATGGCGCCGGAACAGGTGCGCGGCGACCGGGTGACGGCGGCGTGCGACGTGTTCTGTCTGGGCTCGGTGCTGGCGTACGCGGCGACGGGGCGGCTGCCGTTCGGCGCGGCGGACAGCGGTGTGCACGCGCTGATGTACCGGATCGCGCAGGAAGCACCGGACCTGTCGGGGCTGTCACCGGATCTGGCGGTGCTGGTGCACGCCTGTCTCCAGAAGGAACCGGCCGCCCGGCCGACCACCAAGGACATCCTGGCCCGGGTGGGCGAGGCGGCGGACGCGGGCGCGGGTCCCGGCGGGGAGCCATGGCTACCGGGCGGACTGCTGGCGCAACTGGGCCAGCACGCGGTGCGGCTGCTGGAGCACGAGGACCCGACGGGACGGATACGGACACCGGCGCAGGACGAGATCGCCGCACCGGCCGCGGAAGCGCCGGTGTCGGCACCGGCGCGAGCGGAGTCGGAGTCGCGGGCGGAGGCGGAGGCGGAGGCACAAGCTCCCCTCGCGCAGGCGGCGGCAGTGGCGGCGGCGCCTGAACGAGCACAGGCGCCGACCGAACAGCAGGAACAGCACCAGAAGCAGCAGCAGGAACAGCAGGAACAGCAGCAGCCTCCGGCGCCGCGGCCGGCCCTTCCCGTACCGGCGGCCCGCGCCCTCCCCGCGGCGACCGGCGCGACGGCACCACCGGCGACACCCACGCCGCCCACGCCCACGCCGGGTGTGGCTCCGGGCGCCGCGCCGCTGCCGGTTCTCGTACAGCACGCACCGGCCGCACCCGCCGCGCCCGTACCTGTCCGGGGACCACAGGCCCAGCCACAGCCGCTACCGCAACCCGCGGGGCCCCAGCCGTACGGCTACCCCCAGCCGGGGTTCGGACCGACCCCGCCGTACGGACCGACCCCGTCGCCCTACGGCGCGCCTCCCGCGTACGGCCGGCCCGGCCCGCCCGCCCCGTACGGCGCCACCACACCCCCCACGCAGGTCACACCCTTCGGTCCCACCCCGTCGTACGGTCCCACCCCGGTGCCGCAGCAGCAGCGCCCCAAGCGCAATCCACGGGGCACCGCCGCCCTGATCGCGGTGGCGTTGATCGTCGCGATCGCCGCGGGCGGCTCGGTGTACGCGCTCATGAACGGCGGCGGCACACAGGAGGACGGACAGGCGCGGGTGAGCGGCTCCGCCGACCCGAAGCCGCCGGTGGACACCACTCCGCGGCCGTCCCCGTCCGACAGCGCCTCACCCGCGGACGGGGCGGCGGAGGGCGCGGTGCCCGAGGAGTATCTCGGCACCTGGACCGGCGGGCTGGACACCGCCGCGGGCTACAGCACCCGCCGGCTCGTCATCCAGCAGGGCGAGGTCGGCGAAACGGTCCTTTCCCTGACGGCGGACGGCCCGGCCCAGGGCGGCGGCTACCGCTGTGTCTTCGAGGCGCCGCTCGCCTCGGCCCCGGACCCGGACGCCCCGCTCCGTATCGGCCCCTCCAAGGTGACCGAGGGCGAACCCATGTCGGCCTGCACCCCCGGGAATCCGACGGAGCTGACGATCCTGCCGGACGGCAGCCTGCGCCGGGAGTCGACGGGCGGGGAGTCACTGACCTACACCAAGGGCGACTGACCAGGAACCCCCCGGCCGGCCGGACCGACCCGAAACGACCGGCCGGGGACGGCTGACAGAGGGGCGACCGGCGGAGGGGCGACCGGCCGAGGGCGACCGGCGGACCATCGCCTCCCCCGGTCGCCGCCCCCGGCCGTCACCACCGGACGTCCTACAGGAACGAGTTGATCTCGATCGTCTCCGTACGCCCCGGGCCCACACCGATCGCCGAGATCGGCGCGCCCGACATCTCCTCCAGCGCCTTCACATACGCCTGCGCGTTCTTCGGCAGGTCGGAGAAGCTCTTCGCCTTGCTGATGTCCTCGGACCAGCCCGGCAGATACTCGTACACCGGCTTCGCGTGATGGAAGTCCGTCTGGCTGTAGGGGAGTTCCTCGACACGCCTGCCGTCGATCTCGTACGCCACACACACCGGGATCCGCTCCCAGCCCGTGAGCACGTCCAGCTTGGTGAGGAAGAAGTCCGTCAGACCGTTGACCCTGGTCGCGTACCGCGAGATCACCGCGTCGAACCAGCCGCAGCGCCGGTCGCGCCCCGTCGTCACACCGCGCTCGCCGCCGATACGGCGCAGCGCCTCGCCGTCCGCGTCGAACAGCTCGGTCGGGAACGGTCCGGCCCCCACGCGCGTCGTATAGGCCTTGAGGATGCCGATGACCCTGCTGATCTTCGTCGGCCCCACGCCCGAGCCCGTACAGGCCCCGCCCGCCGTCGGGTTGGACGAGGTGACGAAGGGATACGTACCGTGGTCCACGTCCAGGAGCGTGCCCTGCCCGCCCTCGAAGAGGACGACCTTGCCCTCGTCGATGGCGTTGTTGAGCACCAGGGTAGTGTCGGAGACGTACGGCTTGAGCTGCTCCGCGTAGGTCAGCAGTTCCTCGACGATCTTGCCGGACTCGATGGCACGCCGGTTGTAGAGCTTGGCGAGGATCTGGTTCTTGAAGTCGAGGGCCGCGTCGACCTTCTGGATCAGGATCGACTCGTCGTAGAGATCCTGGACCCGGATACCGACCCGGTTGATCTTGTCGGCGTAGGTCGGGCCGATGCCCCGGCCCGTGGTCCCGATCTTCCGCGAACCGAGGAACCGTTCCGTCACCTTGTCCATGGTGGTGTGGTACGAGGTGATCAGATGAGCGTTACCGCTGAGCAGCAGCTTGGACGTGTCGACACCACGCTCGTTGAGCCCGCTCAGCTCGGAGAGCAGGACGGCGGGGTCGACGACCACTCCGTTGCCGATCACCGGGATACATCCCGGGGAGAGGATCCCGGAAGGGAGGAGATGCAGTGCGTACTTCTGGTCGCCCACGACGACCGTGTGGCCGGCGTTGTTGCCGCCCTGATAGCGCACGACATAGTCCACGGATCCACCGAGCAGGTCGGTGGCCTTTCCCTTGCCTTCGTCACCCCACTGAGCACCGAGCAGCACAAGTGCGGGCACAGGCGTACACCCCTTCCGGGCGGGGCATGTCCAAGGTCGGGGGCCGCGCACGCCGTCCATGTGGCTCACGTATGCCGTAAGACCCACAAGACCCACGTTTGCCGTAAGACTTCGCACGACGTTGTACGAGTCGGCCCTGACCGTCGAACCGGTGCCCCGGAATAGACGAAGCCCCTGGCGCAATAGCGCAAGGGGCTCTTGCACAAAGATGCTACCCGAAGGAAGGACCGAGCTGTTGGCTCCAGAGCCCGCGGAGAGCGGCGCGCAGCAGCTTCTGGTGGTCATCGACCCGGTCGCCAGCCGGACCGACGGCGAATCGGTGCGGATCGCGAAGGACGTGCTCAGCGCGGGTGCCTCGGTGAAGTTCTGCTTCCCCGACGGTCCCGAGGAGTTCGCGCGGGCGCTGGCCAGACGGAACGGCAGACGGCCCGTGGTGATCGGCGACGACCGCGCGCTGCTGCGTACGGTCTCCCTGCTCCACCGGGAGCGGGAGCTGGCCTCGGGGGCGCTCTCGCTGGTGCCGGTGGGGGTCTCCGTGGAGCTGGCGCACTCGCTGGGCGTGCCGACGGGCGCGGTCGCGGCGGCGCGCGCCGTGCTGGACGGGGTGGTGCGCCGTCTCGATCTGCTGGTCGACGACAGCGACGGCGTGGTGCTGGGGGATCTCCGTATCCCGGCCCTGCCGGCCCTGCCCACGGCGGGCGGGGCACTGGTGGCCGCGTCGGTGTGGCACGCCTGCCGGTCGCTGGTGCGTACGTTGGTACGACCGGCTCCGCATGCCCTCGGGGGCCAGGCCCACCGGCTGCGGGTGGAGGCGGACGGCGTTCTGCTGAACGATCTGGACGAGCCGGTCGAGGGTGTGACGGTGCGCTCACGCGGCGGCCGGGCCGAGGTGGTGATCCGCACGTACGCGTCGCCCGAGCCGGTCACGGCGAGCGCGCTCTCGGTGACGGTCTCGGGCGCGGACTTCCGCTATCGCGCGGACGCGCGGGTGACGGGGCCGGTGCGGACACGGACATGGACGCTGCGGCCGGGCGCGTGGGAGCTGACCCTGCCGAACTCGGCGCCGCTCAGGCCGTAGGCGCGAGCGACAGCGGAAGTCCGCGCCGTCCGCCGTCAGGCGCCGTCAGGTGCCTTCTGCCGTCCTCTGCCGTCCTCCGCCGTCAGGCGCGCTCCGCCGTCCGCCGCCGTCAGTCCCTGCTGCCGTCCTCCGCCGTCAGGCGTCTTCCGGCCGCCGTGAGGCGTTGCCCGGATTCGGCGTCAGCGTCTCCCGGTGCTCCTTCCAGCGGTCCAGCAGCAACAGCATTTCCTTCTGGAGGAATTCGAAGAAGGCCACGGTCTCCGCGACCCGCGCGCCCGCCGGGGTTTCCCTGCCGAGCGACTCCACGCCCTCGCGCAAGGCCTGCTCCCAGCGGGTCAGCACCGAGTCCCGCTGGGTGAGGCTGGCGTACCAGATCTGGTTGTGCAGCCGGTAGCGGTCACGGCGCGAGCCCGGGTCGCGCTCCCTGCTGACCATGCTGACCTGGGTGAGATAGCGGACCGCCCCGGACACCGCGGCGGGGCTGATGCCCAGCCGCTCGCTCAGCTCGGCGGAGGTCATGCTCGCGTCGTCCGAGGCGAGCAGGGCCGCGAATACCCGGGACGCCGTGCGCTGCATCCCGGCCTCGGTCATCTCGGCCGCGAAGCGCTCGACGAAGCGGGACACGGCCTGCTCGTCGCGCCGCGGACCGCTCTCCGGCCGCGCGTCGCCGCTCTCGCCGCTCTCACCGCCAGCACCGCCCTCGCCGCCCGCACCGCTCTCCCGGTCCTCACGGTCTCCCCGGTCCTCACGGCTCTCACGGCTCTCGCTGCTCATCGCCCCATCGTCTCCCGTGCTCGGCGCCCGCCCCGGCGCTCCCGATTCTCCCGATCTTAACGTGACTCTTTTTACGCTTCCTTAACTTCACAAGTTTCTGAAGGTAGCGTACTTTCCGAAGCATGACGAAGGCAATCAGCGTCACCGGACTGCACAAGTCGTTCGGCCGCACGCATGCGCTGGACGGCCTCGACCTGGCCGTCGGGACCGGTGAGGTCCATGGCTTCCTCGGTCCCAACGGGGCGGGCAAGTCCACCACCATCCGGGTCCTGCTCGGGCTGCTGCGGCCCGACTCGGGCACGGCGCGGCTCCTGGGCCGCGACCCGTGGCAGGACGCGGTCGAACTGCACCGGCGCGTGGCCTACGTACCCGGCGATGTCACGCTGTGGCGGAACCTCTCGGGCGGAGAGGTCATCGACCTGTACGGGCGGCTGCGCGGCGGGCTCGACCCGGCGCGGCGGGCCGAGCTGATCGAACGCTTCGAGCTCGACCCCACCAAGAAGGGGCGTACGTACTCCAAGGGCAACCGCCAGAAGGTCGCGCTCGTCGCCGCGTTCGCCTCCGACGTGGATCTGCTGATCCTCGACGAGCCGACCTCCGGACTCGACCCGCTGATGGAGGAGGTCTTCCAGAGCTGCGTCGAGGAGGAGCGCGAGCGGGGCACGACCGTGCTTCTCTCCAGCCATGTGCTGAGCGAGGTCGAGGCGCTCTGCGACCGGGTGAGCATCATCCGGAAGGGCGTGACGGTCGAGTCGGGTTCGCTCTCCGAGCTGCGCCATCTGACCCGTACGAGCGTGAGCGCGGAACTCGTCGGCGCGCCCGGCGGACTGGCCCGGCTCCCCGGCGTCCACGGCCTGGACGTCCAGGGGCACCGGGTCAGGCTCCAGGTCGACACCGATCGACTGGACGCGGTGCTGCGCTCGCTCTCCGAGTCCGGTATCCGCTCGCTGACCAGCACACCGCCCACGCTGGAGGAGCTGTTCCTGCGCCACTACGCGGCGGACGGCCCCGACGGCACCGGCACCGCCACCGACGCGACCGACACCAACGCCCGCGGTACTTCCGGCGCTTCCGGCGAGACCGGCGCGGCGGTGCCGCGATGACCGCCACCGCCGTCGCCGTACCGGTGACCCGTGCCGGCGGCTCCCGGCAACTCGCGGGCACCGGAACGCTGTTGAGGCTCGCGCTGCGCCGCGACCGGATCATGATCCCGGTCTGGGTGCTCGTCATCGGCGGTTCCTTCATGTCCGTCGCGCAGTCCTTCTCCGCGCTGTACGACACCGCCGCCGAACGGGCCGACGTCGCGCGGTCCATGACCACCAACAGTTCGGTGCGCGCCCTCTACGGCCCTGTCTTCAGCGACTCCCTCGGCGGGCTCACGGCCTGGCGCATGGTCGGCTTCGGGGCCGCGCTCGCCGCCGTGATGAGCCTGGTCGTCGTCGTACGGCACACCCGCGAGGAGGAGGAGACGGGCCGTCAGGAGATGCTCTCCTCGGCGATGGTCGGCCGCAGGGCGCCACTGACCGGCGCCCTGCTCACGGCGCTGACCGCCAATGCCGCGCTGGCCTTGGTGATCACCGCGGCGGTCGCCGGCTACGCCAGGACCACGGACGGGACCACGGACGGGACCGGGGGCGGTCCCGGCGCCGGGGGCGGCGGCGGGCACTTCGCCGGCGCGCTGGCGCTCGGTCTCGCCACCGCGTGCGTCGGCATGCTCTTCGCCTGCACGGCCGCCATCGCCGCGCAGATCACCGAGAACGCGCGTCTCGCGAAGGGCATGACGGCCGGGGTCATCGGCGCCGCCTATGTGCTCAAGGCCGCGGGCGACGCCTCGTCCGACGCCGGGTCCTCCGTCCTGACCTGGCTCTCCCCGCTCGGCTGGGCCGAGAACGTCCGCGCGTTCGCCGACGAGCGGTGGTGGGTGCTGCTGATCCCGCTCGGCTCGATCGCCGTGCAGGCCGTCATCGCGTACACGCTCGCGGGCCGGCGCGACATCGGGATGAGCTTCCTGCCCGCCCGGCCCGGACCGGCGCACGGCGGGCTCGGCACGGCGGGCGCGCTCGCGTGGCGGCTCCAGCGCGGCGGTGTCCTCGGCTGGGGAGCCGGTTTTCTGCTCGCCGGGCTCGTCTTCGGGTCCATCACCGGCGGCGCCGCGGAACTGGTCGGTGACAACGAGCAGGCCAGGGAGATCTTCGAGCGCATGGGCGGCCGGCAGGGGCTGACCGACTCCTTCCTCGCCGCGATGACCGGCATGCTCGGCATGGTCGCGGCGCTGTACGTGGTCTCCTCGGTGCTCCGGCTGTACGGCGAGGAGACCGGCGGGCGCGCGGAACCGGTGCTGGCGGGTCCGGTCGGCCGGCTGCGCTGGGCGGCGGGCCATCTGCTGATCGCCTTCGGCGGCGCCGTCCTGATCATGCTCCTCGGCGGTCTCGGCCTCTCCCTCGGATACGGCCAGGACCTGCCGGGAATCCTCGGCGCCTCGCTCGTACAGATTCCCGCGATCTGGGTGCTGGGCGCGCTGGTGGTCCTGCTGTACGGCGTCTTCCCGCGGGCGGCCGTGGCGGGCTGGGCGGTCGCGGGCCTCGCCCTGGCCCTGGGCTGGCTCGGCCCGGCGCTCGATCTCCCGCGGTGGGCGATGAACCTGTCCCCGTTCGGCCATCTCCCCAAGCTCCCGGGCGCGGAGATGACATGGCCCCCGGTCCTCGTACTGACGGCGGTCGCGGCGGCACTGACGGCGGCGGGCCTGGCGGGCCTGCGGCGCAGGGACCTGCTGACCTGAGCGACGTGACACGGCCGGGCCACTCCACTCTGTCCACAGCCTGTGGACAGAGTGGGCCGGTGCGCGATACGCGCGGTACTCGCGGTACTCGCGGTACACGCCGCCTCAGCGTGGAGGCTCGCCCCGCCCCGGGCTCATCCCGGTGTGACCAGCCGCGCCTCGTACGCGAACACCGCCGCCTGTGTGCGGTCCCGCAGTCCCAGTTTCACCAGGATGCGGCTGACATGGGTCTTGATCGTGGACTCCGCCACCACGAGATGCTCGGCGATCTCCGCGTTGGACAGCCCCTGGGCGATCAGGACCAGCACCTCCGTCTCGCGCTCCGTGAGATCCCCGATCCGGGCCATCGCGGGCGCCCTCGGGGTATCCGCCAGCTTGGAGAACTCCGTGATCAGCCGCCGGGTCACGGTCGGCGCGAGCAGCGCCTCGCCCGAGGCCACCACCCGTACGCCGTCGGCGAGCTGCCGCGCGGAGGCGTCCTTGAGCAGAAAGCCCGAGGCCCCGGCGCGCAGCGCCTGGTACACGTACTCGTCCAGGTCGAAGGTGGTCAGCACCAGCACCTTCGCGTCGGCGTCCGCCGTGACGATCTCACGGGTCGCCTCGATGCCGTTCAGCTCCGGCATTCGGATGTCCATCAGCACGACGTCGGGACGCAGGGCCGCGACCTGGGAGACCGCCTCGCGGCCGTTCACGGCCTCGCCCACGACCTCGATGTCCGGCATCGCGTTCAGCAGCACCGAGAAGCCCTCACGGACCATCACCTGGTCGTCGACGATCAGAACCCGGATCGTCATGCCGCTTCCCCGTCCCGCTCCGAGGCCCGCTTCCCATCGCGCTTTCCGTCGCGCTCCGAAGCCCGCTTCCCGTCGCGCTTTCCGTCGCGTTTTCCGTCCCGCTCCGTGTCCCGTTCCCCGTCCCGCTCGACTGCCACCGGGATGAAGGCCGCGACCTCGTAGCCGCCGTCCTCGGTGAGGTCCGCGGTCATCTCGCCGTTCAGCATGGACACCCGCTCCCGCATCCCGGTGATGCCGTGCCCGGCGCCGGGCGACGGCTTGACCAGGCCCCGCGGCGCGGTGTTCACGATCCGCAGGCCGAGCCCGCCGAGCACATAGGCGATCTCGACCGTCGCGGTCGACCCCGGCGCGTGCCGCAGCGCGTTGCTCAGCGCCTCCTGCACGATGCGGTACGCCGACAGCTCCACGCCCTGCGGCAGCTCGCGCACCGCGCCGGTGACCGTCTTCTCCACGGTCAGACCGGCGTCCCTGACGTTTCCGAGCAGCCCGTCGAGATCGGCGAGGGTGGGCTGCGGGGCGTCGGGGGCCTGGTAGTCCTCGGCCCGTACGACCCCGAGCACCCGGCGCAGCTCGGTCAGCGCGGCCACGGCGTTCTCCCGGATCGTGACAAAGGCCTGCTCCAGCTCGGGCGGCGGATTCTCCACCCGGTACGGGGCCGCCTCGGCCTGGATCGCGACCACCGACATATGGTGCGCGACCACGTCGTGCAGCTCACGGGCGATGGTGGTGCGCTCCTCCAGGAGCGTGCGCCGGTCTCGTTCGACGGCGGTGACGCTCTGCTGCGCGGCGACCTCCTGCTCCGCCTCCCGGCGGACATGCAGCATGCTCACGGTGAGCAGGACGAGCGCGGAGACGAAGAGCATGGGCGCGGCGTTGGAGCCGCCGTTCCCGTACCGGTCGAGGAAGACGGAACCGAACAGCGAGTACGCCGCCGTGACCACCCACATCCACCCGGCGACACGCGGCCGGGTACGGGCCGCCACCACCGTCATCACCAGGAGGTAGCCCGCGAAGCCGCTGGCGGTCCAGGGCAGATGCCCGAAGCTGAGGACGCTCAGCACGGCGGACAGCCCCAGGGCCAGCCACCAGGCGCCGACCGGTCTGACCAGCGTCAGCACGACCGGCACCACCGGCAGGAGCTCGCGCAGGGAGCCGTCGACGAAGCCGATGAAGGCGACGAACAGGGCGCCCGCCACGACCAGGGCGTGCGGGGTCCAGACCGCGCGCTCACGTATCCGCCCCGGCAGCCGGCGGGTGATCGGGCCGTCCGTCCGCATGGGTGCCAGCGGGCGGTAGGCGAAGGCATCGTGGAAGAGGTCCTGGCGCAGGCTGCTGAACGCTCCCTCGGCCAGACGGAACTCGGGGCTCCGGGTCTTCCCGGTATCTGTCTCGGTCACGTTGCCACGGTAGGGGCAGGGGCGGAGGGGGTCGTCACCACGGAAGCGGATCCTTCTCCGTCCGTCGCAGGTACTACACGCTCCCACCAGCCGTGGAGCGGCGACCCGCGCCCCACGCTGTGCGACGCCTCACGCGCGGGGCGACGCGGGCACGGGCACGGGAGGCAGGCGCGGGCGCGGGAGGCAGGCGCGGCGGGCGCGGTAGAGCGGCGGACACTACGGGCGTGGAAGCACGCTCCCGGCGCTCCCGGCGTGCACGGCGCGCGCACGTGCTCCCGCCGCTCCCGCCGCTCTCACCACGCGAGCTGGGCGATCTCCTCCGCCACCACCGCGCACGCGTCCGCCGCCGGATCGATCAGCGGGAAGTGGCCGACGTCCTCCAGCAGCGTCAGCCCGACCGTCTCGCCCGCCCTGGCCGCCGCGGCCACATACTCCTCGGCGACGGCGTAGGGCACGGTGAGGTCCGTACGGCCCTGCACCACGGCGGTCGCGATCCCCGTCGGCAGCAGCGCCGCCGGATCCGCGCTCTCCCTGCGGCGCTTGAACTCCTCCTCGCCGCCGAGCAGTTGGTGGATCGCCCCGCCGCACACATCCAGTTCCACGGCCCGCACCAGATCCGCGATCGGCGCCAGCGCGACGACTCCGCGCAGCGGCGGCGGTTCCGGCAGCCGCCAGGGCGAGCCCTCGGGCAGCACATGACGGGCCGACGCCCAGAGCGCGAGATGGCCCCCCGCGGAGTGCCCGGTGACCACCGTCCGCCGGGCGTCCGCCTGCGGGAGCGCCTCCGCGGCGAGCGCGGGCAGCGCGTCCATCGCCGCGGCCACATCGTCGAAGGTCTCCGGCCACCGTCCCGCGACCGGGGCGCCGCTCTCCTGCCGCGCGATCGCGGGACCCCGCCGGTACTCGACATTGGCGACGGCGAAGCCCCGGCGGGCCAGGAAGTCCGCGAACGGGGTGAGGTGCCCGCGGTCGTACGGCGCCCGCCACGCGCCGCCGTGCAGGACGACGACGAGCGGCACCCGCTCCTGGTTGGCCCGGGGAGCGTAGAAGTCGATCACCTGATCAGGGTGGTCGCCGTACGCGGCGCTGGCATCGGGCCGGACGACCGGATGGGCGAAGACCGACTCGGTCTCTGCGGCGTCACGAGCGACGGCATCGTGCGCGGCGGGGTCCGGCATCTTGCGCCAACCTTTCGGTACGGGGGCCGAATTGGCCTGATCAGCGGGGACGGTATCAGCCCTGGAGGGGGTCGATCACACCCCGAGTCCCGGTGCGGGTCCCGCCCCGGCCCCCGCACCGGTCCGGGGGCTACGCGAGCGGCCCCGCCGGGACCTCGCGGAGGACCTCCCCGAGCACCCGCGCGGCCCGTTCCGTATCGGCGAAACCGATGTACAACGGGGTGAATCCGAAGCGCAGCACATCCGGTCTGCGCAGATCGCCGACGATCCCCCGGGCGATCAGCGTCTCCATGACCAGCGGCGCCTCGGCGCAGCGCAGGGCGACCTGACTGCCGCGTTCGGCATGGGCGGTGGGGGTCAGCGAGGCGACCCGGCCCGGTGGCGCGTACGCCGCCACGCACTCCAGGAAGAAGTCCGTGAGCGCGAGGCTCTTCTCACGCACCGCCTCCACCGTCACCCCGGCCCAGACGTCGAGGGCCGCCTCCAGCGCCAGCATGGAGAGGATGTCGGGGGTGCCGACCCGGCCCCGTACGGCTCCCTCCGCCGCCGCGAAGTCCCCGGTCATCGCGAACGGATCGGCGTGCGAGTTCCAGCCGGGCAGCGGGGAGTCGAAGCGGTCCTGATGGCGCTCGGCCACATAGAGGAAGGCGGGGGCCCCTGGCCCGCCGTTCAGATACTTGTAGGTGCATCCCACGGCGAGATCCACACCGTGCTCGTCCAGTCCGACCGGCAGCGCGCCGGCGCTGTGGCACAGGTCCCAGAGGGCGAGGGCCCCGGCCTCGTGCACGGCCGCGGTGATTCCCGGCAGATCGTGCAGCCGGCCGGAACGGAAGTCGACATGGTTGACCAGTGCCACGGCCGTACGCGGCCCGAGCGCGCCGGGCAGCTCCGCCGGTGCGACGGGCACGATCCGGCTGCCGGTCATCCGGGCCGCGGAGCGGGCCATGTACCCGTCCGTGGGAAAGGTCGTGGCGTCGACGAGGATCTCGTCCCGTCCGGGGCCCGCGAGCCGTACGGCCGCCACCACGGCCTTGAAGACATTGACGCTGGTGGAGTCGCCGACCACGATCCGGCCAGGACCGGCGCCGACGAGCGGCGCGATCCGGTCGCCGATCCGCTCGGGCGCCTCCCACCAGCCGCCCTCGGTCCAGGAGCGGATCCGCAGCTCGCCCCACTGACGGCCGATGACCTCCTGGAGGCGCTCGGGGACATGGCGGGGCAGCGCGCCCAGCGAGTTGCCGTCGAGATAGACGGAGTCGTCGTCGAGCGCGAACAGCTCGCGCCGGCCGGCCAGTGCGTCGGCGGCGTCCAGCGCGGCGGCCCGCGCGCCCAGCGACCGGGCCCGTACGGCCAGGGACCCGGTCGCAGCGACCAGGGGCCCGGCGGGCTCGGAGGGTACGGCGGGTACGGCGGAGGACTCGGCCGGTGCGGCCGGGGACCCGGACATGGCGGACTCGGACACGGCGGGCTCGGCCGGTGCGGACTCGGCCGGTGCGGACTCGGCCGGTGCGGACTCGTGCATCGCGGACTCGTGCATCGCGGGCTCAGACATGGCTGCGCGCCGTCCACAGCTCGGGGAAGACGTTCTTCGTCGCGCGCTTCTCCAGCCAGGCGACGCCCGCGGAGCCGCCCGTACCGGTCTTGGAGCCCATCGCACGCCGGGTCGCCACCAGATGGTCGTTGCGCCAGCGCCAGACCAGCTCACCGACGTCCGTCAGCGCCTCGCCGAGCCGGATCAGTTCGCTGTGCTGGTCGGGGTCCGCGTAGATCCCGGCCCAGATCTCCTCGACGGCGGGCGACGGCTCGTACCGCCGTGCGAGATCGCGGGTGAGCACCTCCGCCGGCACCGGCAGCCCGCGCCGGGCGAGCAGCCGCAGGACCTCGTCGTACAGGCTGGGCTCCTGGAGCGCCTTCTCCAGTTCCGCGTGGACCCGCGGGGCGCCGCGGTGCGGGACGAGCATCGACGAGGACTTCTCGCCGAGCAGGAACTCCATCCGCCGGTACATCGCCGACTGGAAGCCGGAGCCCTCGCCGAGCGCGCCGCGGTACGAGTTGAACTGCGCGGGTGTGAGCTGGGCGAGCGGCCGCCAGGAGGCGTTGAGCGCCTCCAGCTCCCGTACGGAGCGCTTCAGCGCGTCGACCGCCACGCGCGTACGGTCCTCGCGCAGCGCGCGGGACGCGGTCTCCCACTCATGGACGAGGACGGTGAACCACAGCTCCATGACCTGGGTGGTGACGAGGAAGACCATCTCGCCGGGGTCCTCGGAGCGGAGGTGCTGCAAGTGGGTGAGGACGTCGGCCTGGACGTAGTCCTCGTACGGGGTCGTCCCCGCGAAGTCGAGATTCGGGGCTTCCGAACCGGCTCCGGGGGCATCGGGGGCGTACGACATCGCTGTCTCCTCGATATGGCTGCCGGGTAGCGGTCCGCCCCTTTCCGTGTGGTTACGGAGCCCCGGTCCCCTCCCGGCATCATAAGCCGGAGCCCGCGCCCGAGGTCAGGGCAAGGGGTCGGGGCAGAGGGGTCGGGACAAGGGGTCAGGGCAAGGGGCGGCCGGACGGTCGGCGCTCGGACTCCCGGCGCTCAGACCGTCGGCGCTCGGACTCCCGGCGCTCAGACCGTCGGCGCTCGGACTCCCGGCGCTCAGACCGTCGGCCCGGTGATGTACTTCCCGTTCTCGTCGTACGGCCAGGCGTTGGACACACAGCCGTTGAGCCCCTTGATCTGCTGCATCATCACCGGCGCGGGCCGGCCGGGGCCCGAGCAGCCCAGGTGCCGGCGCAGGCCGATCTCATGGCCGACCTCGTGGTTGATGATCAGATGCCGGTAGTGGGCGGCCGAGCCGTCGAAGGTCGGCGATCCCAGCACCCAGCGGCGCAGATTGACCACGACTCCGTCGACGGTCTCGCAGTTCAGCTCGCCGTGGGTGTTGAGCCCCTGGGCCAGACAGAGCCGGTCGGCGGTGGCCGGGGTGGCGATACGGATGACGAAGTCGGCGTTCGAGGAGACGAGCTGGAAGGAGCCCCGGCCGTGCGCGGCCCAGCCGCGTGGGTGGGCGAGTATGCGCTCTATCTCGGCGGCGGCCTCCGCCGCGGATATGTCGATCCCCTTCTCGACCTGGACCCGGTAGCGGCGCAGCGGCCCCGAGCCGACCCTGCCGCCCTCCGTCCGCGCGGTGGTGAAGGTGCCGGGTCCCGAGGCGGGCACACGGGGCGGCGGGGGCGGGCCGGAGGAGCGGGGGGCGGCGGGCGGCACGGACGTGGAGGGGCCCGCCTCACCGGAACCGGCGCCAGCGCCGGGCGCGGGCGACGAGGACGACGAAGACGCGGACGGGCGCTTCGGGGGCGCCGACGCGGTGGGCGCGGTCCGGGACGGGTCCACGAGGACGTCGGCGACCTCGCCGGCCGTGGAGGGTCCTTCGTCGCCGCCCGGCAGAAACGCGAAGACCGCGCCGCCGAGGACGATCACGCCCGCCAGGCCGAGCCCGCCGAGGGCCAGGGGACCGAGCTGGCGGCGGTTGCCGCGGCGACCCCGGTTACGGCCACGACGGCCGACTCGACGGGTGATGGCGCGCTTGCCCAAGACGGGACTTCTCCCCTGCTGAGACCGGCGCCGAGGGGAGATACGACTGGGGTGCCCCGGGCCGGCGGGTGCGAACGGTGGATCCGCGGGGCGTGCGATCGTACAGACGACCGAAGGCCCGCGCCCTGGCAGACGGGCGGGGCCTTCGAAAGGTTCCGTTCTCAACCGGACGACTTCACTCGCGGAACACGGCGCGCGGCACCTGTCCACCGAGGACATCGGCGCCTGCCGGCCGAGAGTGTCCGCCGCTGTCGGCCGAGACTGTCGGCCGAGGGCGCCGGCCCCCGGCCCCCGGCCGCCGGCTCAGCCGAGGGTGTCGGCCGCCAGCGGCGAGGAGTCGCGCAGGAAGGTGGAGCAGCGCTCGTACTCCTCCTGCTCACCGATCGCCTGCGCGGCCCGTCCGAGCGCGTGCAGCGCACGGAGGAAGCCACGGTTCGGCTCGTGCTCCCACGGCACGGGACCGTGCCCCTTCCAGCCGTTGCGGCGCAGGGAGTCGAGCCCGCGGTGGTAACCGGTCCTGGCGTACGCGTACGACTCGACGACCCGGCCGTTCTCGAACGCGCCGTCGGCGAGCTGCGCCCAGGCCAGCGACGACGCCGGATACTTCGCGGCGACCTCGGCGGGCGGCGTCCCGTTGGCAAGCAGCTCACGCGGCTCGGGATCGTCAGGAAGCTGAGTGGGAGGGGGTCCCCCCAGAAGGTCTTTATGGATGGCCATACGTACAGTCTGCCTTGCCGCGTCAGCCCTCCGTCGCCGGGCGGTCCGTGGCCCCTCCGTCGGCGGAGCGTCCTGGCGCCCTCGGTTCCAGCGGGGGCGCCGTCAGGCCGCAGTGGACCTTGCATTCGGGCTGCTCGCCGACCGTTTTCGGGTTCCGTACCGTCGCCAGGGCGATCAGCGCGCCCACGACCAGGATGCCCGCGCAGATCGGCATCGCGCGGCGGAAGGTGTCGCCGAACTGGGTCGCCGAGCGGTACGCCTCCGGGCCCATGCCCGTCAGCAGGGGCAGGGCCGCCACCGCGAGCAGGCCGGCCGCGCGGGCCGCCGCGTTGTTGATACCGCTGGCCAGACCCGCCCGCGCGGTGTCCACGGAGCCCAGGACCGTCGCCGTGAGCGGCGCGACCAGGGTCACCATGCCCAGCCCCATCACCAGCAGCGCGGGCAGTACATCGGGAAGGTACGAGGCGCCCCGGTCCACGCGCAGCATCAGCAGCATGCCTCCGGCGCACAGCAGCGGTCCCACGGTGAGCGGAAGCCGCGGTCCCGTCTTCTCCCCCAGCGCCCCCGAGCGCGCGGAGAACAGCAGCATCAGGATCGTCGTCGGCAGCAGGGCCGCCCCCGCGCCGAGCGCCGAATACCCCACCACCACCTGGAGTTGGAGCGCGGCGAGGAAGAAGAAACCGCCGAACGCCGCGTACACGCACAGCGTCACCAGATTGACCGCGGTGAACTGCCGGGAGCGGAAGATCGACGGCGGCAGCATCGGTTCCGGACGACGCCGCTCGACCGTCACGAACGCCACGGCGACCGCCACCCCGATCAGCCCGGACCAGATGTCCTTGCCGATCAGCGCGTAGGTGATCAACGCCAGCCCCACCGCGCCGAGCACCGCGCCCAGCACATCGAACCGGCCGTGCGCCGCCGGGTCCCTGGACTCCGGTACGTGCCGCAGCGCCACCGGCGTACAGATCGCCGCCAGCGGCACATTCAGCAGAAACACCCAGCGCCAGCCCGGACCGTCGACCAGCCAGCCGCCCACGAACGGGCCGATCGCGGCCCCGACCCCGCCGAACCCCGACCAGAGCCCGACCGCCCGAGCCCGGTCGTCCGGATGGAAACTCGCCTGGATGATCGCGAGCGAGCCCGGTACGAGCAGCGCGCCGCCGATCCCCTGCAAGGCGCGCGCGATGATCAGGATGACGGCGTTCGGCGCGATCCCGCAGAGCAGCGAGCCGAGCGCGAACCAGACCACCCCCAGCACGAAGATCTTCCGCCGCCCGAACCGGTCGCCGAGCGACCCGCCCAGCAGGATCAGCCCGGCCAGCGTGACCATGTACGCGTTGACGGTCCACTGAAGGGATGCCAGATCCGCGTTGAGCGACCTCCCGATATGGGGCAGCGCGACATTGACGACGGTGGAATCGAGCAGGGCCATGCTCGAACCGAGCACCGTCGTCAGAATGATCCAGCGGCCCTGGGCCGAGGACAGCCTGATCTCCATACGGGGATCATCCTCGCCCCGGAGCCCATGGGCGACCCGGCCGACGAAATCTCCACGGCGCGGCATGACTCGGGCCCGGCACCGGGAAAGATGCCGGGCCCGAGCACACGGCGCCTACTTGAGCTTCGTGCCCGTCGAGCGCAGCGCCCCACACGCCTCGGTGACACGCTTGGCCATGCCCGCCTCGGCCAGCTTGCCCCAGGTGCGCGGGTCGTAGGTCTTCTTCGAGCCGACCTCGCCGTCGACCTTCAGCACACCGTCGTAGTTGGTGAACATGTGCGCCGCGATCGGACGCGTGAAGGCGTACTGGGTGTCCGTGTCCAGGTTCATCTTCACGATGCCGTTCTCCAGCGCCGTGGCGATCTCCTCGGCCGTGGACCCGGAGCCGCCGTGGAAGACGAAGTCGAACGGCTGGCTGCCGGCGGCCTTCCCGTACTTGGCGGCCACACCCTCCTGAAGGTCCTTGAGCAGCTCGGGACGGAGCACCACATTGCCCGGCTTGTAGACACCGTGGACATTGCCGAAGGACGCGGCCAGCAGATAACGGCCCTTCTCGCCCAGACCCAGCGCCTCGGCGGTGCGCAGCGCGTCCTCGACCGTCGTGTACAGCTCGTCGTTGATCTCGTGGCTGACGCCGTCCTCCTCGCCACCGGTCGGGGTGATCTCGACCTCAAGGATGATCTTGGCGGCGGCGGCCTTGGCGAGCAGTTCCTCACCGATGGCCAGGTTGTCGGCCAGCGTCTCGGCGGAGCCGTCCCACATGTGCGACTGGAAGAGCGGGTTACGTCCGGCCCGCACCCGCTCGGCGGAGATGTCGATCAGCGGACGGACATAGGCGTCGAGCTTGTCCTTGGGACAGTGGTCGGTGTGCAGCGCGACCGTGATGTCGTACTTCGCGGCGACCACGTGCGCGAACTCGGCGAGGGCGACCGCGCCGGTCACCATGTCCTTGTTGTACTGACCGCCCAGGAACTCCGCACCGCCGGTGGACATCTGGATGATGCCGTCACTCTCGGCCTCCGCGAAGCCGCGCAGCGCGGCGTGCAGGGTCTGGGACGACGTCACATTGATGGCCGGGTAGGCGAACTTGCCTGCCTTCGCCCGGTCGAGCATCTCGGCGTAGACCTCGGGGGTTGCGATGGGCATCGGGCCGCTCCTTGTGATGTACGGGTGTGAGGTGCTTGTCCCTGACTGGGGTCCCTGACCTGGGGGCGACGTCATCGTCTCCCCCATCCTTCCAGACTCCGGTACGGGCTCCACCCGGAGCACCACATCCGCCGTACGCCCGGTGTCGCGTGCAAGGTCCTTCCCTATAGCGGCGCGGCCCTGGCTGTTTCACGTGAAACAGCCAGGGC
>NZ_JBSGVS010000040.1:0-89485 GCF_053608565.1 Streptomyces sp. NPDC055025
GGGACCCTGTGGGAGAGTAGGACGCCGCCGAACAATTATTGTGTGAAGTGCCCTGTGCCGGTTATCCGGTACGGGGCACTTCTGCGTTCCAGGACCTTTCCGACGACCGTATCGCGACGGCCGTATCGCAATGACTGCGTAATGACTGCGTGCGGAGCCTGCGTCTAAAGTCGGAGCATGCGCTACGAATTGATCATTTTTGACAATGACGGCGTCCTCGTCGACAGTGAGCCGCTCTCCAACACCATTCTGGCCGCCTACCTCACCGAGTTGGGGCACCCCACGTCGTACGAGGACTCCCTGCGCGACTACATGGGAGCTGCCGTGCATCGCGTCCACGATCTCATCGAGGAGCGGACGGGCCGGCGTCTCCCCGTGGACTTCGACGACACGCTGCACGCGCGTGTCTTCGCTGCCTTCGAGCGGGAGTTGGAGCCGGTCGAGGGAGTGGTCGAGGTGCTGGGGAAGCTGGCCGTCGACGGTGTGCCGTACTGCGTCGCCTCGTCGGGGAGTCATGAGCGCATCCGTGTGGGCCACCGTAAGACCGGCCTGGACCGATGGTTCGAGGACCGGGTCATCTTCAGCGCCCAGGACGTCGGACGGGGCAAGCCGGCGCCTGATCTCTTTCTCCATGCCGCCGAGCGGATGGGGGTCGCCCCCGCGCGATGCGCCGTGGTGGAGGACAGCCCCCTCGGGGTCGCCGCGGCGAGGTCTGCCGGGATGGATGTCTACGCGTTCACGGCGATGACACCTGCCGAGAAGCTCGTGGGCGCCACCGC
The DNA here is from genome assembly GCF_053608565.1 of Streptomyces sp. NPDC055025. Lineage (NCBI taxonomy): Bacteria > Bacillati > Actinomycetota > Actinomycetes > Kitasatosporales > Streptomycetaceae > Streptomyces > Streptomyces sp. NPDC055025. Next base: position 780 of record NZ_JBSGVS010000040.1, read on the forward strand.
CTACTTCTCCACCATGGCCGAACTGCCTGGTCTGCTTGGTCGGCCTACGGCCTGATCCGCGGCCCGATCCGCGGCCTGATCCGTTACGCGATCCATTGTGTGATCCATCTACCCATAGGTAGCGGATCGCCCTACGCTGTCCGGCCATGACAGATGCGGCGGACGCGACGGACGCTCGGCTGCGGCACGGCCGTGTCTCCCTGGCGCTGAGTTTCTTCGTCCAGGGGGTGACCTTCGCACTGCTCGTGACGCGTATCCCCGCCATCCAGGACCGGTACGGGGTGTCCGACGGGCTCCTCCCCGCCTTTCTCGCCGCTGTTCCCGTCCTCGCCGGCGTCGGCAGTGTCGCCACCGAGAAGCTGGTCGCCCGGGTGCGGCCGAGGGTGGTACTGCGCTGGGCTCAGCCCGTCGTACTGCTGGCTCTGCTCGGTGTCGGAGCCGGTGACGCGGTCTGGCAGCTCGCCCTGGCCTTGGCGGCGTTCGGGCTCGCGGTCGGTGCGCTGGACGCGTCCATGAACATGCTCGGCGTCAGCCTTCAACGCGCCTACGGGCGCAGCATCATGCTCGGTTTCCATGCCGTGTACAGCCTGGGCGGTATCGCCGGGGCCTCGCTGGCCTGGGCCGGTGCCCACTGGGATCTGTCGTTGCTGGTGTCGTATCTGCCGGCGGTGGCCCTGCTGCTGCCGGCCGCCCTGCTCGGAAGCCGTTGGTACGCGGACACCGACCGGGATCCGGTCGACCGCCGGGACCCGGCTGTCGGCGGGAATCCAGCTCCTGCCCCGGGACCCGTGGTCTTCAAACTGCTGCTTCCGCTCTGTCTGGTGATGGCCTTCGCGTACATCGGCGACTCCACGGTGTCGAACTGGAGCGCGAAGTATCTCCAGGACGTGCTGGGTAGTTCGGAGGAGCTGGCGACCGTTCCGTACAACGCCTATATGGTCACCACACTGCTGGGGCGTGCGGTGGGGGATCTGGGGGTGCGGCGGTTCGGGCCGGTGGCTGTCGTGCGGTGCGGGACTCTGCTGGCGGGGGCGGGGTTCGCGGTGGTGGCGCTGGCTTCCGGCGCGTGGATGGGCATCCTCGGGTTCACGATGCTCGGGCTCGGGCTGTGTGTGATCGTGCCGCAGACGTTCGCGGCGGCGGGACGGCTGTTTCCCGCCTCCAGCGATGCGGCTGTCGCGCGGCTCAATGTCTTCAACTACGTGGGCTTTCTGATCGGATCGCCGCTGGTGGGAGCGCTCGGGGACATGTGGAACTACCGCGGCGCGATGCTCGTACCGATGGTCATGGTTCTGGTGACTCTGGTGTACGCCCGCTCGTTCGGGACGGATCCGGCCCGATACGGTGGCGGGCATGAGCGGTCGCGCACGGCTGATGTGGGATGACGCGGTTACGGGATACGACTTCGGGTCCAGCCACCCGATGGATCCGGTACGGCTCGCCCTGACCATGGGGTTGGTACGGGCGTATGAGCTCGACAGAGCGGTGGAGGTGAGGTCCGCGCCCGTGGCCGGGGACTCGACCCTGCGGCTCGTCCACGAGCAGGAGTACGTGGACGCGGTACGGCGGGTCTCACTGGATCCGCGTGCCGCCGACGGGTCGTACGGCCTCGGCACGATGGACGATCCGGCCTTCGCAGGGATGCACGAGGCGTCGGCGCTGATCGCCGGGCTGTCGGTCGGTGCGGCGGAGGCGGTGTGGAGCGGGGAGGCCGCGCACGCCGTGAACTTCGCCGGTGGGCTGCACCACGCGATGCCGGGGGCGGCGTCCGGCTTCTGCATCTACAACGACGCGGCCCTGGCGGTCGCCCGGCTGCTGGAGCTGGGCGCGGAGCGTGTCGCGTACATCGATGTGGACGTGCACCACGGGGACGGTGTCCAGGCGGCGTTCTGGGAGGACCCGCGTGTTCTGACGATCTCACTGCATGAGCATCCGCGAACGCTCTTCCCGCAGACGGGCTGGCCGGAGGAGACCGGCGGCGGTGCGGGTGAGGGCAGTGCGGTGAATGTGGCGCTGCCGGCGGGGACGGGGGACGAGGGCTGGCTGCGGGCGTTCCACTCGGTGGTGCCCGAGCTGCTGGCGGACTTCCGGCCCGAGGCGCTGGTGACACAGCACGGCGCGGACACGCACTTCGACGATCCGCTGGCGCATCTCGCGGTGTCGCTCGACGCGCAGCGTGCGGTACAGGCGTCCTGCCATGAGCTGGCACACGAGTATGTCGACGGCGGGCGGTGGGTCGCGCTCGGCGGCGGCGGTTACGCGGTGGTGGATGTGGTGCCGCGGTCCTGGACCCATCTCGTGGGGATCGCGGGACACGCGCCGGTCGAACCGGAGTCGGTGGTGCCGGAGTCCTGGAAGAGCGAGGTGTACGCGCGGACACGGCAGTTGGGGCCGGGGCGGATGACGGACGGGCGGACACCGAGCTGGCAGCCGTGGGAGGCCGGGTACGATCCGGCCGACCGGCTGGACCAGTCGATCCTGGCGACACGGAAGGCGGTCTTCCCGCTGCGGGGGCTGCTGGCCTGAGGGCCCCGGCCGTCCGGCCGGACGACCGAACGACCGTCCGTCACGTCATGTCCGTTACGCCAACTGTGCGGTGAACGCGGGGTTCCCGCCCCGGGCGGGTGCCTGAGGCGGGAGCATCGGCAGGGTGTTGAGCACCGGAGCGCTGCGGGCGCATCTGCTGGCGGCCGGACCGGCCGGTCCCGTGGCCACCTCGCGCGAGGACAGTCTGCGCAGCTACCGTCTCTTCGCCGCCCGCGATCCACGGGTCATGCTCGGACTCGATCCCGAACGGGCATGGGATGAGCGGGAATTGCTCGGTCTCATGGCCGACAGGTGCGGGGTTTCGAGCGATCCCGGTCGGGTGACGGGCACGGATGTGATCGCCCCGGAGCGGACACTGAGCGCGCTGGACGCGTTCGCCGAACGGCTGCGTGTGGCCGCGGCGCACGGGGCCCCGGTACTGCTCGGGACGGGGCATCCGGACCGGCTGCTCGGTTTCTACACGGGCCTGGCAGACGCTTTGTCGGCGGCGGGATGTCTCGTCCTCACTCCGGCGCAGGGGCGATGTATCGACATAACGACCCGGTTCGGCGTACGCACGCGCAATCTCGACTACGTACGGGGCGTCGCGCTGGTGCGGGAACCCGGCGTGCGATGTGCAGGGCGTGAGCCCGGCGCACATACCCACTCGCCGCTGCCGGTCCGGGTGGCTCTGGAGGGTCTGGCGGAGTCCGGCGGGCCCCTTCCCGGGCTGGTCGTCGGAGACCATGGATGGGTCTGCGGAGCAGGTCAGCTGGGCATTGAGGCCATCGGGCTCGCCGATACGGACGATCCCGCGCTGTTCGTGGGGGAGGCCGAGGGGCGCGTGTCCGTAGCCGTTCCACTCCACGACACCGCGCGGCCTTCTTACTACCTGCCGCTGACGCGCTATGTACTCAATCGAGCGTGTCTGTCACAGTAGGCCGCCGAAGGCTGCTCCTCTTCCCCACTCGCATCACCCGCCCCTAGTCTGGATGTGAGCGCACAGCGACGAAGAGTTACCGGAGGGGAAGCCGGTGGCCGTCGGGTGCGGAAGGTACAGGTGGGTCATGGCTGCTGGCAGCGAGAGGCCTCTCAACGAGGTCAAGTTCCTTACCGTGGCGGAAGTCGCCTCGGTGATGCGAGTGTCGAAGATGACCGTGTACCGCTTGGTGCACAGCGGTCATCTGCCGGCGATCCGGGTGGGCAGGTCATTCCGGGTTCCGGAGCAAGCGGTTCACGAGTATCTCCGCGAGTCCTTTGTGGGGGTCGAGTCCGCCTAGGGCGTCCCTCGGATTACGTCCCTCACTCGGCGACGGGTAGGCTAGGCCGACGTAGGTCGTGTGGGCCCAGACGCCCCGCACCGAGTGAAGAGAAGTGAGCGAGGGTAGTCGTGGGCTCTGTTATCAAGAAGCGGCGCAAGCGGATGGCCAAGAAGAAGCACCGCAAGCTGCTCAAGCGCACCCGCGTTCAGCGTCGCAACAAGAAGTAAGCGGCGCTGTTCGCGCATTCGCGGCCCTTCCACCGACCTGGTGGGAGGGCTTCGGTGTTTGTCGGTAAAAGTGCTGTGCGACGCGTCGTACGGTCACCGTCGCGCAATAACGACCAGCTACGGTGACGCGTAGGGACACTTTTTCCAGTGGAAGGCGCTGATCGTGGGCAAGGTCGTGCTCGTGACGGGAGCGGCCCGGCAGCTCGGCGGCCGTTTCGTACGGCGTGTTCAACGCGACCCCGGTGTCGACCGGGTGATCGCCGTGGACGCCGTCGCTCCCGCGCATCAGCTCGGCGACGCGGAATTCGTCCGTGCCGATATCCGCCGGCCCGCCATCGCGCGGGTGCTCGCCGAGCATGCCGTGGACACGGTCGTGCATATGGATGTGACGGGTACTCCGCTGGGCACGGGCGGCCGGGCCGCGGTCAAGGAGACCAATGTCATCGGCACGATGCAGCTTCTCGGTGCCTGTCAGAAGTCGCCGTCCGTGAAACGGCTCGTCGTCAAGTCCAGTACGAGTGTGTACGGATCCGCGCCCCGCGATCCGGCGGTTTTCACCGAGACCACACCGCCCAAGTCGCTGCCGAGCGGCGGCTTCGCCAAGGACGCGGTGGAGGTCGAGGGGTATGTTCGGGGCTTCGCGCGCCGCAGGCCCGATGTGGCGGTCTGCGTACTGCGTTTCGCGAACATCCTGGGGCCCGCGGCGGATTCTCCGCTCGCCGAGTATTTCTCCCTGCCGGTTCTGCCGACGGTTTTCGGTTATGACCCGCGGCTCCAGTTCGTCCACGAGGACGATGTCATCGATGTGCTGATGATCGCCGCGGACGAGCCGCGGCGCTCCACGCTCAACAGCGGGACCTTCAATGTCGCCGGCGAGGGCGTGCTGCTGCTGTCGCAGTGTTCCCGGCGGCTGGGGCGGCCCACGGTGCCCGTGTTCCTGCCCGCGGTGACCTGGGTCGGCACGGCGCTGCGTACGGTCGGGATGACGGATTTCTCGCCGGAGCAGATCAGGCTGCTGACCCATGGCCGGGTGGTCAGTACGGACCAGATGCGCGAGACACTGGGCTTTGTCCCGACGTACTCGACCGCAGGGGCCTTCGCGGACTTCGCCCGGGGCCGGGGTGCCGGGCTGCTGCCGCCCGAGGCTGTGGCCCGTACCGTCGACCGGCTCTCCACTCTCGTCAGCAAGGAGCGCACCTGACATGGCTGATGCCAAGGTCATCCCCTTCGGTGATGAACCGAGGTCGAGGCGTGGCTCCGCGGGTGGCCGGCGGCAGCACGCCAAGGACGCCGCCGCGAAGCGCTCACAGGGGGCAGGGCCGGGCTCCGGTCCGGCGCAGCCGGGTTCGGGTCCGGGTCCGGCGCACGGTTCGGGTCCGGCGCGTACGCCGGGTCCGCTGAAGCCTGTTCCTGAGCCCGGGGCGGAGGCGGGGCAGCGGGAGCAGGGTGAGCGGGACGAGGACGACGCCGGGTCGTCCGGTGGACTGTCCGGCTCCGCGACGGCGGCGGCCGCCGCTGCGGTCGGCCAGGCGCTCCAGGAGCAGGACGGCGGCGGCGACTGGGAGCGGCGGATCGCGGGCGGGCTGGCGTTTCTGCGCCGAAGGCTCACGGGGGAGTACGAGGTCGACGAGTTCGGCTACGACAAGGAACTCACCGATCACGTCCTCATGTCGTTGATCCGGCCGCTCTACGAGAACTACTTCCGGGTCGAGGTGAAGGGCATCGAGAACATCCCGTCGGACGGCGGGGCGCTCGTGGTGGCCAACCACTCCGGGACGCTGCCGCTGGACGGGCTGATGATGCAGGTCGCCGTCCATGACAACCATCCGGCGGAGCGGCATCTGCGGCTGCTCGCCGCCGATCTGGTCTTTATGCTGCCCGTCTTCAACGAGCTGGCGCGGAAGGCCGGGCACACGCTGGCGTGCGCGGAGGACGCGGAGCGGCTGCTCCAGCGCGGTGAGGTCGTCGGGGTGATGCCGGAGGGCTTCAAGGGCATCGGGAAACCGTTCGGTGACCGCTACAAGCTTCAGCGCTTCGGGCGCGGCGGATTCGTCTCGACGGCGCTGCGGGCGCGGGTGCCGATCGTGCCCTGTTCGATCGTGGGGGCGGAGGAGATCTATCCGATGATCGGCAACGCGCGGACGCTGGCGCGGCTGCTGGGCATTCCGTACTTCCCGATCACGCCGACGTTTCCGTGGCTGGGGCCGTTGGGGCTGCTGCCGCTGCCGACGAAGTGGACGATCCAGTTCGGCGAGCCGATTCCTACGGACGGCTATCCGCCGGAGGCGGCGGAGGATCCGATGCTGATGTTCAATCTGACGGATCAGGTCCGCGAGCAGATCCAGCACACGCTCTACAAGCTGCTGGTGCAGCGGCGCTCGGTGTTCTTCTGAGGCGGTCGGCGACGTTCTTCCGACGTGCTTGACGACGTGCTTGACGGGCAGACGGCTCGGTAGCGGTGGATGTCAGGCGCGGTGTTCCCTCGGAGAGCACCGCGCCTGACTCATGCCGTGTGAATCACTCCGTGTCCTCGGCCCTGATGCCCAGTCCTGGCAGCAGATCCGGCAGCAGGGGCGGGATGGTGACATCGGGACCCGGACGGTCGGCGCCGTTCTGGTTCTCGGACGGCGACGGGGTGGCGCTGTTCGGCGGAGGGTCGAACAGTCCGCCCGTACTGCCGCCGAGCAGACCTTCCTCGGACTCGCTCTCCGAGTGCCGGCCCGGCGGGTGCGGCTGATCGCTGGGGTGCGAGCCGCCTCCGTTCGTACTCGGTGAGCTGGGCGAGGGACGGTCGGGTCGGCCGGTGCCGGTGGAGTCCTGGGTGGCGCCGGGATGGGTGGTGGTGCCCTGGTGTTTCTCCGGGGCGCGGGGCAGCAGCGACTGGAGCGGTGCGACCTCTTCGTCTATGGCGTCGAACACCGAGCTGACTTCCTCGCTGACGTCCGTGAGCTGGACCGGCAGCCGTTCGCGCAGTCCGTTCCAGGTCTTGCGGTGCGAGGCCGAGAACGAGGAGAGCGTGGCGATCGGGCCGAGCGAGCCGTCCCGTTCATATGCCTGGTGGAGCAGGCGGTGGCCCTCCGACGCGTCGTGCTTCATCCCGCTCAGGGTGCGCCGGATCTCGGCCATGGATTCGTGGTCGAGCCGGCCGGAGCGGCCCCGCTCCATCAGCCGCCGGGCTTCGCTGAGCCGGGTCGAGGCATGGTCGAGGTACAGCTCGCCGCGGTCGGACTCGCCGTCCGCCAGATTGAGCTTGAAGTCCTCCATGCCGCGTTTCAGCCCGTACAGCGAATCACCGGGCAGGGCGTCGGAACTGGCGGCCGCGACCCCGCCGAACGCGCCCGCTGCCACGCCGACCGTGAGTCCGCCGGCCGCGAGGCCCTTGGACCAGCGGGATCTGGGGCGCAGTCTCCGGAGCCGGGAGGCCCGGTGGGCGCCCCGGCCGGAGGTCCGCTGCTCGGGCACCGTAGGGCCCGGAGACAGCCCGCCGCCGGCTGTGCCCTCCAGCAGCATGGCCTCCATGGCTGCCACGAGCTGGGCTCGCTGCACCACTTTGACCTCGGGGTCCAGCGTGGGTTTCGGCAATTCGCCGAGGCCCTTCGCCAGAGCCAACAGCCGCCCCTGTTCGGCCGGTTCGGCCGACTCGGCGGGCTGTTGTCCGGCCGCCGCGCCCTGGACCGTCTGGTCTTCCAGGGCCTGGGCGAAGGCGTTCGCCCGCCGGTGTGCCGAAACGTTCGCGATCACTGGCGGCACCTCCTCTCGTCATGACGATCGACTCCCCTGGGGGTCCGGAAGGTTGCACGCCTTGAGCACATCCACACAAGTGAGTGAGTGGCTGCGGGCATGGCGTGACCGCAGGGAGCCTGCACCCGCACAACGAGCGGCGCGGCACTTGGGTTACGCGCGAAGGATGATCCGACCAGAGCGTCATCGAGGCGTCACCGACGGTGAGTTGAGGCCGTCGTGAGAGGCACGGAGGGTGTACGAGGGGGGTGTACGCGGGGGTTACGGGATCGGGATGGTGGGGGGAGGCGGGCGAGCGCGTGGAGGGACGGCGGCGGTCAGCGGGCGTCTTCCGGGAGGAGCCGGGCCAGCGTACGGACCGCTCGGTACTGCAAGGTCTTGATCGCTCCTTCGTTCTTGCCCATCACGCGGGCGGTCTCCGCGACCGAGAGGCCCTGGAGGAAGCGCAGGGTGACGCACTCCTGCTGCTGTGGATTGAGTTTCCGTACGGCTTCCAGCAGCGCCGCGTTCGAGAGGGACTCCAGGACCGAGTCCTCCGGGCTGCGCTCGACCTCGTTGGCGTCGAGCATTTCGCCCGTGGTCACTTCCAGCCGGAAACGGCTCGACTTGAAGTGGTCGGCGACCAGGTTGCGGGCGATGGTGACCAGCCAGGCGCCGAAATCGCGCCCCTGATAGGTGAAGGTGGAGATACGGCGCAGGGCGCGCAGGAACGTCTCGCTGGTGAGGTCCTCCGCGGTCGCCTTTCCGCCCACGCGGTAGTAGATGTAGCGGTACACGGTGTCGCTGTACTGGTCGTACAGCCGGCCGAAGGCCTCGGCCTCACCGGCCTGGGCGCGCTCGACGAGTTCCATCATGCGGGCGCTGTCGCTGTCGGCGGTGGGGCGGCGTGCGGAGGTCGAGGCGGCGGTGCCGCCGCGGCTTCCCCGTCTGCCGACCGCCGCACCGCCGTTCGCCAGGGCATAACAAGGACCGATAGGGCCGCTCACGGCAGGGGCCGTGGCGGCGAGGGCGGGGACGGCGTACGCGGTGGGGACGAAGCCGCGCAAGTGGTCGAGGACCGTTGCGCGCAGCGTAGCCAGGCCCGAGGCGTCAACCCCGACGTGTGGGTACACGGGACTCCCAGAGGCAGAGCTTCCATCACGTGCAGTGCGGGACCGTTCACCCGTCGTGGCGACGTGTGGGGTCCGGTATGCGTCTGAGGAGAATAACGCTTCGTACAGGCAGTGCTACACCCAGTTGCTCAAATCATCGATTACGTCGCTTCCGTGACGCCTAGGCGGCGTATCAAGTAGCACATCGTGACCGTTTATTGATCAGATTGAGTCAAGATCTGTTTGGTGTCGTGATGGGTTGTGCCTGAGTGGCGACCCGGTGACTGGCGGCCCGGCCGCGCGGGTAGAACGGCGGGATCGGCCGCGTGCGGGGGGCGGTCCGGGGGTACGCGGGGCCGGCGGGGCGGCACGGCGGCGGGACGGCCGGACGGGTGACGGCCGGGCGTGCCGGAGTGCGAGGGAGGCGCGGGCCGGTGACCGGCGGCGCTCAGCGGCGGCGGCGGTGCAGGGCGACCGCGGCGGCCGTACCGCCCGCGAGCGCGCCCACCCCGGCTGCCGCGGGGATGCCGACCTTGGCCGCCTTGCGGCCGGTCCGGTAGTCACGCAGTCGCCAGTCGAGCCGGCGGGCGTGCTTGCGGAGCTTGCTGTCCGGGTTGATGGCGTACGGATGGCCGACCAGCGAGAGCATCGGGATGTCGTTGTGCGAGTCGCTGTACGCCGCGCAGCGGTCCAGGTCGAAGCCCTCACGGGTGGCCAGGGCGCGGACGGCCTCCGCCTTCGCCGGGCCGTGCAGCGGTTCGCCGACGAGCTTGCCGGTGTAGATACCGCCGACCGACTCGGCGACGGTGCCGAGGGCCCCGGTCAGACCGAGCCTGCGGGCGATGATCGTCGCCGTCTCGACGGGCGCGGCGGTGACCAGCCAGACCTGCTGGCCGGCGTCGAGGTGGGCCTGGGCGAGGGCGCGGGTGCCGGGCCAGATGCGGTCGGCCATGTACTCGTCGTAGATCTCCTCGCCGATGGACATCAGCTCGGCGACCCGGTGGCCCTTGACGATGGACAGGGCGCTGTCGCGGGCGTCCTGCATATGCTCGGGATCCTCGACCCCGGCCAGTCTGAACCAGGTCTGCTGCCAGGCGAACCGGGCCAGCTCCCGCCGCTGGAAGAACTTCCTCTTGTAGAGGCCGCGGCCGAAGTGGAAGAGCGCGGCGCCCTGCATCACGGTGTTGTCGAGATCGAAGAAGGCGGCGGCGCGCGCGTCCCCGACGACGGGGAATTCCGGTGTCTCGTCGCGGGAGGCCGGGGGCTTGTGCGGCGCCGGGGCGTGCGGCTCCAGGGTGTCCTGTGCCTGTGTGGACTTCAGTCCTGCCTCGGCTGCGGCCTCGCCCGCGAGCACGCTCCGGGCGGTGGCGGAGCGTCTACGGGGGGTGAGCCATCCCAGTGCGGCCATAGCGTGAGCATAGCCAGTCTGTTCGGAACTGCCCGACGGGTGGGGATGCCATGGGGTGAACTCTGCGGGACCGGTGCGTTAATCGGGGGATCGAGGGCGCCTGTGGATGACCGGGCACCTCGGATCCCGCTCGGGCGCAGAATGGACCGCATGAGTCCTCTGCTGCGGCGTACGGCCAGGAACACGAAGAGCGAGAACACGAAGAAGAAGGCCGACGAGCGGGTGGTGACACTTGTCTCGAAGCCGGGATGCCATCTCTGTGACGATGCGCGCGCGGTCATCGAGACGGTGTGCTCGGAGACAGGAGCATCGTGGGAGGAAAAGGACATCACGCGGGACGAGGCGCTGCATCGCGCCTACTGGGAGCAGATTCCGGTGGTGCTGGTGGACGGGGAGCAGCACACCTTCTGGCGGGTGGACGCCGACCGGCTCCGCCGGGAACTGGGGGCCTGACGGAAAAGACGGTTACCATCGTGGGCGCTTTGCCGGGCTCCCTCAGGGGAGGGCGGTCCGGGTCGCGGTGCGGTGCGGACGCTGTCGCCGGAGATCCGGGGATCGGTCCCGGAGGGGTTCGGGGAGCGGTCTCGGGGGCCTATTCGTAAGGAGTGTGTGCGGCTTTGGCCCCTTCTTGTGTGCAACGGGTCGATGCGGTCGCCGGTTCCGGGACCGCTGGATCGGGATGCGTGACCCCGGTCACTTTGCTCGGACAAAGCGGACACTATCTTTGTGCACGCGTTCACAAAGACATAGCCTGCATTCGACGGGGCGGTCCTGGGACATACGGCCGCCTGCAGCCTCGCTCATCCCGCAGGAGCACCGTGGCAACTGGCCGAACTCACCGACCGGCGACCCGTAGCCGAGGAATCCCCGAGGCCACCGTCGCCAGGCTTCCGCTGTATCTGCGGGCGCTGACCGCTCTGTCCGAGCGTTCCGTACCCACGGTCTCCTCCGAGGAGCTCGCGACCGCGGCCGGGGTGAACTCCGCCAAGCTGCGCAAGGACTTCTCCTACCTCGGTTCGTACGGGACCCGGGGGGTCGGGTACGACGTGGAGTACCTCGTCTACCAGATCTCCCGTGAGCTGGGGCTCACCCAGGACTGGCCGGTCGTCATCGTCGGTATCGGCAATCTCGGCGCCGCGCTCGCCAACTACGGCGGGTTCGCCTCCCGCGGCTTCCGGGTCGCCGCGCTCATAGACGCCGACCCCACGATGGCCGGCAAGCCGGTCGCCGGAATGCCGGTCCAGCACTCGGACGAGCTGGAGAGGATCATCAGCGACAACGGCGTGTCCATCGGGGTGATCGCGACGCCCGCGGGCGCCGCCCAGCAGGTCTGCGAGCGGCTGGTCGCCGCCGGGGTGACCTCGATCCTCAACTTCGCGCCGACCGTGCTCTCCGTTCCCGACGGGGTGGACGTACGGAAGGTCGACCTCTCCATCGAGCTGCAGATCCTCGCCTTCCACGAGCAGCGCAAGGCAGGCGAGGAGGCCGCGACCGAAGCGGCCCTGGCCGCCGCGGCGGAGCGCGAGGGAATCACCGACGCCGCGGCGGACGGCGGCGCCGCACATCGCAAGGGACCCGACGGGGACGTTCCGGCGGTGATGCCGGCATGAGTCTTCTCGTCGTCGGACTGAGCCATCGCAGCGCGCCGGTGAGTGTGCTGGAGCGGGTGTCGCTCCCCACCGGCACGCAGGTCAAGCTGTTGCAGGACGCGCTCGCCGCGGAGCCGGCGACCGAGGCCGCCGTCCTCGTCACCTGCAACCGCATCGAGCTGTACGCCGACGTCGACAAGTTCCACGCCGGAGTCGCCGAGCTGTCCACGATGCTCGCCCAGCACAGCGGGGTCGGGCTGGAAGAGCTGACTCCCTATCTCTATGTGCACTACGAGGACCGTGCCGTCCACCATCTCTTCTCGGTGGCCTGCGGTCTGGACTCGATGGTCGTCGGCGAGGGCCAGATCCTCGGTCAGATCAAGGACGCGCTGGCGCTGGGACAGGAGCTGCACACCGCGGGCCGGCTGCTGAACGACCTGTTCCAGCAGGCGCTGCGGGTCGGCAAGCGGGCCCACAGCGAGACCGGTATCGACCGGGCCGGGCAGTCGCTCGTCACCTTCGGTCTGGAGCAGCTCGCCGCCGGCCGGGCCGTGGAGGCCTGGGCCAAGGACAAGCACGCCCTGGTGATCGGCGCGGGCTCGATGTCCTCGCTGGCCGCCGCCACCCTCGCACGGGCCGGTGTCGAGGAGATCGTCGTCGCCAACCGTACGGCCGCGCGCGCCGACCGGCTCGTACAGATCCTCAACCAGCCGGGAGGCACGGGCGTGACCGCCCGCGCCGTGGCCATGGGCGCCGTCGCCGACGAGGTGACACGTGCCGATGTCGTCGTGTCCTGTACCGGCTCGACCGGTGTGGTGCTGACCGCCGACGCCGTCGAGGCGGCGCTGGAGGGGCGCGGGGCTCCGCTGGCGCTGCTCGATCTCGCCATGCCCCGCGATGTCGACGCCGCCGTGCACCGTCTCGGCGGGGTCAGGCTGGTGGACATCGAATCACTGGCCGAGGCGTCGGCCGACGCCCCGATGGCCGCCGATGTCGATCAGGTCCGCACCATCGTCTCCGACGAGGTGGCCGCCTTCGGCGCCGCCCAGCGCGCCGCGCGCATCACACCGACCGTGGTCGCGCTGCGCGCCATGGCCGCCGATGTGGTGAACAGTGAGGTCGCGCGTCTCGAAGGCAGACTCCCCGATCTCGACGACAGACAGCGCGCCGAGGTCACCAGGACCGTGCGCCGGGTCGTCGACAAACTCCTGCACGCGCCCACCGTGCGGGTCAAGCAGCTCGCCAGTGAGCCCGGCGGCGCCGGGTACGCGGACGCGCTGCGTGAACTCTTCGACCTCGACCCGCAGACGGTCGCCGCCGTCAGCCGGGCCGACCTGAATGACACCGACGGTGTAGGCAGAGGGCGAGTATGACCGAGAAGGCACTGAGGCCCGAGAAGGCACTGAGACTCGGAACCAGGCGCAGCACGCTCGCCAGGGCCCAGTCCGCGCTGGTGGCGGACGCGGTGCGCGAGCTGTCCGGCCGGGCGGTGGAGCTGGTCGAGATCACCACCTACGGCGACACCTCCCGCGAGCATCTCTCGCAGATCGGCGGTACGGGCGTCTTCGCCACCGCTCTGCGCGACGCGCTGCTGAGCGGCGAGGTCGACTTCGCCGTGCACTCCCTCAAGGACCTGCCGACGGCCCAGCCCGACGCGCTGACGCTGGCCGCGGTGCTGCGCCGCGAGGATCCGAGGGACGTGCTGATCGCGCGGGACGGGCTGACCTTCGAGCGGCTCCCCTCGGGTGCCCGTGTCGGTACGGGCTCGCCGCGCCGCGCGGCCCAGCTCAACGCGTACGCGCGCGGCCACGGCCGCACCATCGAGACCGTACCGATCCGCGGGAACATCGACACCCGGATCGGTCAGGTCCACGGTGGAGAACTCGACGCAGTCGTGCTCGCCGCCGCCGGACTCCAGCGGATCGGCAGGATCGACGAGGTGACCGACTTCCTTCCGGTCGACACCGTCCTGCCCGCCCCCGGCCAGGGGGCCCTCGCCGTCGAGTGCGCCGCGGTCAACGTGGACCTCGCCGCCCTGCTCTCCGGACTCGACGACCCGCACACCCGGGCCGCCGTGACCGCCGAGCGATCCCTGCTCGCCGCCCTGGAGGCCGGCTGTAGCGCACCCGTGGGTGCGCTGGCCGACCTGCTGGCCGACGGACAGGTTGTCAACGAAATGCGCCTGCGCGGCGTCGTCGGCACGACCGACGGCTCGACGCTGGTGCAGTTGTCCATCACCGGTCCCGTACCCACGTCGCTCGGCGACGCCATCGCGCTCGGGCGCGAGCTCGCGTCCGAGATGCTCGCCAAGGGTGCGGCCGGTCTTATGGGGGAGCGAGCACATTGAGCCCCACCACCTCTGACCTTTCGGCCTACTCCGCATCGGGGCACGTCACCTTCCTCGGTGCGGGACCCGGAGATCCGGGTCTGCTGACACTCCGCGCCGTGGAGGCGCTCTCGGGAGCGGATGTACTGATCGCCGAGCCTGATGTGCTCGAAATGGTACGCAGCCATGCCAGGGCGGGAGTGAGCACCCCTGCACTGACGGTCGTCGACGATGCGTCAACAGCCGCCGGAATTCCCCCGATCCGGGATGCGGCCAATCTTGTCATGGAGGCCGCGCGGGGCGGAAAGCGGGTCGTCCGTGCGGTCACCGGGGACCCCGGGCTCGACGGCGACGCGGGCACGGAGATGCTCGCCTGCGCCTCCGCCGGCATTCCCTTCGAGGTCGTGCCCGGTATCGCCGCCGCGGTCGGTGTACCGGCGTACGCCGGGGTGCCGCTGCGCGACGCGCAGGGCACGGACGTACGGCTCGTGGACGCCAGGACCGCCAGCGACCGCTGCTGGACCGAGGTCGGCGCGAGCGACGGCACGGTCGTCGTCTCCGCCACCCTGGAGTCGGTCGCGGGCGCCGCGGGTGAGCTGATCGCGGCGGGCCGCAAGCCCGACACCCCGATGACCGTCACCGTCGCCGGTACGACCACGCGCCAGCGCACCTGGACCGCCACCCTCGGCACCATCGCGCAGACCCTCAAGCAGGCCAAGGTGCTGCCGTCCCCGGAGGGACACCAGCCCGTCATAGCCGTGGTCGGTGAGCGCAGTGCCGCCGCGCAGCGCGACCAGCTCGCGTGGTTCGAGTCCAAGCCGCTGTTCGGCTGGAAGGTGCTCGTGCCGCGCACGAAGGAGCAGGCCGCGTCGCTCTCCGACCAGCTCAGGTCGTACGGCGCGGTCCCGCACGAGGTGCCGACCATCGCGGTCGAGCCGCCGCGCACGCCTCAGCAGATGGAGCGGGCGGTCAAGGGCCTGGTCACCGGCCGCTACGAGTGGATCGCCTTCACCTCGGTCAACGCGGTGAAGGCGGTGCGGGAGAAGTTCGAGGAGTACGGGCTCGACGCGCGCGCGTTCGCCGGGATCAAGGTGGCGGCGGTGGGCGAGCAGACCGCCGCGGCGCTGGTCGACTTCGGTGTGAAGCCCGACCTGGTGCCCTCGGGCGAGCAGTCCGCCGCCGGGCTGCTGGAGGACTGGCCGCCGTACGACCCGGTGTTCGACCCGATCGACCGGGTGTTCCTGCCGCGGGCCGATATCGCCACCGAGACGCTGGTGGCCGGGCTCATCGAGCTGGGCTGGGAGGTCGACGACGTCACGGCGTACCGCACCGTGCGCGCCTCGCCGCCGCCGGCCGACACCCGCGAGGCCATCAAGGGCGGCGGCTTCGACGCCGTGCTCTTCACCTCGTCCTCGACCGTACGGAACCTCGTCGGTATCGCGGGCAAGCCGCACAATGTGACGGTGATCGCGTGTATCGGCCCCGCGACGGCGAAGACCGCCGAGGAGCACGGTCTGCGGGTCGACGTCCTCGCCCCGGAGCCGTCGGTGCACAAGCTGGCCGAGGCGCTCGCCGCGTTCGGCATGCAGCGCCGCGAGTCGGCGCGGGAGGCCGGTGAGACGGTCACCAGGCCGAGCGAGCGCAGGCCGGGGAGCCGCAGGCGGCGTACGACGACCTGAGGGCGGTACGAGCCAGTTGGGGGGTCCGGCCGTTTCGACGGCCGGACCCCCCACCGCTGTTTCCGGTCGTGGTGTCGGTAAGGCGGTGGGGCACCCGGAGCTATGGTCGAAGGTGGTCCGACGGCCGGCCGGGTGCCGACCCGGCGCCGGGTTCCGGCCCGGCCCCGACGAAGCGGATCACCCGAGAGGCACAAGAGGCGGCAGACGATGACTGTGTACGGATCCTTCCCCGGCTCGCGGCCCCGGCGGCTGCGGGTGAACCCGGTGATGCGGCGGATGGTCGCGGAGACCCGGCTGCACCCGGCGGATCTCATCCTCCCCGCCTTCGTACGGGAGGGGATCGCCCGCCCCGTCCCCATCACCGCGATGCCCGGTGTCGTCCAGCACACGCTGGACACCCTGCGCGAGGCGGCGGTGGAGGCGGCCTCGGCGGGCGTCTCCGGGATCATGCTCTTCGGTGTCCCCGAGGACGCCAAGAAGGACGCGGCGGGCACGGCGGGCACGGACCCCGAGGGCATCCTCCAGGAAGCGATCCGCGCGGTGAGGGCGGAGACCGGCGACGAGCTGATCGTCATGTCCGACCTGTGCCTGGACGAGTACACCGACCACGGCCACTGCGGTGTGCTGGACGTGGAGGGCCGTGTCGACAACGACGCGACCCTCGAACGGTATGCCGAGATGGCGCAGGTCCAGGCGGACGCGGGCGTCCATGTGGTCGGCCCCAGCGGCATGATGGACGGCCAGATCGGTGTGGTCCGCGAGGCCCTGGACACGATCGGCAAGGAGGACGTGTCGATCCTCGCGTACACGGCGAAGTACTCCTCCGCGTTCTACGGTCCCTTCCGTGAGGCCGTGGGCTCCTCGCTCAAGGGTGACCGCAAGACCTATCAGCAGGACCCGGCCAATGTCCGCGAGTCCCTGCGCGAGCTGGCGCTCGACCTCGAAGAGGGCGCCGACATGGTGATGGTCAAGCCCGCCCTGCCGTATCTGGACGTCGTGGCGCGTATCGCCTCCGAGGTGGACGTGCCGGTGGCGGCGTACCAGATCTCCGGTGAGTACGCGATGGTCGAGGCGGCGGCGGAGAAGGGCTGGATCGATCGTGACGCGGCGATCCTGGAGACCCTGACGGGGGTCAGGCGCGCGGGCGCGAACATGATCCTGACGTACTGGGCGACGGAGGTCGCGGGGAAACTCTGATGTCGGAGCCTGCTGGTAGAACAGGGCGCACCGATGCCGGACCCCAGAACCTCGGGAGCGCCCCTTGTCCTACGTGCAACACGTCGAGCGTTTCCACGGATTACCCGTACTGACCGTTCCGCCGTACACACCCGCCACGGCTCTGCCCGATGCCGCCTCCGTCGCCTGGCGTCTTTACGTCGGGCCGTATGTGAACGACGAGGACTACGAGGCTTACTGGGACCGTTTCACCAGCACGGTGGAGCTGGGGAAGGTGCGGGCGCTGGTCTTCGCCCATGGCGCGCACTACCTGTCCAACGAGGTGCTCATCGATCTGAGCTCCCGGCTGACCGGGCTCGAAGCGCTCTTCCTCAGTGACCTGGAGGACGACGAGGCGATGATCTCCACGATCTACCAGTCCGATCTCGCGCCGCTCCTGGACGCGTTTCCCGGGCTGCGGGAGCTCGTCGTCCGTGGCGGGGAGGGGCTGGACTTCCCCGTGACCGGTCACGCGGGACTGCGGGCGCTGCGTGTCGAGTCCGGTGGGCTGCCTCCCGGGGCGGCGGCGCATATCGCCGCGGCCGATCTGCCCTCGCTGGAGCGGCTGGAGCTGTGGCTGGGCGAGGACGACTACGGCGGCGGCACCACCGTCGAGCAGCTCGCCCCGCTCCTCGCGGGTGAGGGCAAGCCCGCTCTGCGCCACCTGGGCCTGCAGAACAGCCCCATCCAGGACGAGCTGGCCGCCGCGGTGGCCTCCGCCCCGGTCGTGCCGCGGCTCACCTCGTTGAGCCTGTCCATGGGCACGCTCTCCGACGAGGGCGCGGAGGCGCTGCTGCACGGGCAGCCGCTCACCCACCTCAAGGAACTCGATCTCTCGCACCACTTCCTCAGCCACGACATGATGCTGCGGATATGGACGGCGCTGGAGCCCGCGGGGGTCCGGGTGAACCTGTACGGGAGGAAGGACGCGGAGAACGACAGGTGGGAGAACGACGACGAGGAGTCCGGCACCGGCGGCCGGTATATCGCGGTGGCCGAATGACCGCCGCGCCCGAACCTCGCCGTAATCGCCCTCCGTACCCGTACCCGCGCCCGTTCCGAAAGGTCCACGATGTCGGACAGTCCTGAGTCCCAGGATCCGGAGGACCTCCGGATCACCCGCCTGAGCGTGGGCCGTGAGGTCTCCCGGGTGAAGCCCGACCGGCGGGTGCCGTTCGGACATGTTCTGTACGCCGCCGGCACGCTGGGGCGCCCTCCCGCCGACATCGTGTCGAGGCTGACCGCGCTGGGGTACGCCGACTTCGAGCTTCCCGGCACTCCGCTGCCTCTCACGGCCGACCCGGACGACGCTCTGCTGATCAAGGCGGAGGGGTACAACCTGTCGTGGCTCGAACTCGGCAAGCCCGTGTCGCTGCGGCACATACTCGCGGCGGCGGGGCGGGCGGGCCGGAGCCCCGCCGACGCCGCCCGTCGGCTGAGCGCCTTCGGCTACGCGGTCCCGGCCGGCCGGCCGCTGCCCGAATCCCCGGAAACCCGGGACCTCGCGCTGATCCGTACGGACGGCAGGGGCGACGGGGGGTGGCTGGACTGGGGCGAGGAGGTGCCCGCACACCATGTGCTCAGCGCGGCGGCGGTGGTCGGGTGCAGCCCGCACGACGCCGCCCTCCGTCTGATCGGGCTCGGCTTCCGGCTGCCCTACACCCCTGAACCCGGGGACGAGCGGATCCTCCGATACGGGACCGGCCACAGGCCCTGGCCGTCCCGGTACTCCTCCGTGCCGAGCGGGCACGTCCTCGATGTCGCACGGGAGACGGGCCGGCCGCAGGCCGACGTCGTCGCCCGGCTGGCGGAACTGGGCTGCCGGACGGACGCGCCCCTGCCCGACACCCCGGAGAAGGACGACCTCCTTCTCCTCAGCCAGGAACTCGACGGCCGTGCGCCGTGGTTGCCGGTGAACGGCGCCGTCGGGGTGCGGTTGGGGCACATACTGCGCGCGTCCCTCGCGACGGGACGGACCCCGGCGGAGATCACCGAGAGGCTGGCCACGCTGGGACACCGGCCGCACGCAGACGCGAAGGTGCCCGCGGTCGCGGACGTGGAGGACATCCGGCTGCTGGAGACCGTGGACCGCTCGTTCCTGGACGACGTCCACCTCGAACACGTCCTGCGCGCCGCGAGTCTGACGGGGAGAAGCCCGGCGGACGTCGCGTCGCGGCTGACCGCCCTCGGCCACCGACTGCCGGACGAGGTGGAGTACCCGGAGGTGCGGGGCAAGGCCGGGGGGTACCGGCCATGGGGGGTGCCGGAACGTCTGCCATAAACTTTGACCTGGTGAAACGAACTGTCTCTGGAACGTGTTCCTGGGGTGGACCGACCGGGAGATCGAGGGGGAACAGTCTGTGGCGACGACCGAGGCCGAGGCTTTCGCGGAACTGCTCAGGAAGCTGAAGGACCGCTCGGGGCAGAGCTACGGAGTCCTCGCGGGGAAGCTCCATGTGAGCACGTCCACGCTGCACCGCTACTGCAACGGCGATGCCGTGCCCGCCGAATACGCCTCCGTCGAGCGGCTCGCGAGGCTGTGCGGGGCAAGGGCCGAGGAAGTCGTCGAACTGCACCGGCGATGGATTCTGGCGGACGAGGCCAGGCGGCGGGGGCGGTCGGCGGCGACGGCTGCTCCCGCCGTTGCCCCTGCCCCTGCCCCTGCCCCTGCCCCTGCTCCCGCTTCTGCTCCTGCCGCGGCGGCTCCCGGAGCCTCTGCCGCGGCCCCTGCCGCCGCTGATCCGGCGTCGGCTTCCGCCGCGGCCCCTGCGGCCCCCGCTGTCCCCGCGGCTGAGTCCGAGGTCGTCGGGTCCGAACTCGCCGGGGACGCGTCCGTCATCGACATGCCAGGAGGCACGCGTACCGGGCCGCGGGCCAAACGCCTCTGGCTCGTTCTCGCCGCCGTCGCGGTCGTCGCGGTCGTCGTTCCCGCCGTGGTCCTCGGAAGCCGGGCCGGACTGGCGTCGGGGGACGATTCCGTCACCGCCGGTGCGACGGACGATCCCGGCAAGCCGGCGGGCGCGGGCAGTGGTCCGCACTCGGCCTCACCCGAGTCGGAGTCGCCGTCCGCGTCGCTTTCGCCCACCGCCTCCGTCTCCCGCTCGGGCGGCGCGGGTCCGTCGTCCTCCCCCAGCTCCGGCCGGACGCCCGTGGCCGGCTCCGGCCCCGGCTCCGGTTCCGATCGGGACACGGCGGGCAGTGCGGTGCCGGTGACGGTGTCCACGCGCCCGTACGCCTTCGAGGACCCGTGCAGTCAGCACTACCTCATCGACCGCCCGCCGACAGAGGTCCCTCCGCCGCCCACCGAGCAGGACGCGCCCGGCTGGGTCAACGCGCTCGGCGGGGTCGCGAGCGGGGGCCAGTACATCGAACTCACCGTGCAGGGCACCGGCAGCGAGACGGTCGTGCTCCAGGCGCTGCACGTACGTGTCGTGAAGAGCGGCGCCCCGCTCGCCTGGACCGACTACATCATGGGGGTCGGCTGCGGGGGCGGTGTCTCCACGAAGTCCTTCGACGTAGACCTGGACGCGGGCAGGCCCAGTTCCGTACCGAGGGCCGGGCAGCGGGACTTCCCGTACAAGGTCAGCGAGTCGGACCCCGAGGTGCTGTACGTCTCGGCCCGTTCGAGCGCGCGTGATGTGAGCTGGTACCTGGAGCTGGAGTGGTCCAGCGGCGAACGGCACGGCACGCTCCGGGTGGACGACCGCGGCAGGCCGTTCCGCACGAGCGGAGCGACGGGACGCCCCTCGTACGAATATCCGCCGGGCGGTACGGAGTGGCTGACGGCCGCCACAGGCTGAGCCCCAAGGGGTTGAGCCTGGCAACGGCCTGAGACCCCGACAGGCCGAGCCAGCAACGGACCGAGCTGGGAACGGGCAACGGGCCGACTGCCTGGCGGCGGTCGGCCCGTTGCCGGAAACAGGGCCTAGGGTCTTTCGTTTGGATCTGGCTGGATGAGGGAGCGGGGTCTGGTGCCGTGGATCGCAAGGCGGAGGAGGGAGCCCACGCGGAGCGTAGGCGACCGACGACAACGCGGCGAGGCGCGGTGCCAGGGCACGCGAGCCCAGCAAGATCCAAACGAGAGGCCCTAGAGGCGCTCGGGGGCCCGGATGCCGAGCAGGGCGAGCCCCTGCTGGAGCGTGCGGGCCGTCAGGTCGCACAGGAACAGACGGTTCTCGACCTGGGCCGGGGTGTCCGCCTTCAGGACCGGGCACTGGTCGTAGAACGTGGTGAAGTGCGACGCGAGCTGGTAGAGATACGCGGCCAGCTTGTGCGGCTCGTACGAGGACGCGACCTCGGACAGGACCTCACCGAACTCGTCCACATGCAGCCCCAGCGCCCGCTCCGCCGGGGCCAGTGCCAGCTCCGGACGGGCGGCGGGCTCGGTGTCGCCCGCCTTGCGGAGGATCGACTTGATACGGGCGTACGCGTACTGGAGGTAGACCGACGTGTCGCCGTTCAGCGAGACCATCTGGTCCAGGTCGAACTTGTAGTCCCGTACCGCCGACGTCGACAGGTCCGCGTACTTCACCGCGCCGATACCGACGTACCAGCCGTTCTCGGTGATCTCCCGCTCGCTGAGTCCGGCCTTCTCGGCCTTCTCCCGTACGACCGCCGTCGCCCGCTCGACCGCCTCGTCGAGCAGGTCCTCCAGCCGTACGGTCTCGCCCTCACGGGTCTTGAACGGCTTGCCGTCCTTGCCGAGCACCGTGCCGAACGCGAGCTGGACGGCGCGCACCTCGTCGTTCAGCCAGCCGGCCCGCCGAGCGGTCTCGAAGACCATCTTGAAGTGCAGCGACTGCCGTACGTCCACGACATACAGCAATGCCGTCGCGTCCAGGCTCCGCACCCGGTCGCGGATCGCGGAGAGGTCCGTGGCCGCGTAGCCGTAACCGCCGTTGGACTTCTTGACGATCAGCGGGACCTGATTGCCGTCGGGCCCCTTCACATCCTCGAAGAAGACGCAGAGCGCGCCCTCGGAGCGGACGGCGACGCCCGTCTCCTCCAGGATGCGGCAGGTCTCCTCCAGCATGTCGTTGTAGCCGGACTCGCCCACCACGTCGGCGTCGTGGATCTCCATGTCCAGCTTGTCGAAGACCGAGTAGAAGTAGATCTTCGACTCGTCCACGAAGCGCTGCCAGAAGGTCCGCGTCTCCTCGTCACCCGCCTGGAGGGCCACCACCCGGTCGCGTGAACGGGCCTTGAACTCCTCGTCGGAGTCGAAGAGGACACGTGAGGCCTTGTAGAGCCGGTTCAGATTCGACATCGCGGTCTCGCCGTCGATGGCGGCGGCCGTCCCCGGGCCGTCCGGGCTGCTCGTACCGCTCGTGCCGTCCGTACCGCTCGTGCCGTCCTTGTGGTCCAGCTCGTGCGGGTGCTCGATCAGATACTGGATGAGCATGCCGAACTGGGTGCCCCAGTCGCCGATGTGGTGGCGCCTGATCACCTTCTCGCCGGTGAACTCCAGGATCTCGACCATCGCCGCGCCGATCACGGCCGAGCGCAGATGGCCGACGTGCATCTCCTTGGCCACATTCGGCTGCGCGTAGTCGATCACGGTCGTGCCGGGCCGCTCCGCGTACGGCACACCGAGCCGACTGTCCGCCGCGCGGGCCGCGAGGGTCTCGATGATCGCCCGGTCCGTGACCGTGATGTTGAGGAAGCCGGGTCCTGAGACCTCGGCCTCCTTGATCACGTCAGGGGCGGTCCCCTCGGCGGTCAGCGCGGAGACGACCCGCGTCGCCAGCTCGCGCGGATTGCCCTTGAGCCGCTTGGCGAGCGCCAGCAGACCGTTGGCCTGGAAATCGGCCCGGTCGCTTCGGCGCAGCAGCGGGCTCGCGGGACCGGCCTCCGGCAGGGCTGCCGAGAGGGCGTCCGCGATGCGCTGATCGACGGTCGAAGCGAGGGAAGAGACCGAGGCCATGGGCTGGTGCCGTTCCTGTCGGGTGCGGAGGGAAGTCCTGCCCAGTATCCCATGGGGCTACAAGCCGTTTTCGCTCTCCTGGGGGGACCTGGGAGAATGGCAGCCGCCGGAATGTTTGAGCGTACGAGAAAGAAGAAGGACGTGCCGATCGTGGCTCAGAGCACCGAGATCGACTGGGTCTCCCGTTTCGCGGACGATGTCATCGCCGAGTCGGAGCGACGTGCGCCTGGCAAACCGGTCGTCGTCGCGTCCGGACTCTCCCCCTCCGGCCCCATCCATCTGGGGAATCTCCGGGAGGTCATGACCCCCCACCTGGTCGCGGACGAGATCCGCAGGCGGGGCCACGAGGTCAGGCATCTGATCTCCTGGGACGACTACGACCGCTATCGCAAGGTCCCGGCCGGTGTTCCCGGTACGGACCCGTCCTGGGCCGAGCACATCGGCAGGCCGCTGACGTCCGTGCCCGCACCCGCGGGGTCGGCGTACCCGAACTGGGCCGAGCACTTCAAGGCGGCGATGACCGAGGCGCTGGCCGAGCTGGGCGTCGAGTACGACGGCATCAGCCAGACCGAGCAGTACACCTCGGGGGCGTACCGCGCGCAGATCCTGCACGCGATGAGGCATCGCGCGGACATCGACGCGATCCTCGACCGCTACCGGACGAAGGACAAGCCCTCGCAGCTCCCCCAGGGCCAGAAGCAGGGGCAGGCGCCGGGCCAGACGCCGGGACAGCAGCAGGGGCAGAAGCAGGGGCAGAAGAAGCCTGAGGAGGCGGAGCTGGAGGCCGCCGAGGGCTCGGGCGCGGCGGCCGAGGACGACGGCAGCGGCGGCTCCGCGGGCTACTTCCCGTACAAGCCGTACTGCGGCGGCTGCGGCAAGGACCTGACCACCGTCACCTCGTACGACGACGAGACGACGGAGCTGGCGTACACCTGCGCGGAGTGCGGCTTCTCCGAGACCGTGCGGCTGAGCGAGTTCGACCGCGGCAAGCTGGTCTGGAAGGTCGACTGGCCGATGCGCTGGGCCTACGAGGGCGTGATCTTCGAGCCGTCCGGCGTCGACCACTCCTCGCCGGGGTCCTCGTTCGTCGTCGGCGGGCAGATCGTGCGCGAGATCTTCGACGGGGTGCAGCCGATCGGCCCGATGTACGCCTTCGTCGGGATCTCCGGGATGGCGAAGATGTCGTCCAGCAAGGGCGGGGTGCCGACCCCGGCCGACGCGCTGAAGATCATGGAGGCGCCGCTGCTGCGCTGGCTCTACGCGCGGCGCAGGCCCAACCAGTCGTTCAAGATCGCCTTCGACCAGGAGATCCAGCGGCTGTACGACGAATGGGACGCGCTGGAGCGCAAGGTCGCGGACGGTTCCGTACTGCCGGCCGACGCGGCGGCGTACGCGCGTGCCACGGGTACGGCCGCCGGCCCGCTGCCGAGTACGCCGCGCCCGCTGCCGTACCGCACGCTTGCCTCGGTCGTGGACATCACGGCCGGTGCCGAGGAGCAGACCCTGCGGATCCTGAGCGAGCTCGACCCGGCCCGTCCGCTGACCTCGCTGGAGGAGGTGCGCCCCCGGCTCGACCGCGCCGAGAACTGGATCACCAGCCAGGTGCCGGCCGAGGCGCGGACGATCGTGCGCTCCGAGCCGGACCACGAGCTGCTGGACTCGCTGGACGAGCAGGCGCGGGAGTCGCTGCGGCTGCTGCTGGAGGGCCTGGACGACCACTGGTCGCTGGACGGGCTGACCACGCTCGTCTACGGAGTGCCGAAGGTGCTGGCGGGCCTGGCGCCCGACGCCAAGCCGACGGCGGAGCTGAAGGTCGCGCAGCGGTCGTTCTTCGCGCTGCTGTACCGGCTGCTGGTGGGCCGGGACACGGGGCCGCGGCTGCCCACGCTGCTGCTGGCGGTGGGGGCGGACCGGGTACGGAAGCTGCTGGGAGCCTGAGCCCTTGGCCCCGGAGCCGCTCTTGGCCCCGGGGTCCTGAGCTCGGAGTCCTGAGCTAGGAGTCCTGAGCCCGGAGTCCAGAGCCCGGAGCCTTTGGCTCCGGGCTCTGCCGTTTCGCCGCGACGTGCTCTTCCGGCTACGCGATGTGCTCGGAGTCCAGCTCCGCCTGGTAGCGGAAGGGGAAGTCGCGCAGATAGGGCCGCAGAGCGCTCTCGGTCAGCGGGCCGCCGTTGCGTCCCGTGATGCTGTAGAGGTCCACGAGGTAGAGGCCGAACTGGCGGGCGTTGGGGAAGCCGCCGTTCTCGCTGATGTACTTCCGGAAGGCTCCGTAGTACGCCTCTTCGCGGGAGACGTCGTCGGGCAGGCTGGGGGTGGGCAGCTCTTCCGACGGCTCCTGGTCGGCGCCAGGAGTGTCGGTGCCGGCCGACTCGGCCTGCTGCTGGGGCTGTTCCTGCGCACGCTGTACGGGCACCCCGCCGAGCGGGCGGCTGCGGCCCGGTCCGGACGGGATCATCACCGGTGTCGGTTCGAGGCCCTCGACGTAGGTGGGGTTGTAGGCGCCCTCGTACGCGCCCTCCGGGACCTGCGGCGCGGCGAACCAGGGGCTGGCGTGGGTGGTGTTGCCGACCTGGTTCGGGAGCTGGGGCGGGAACTGGGCCTCAGCATCGGGCTGTTGTTGCTGTTGCTGTTGCTGTTGCTGTTGCTGTTGCTGTTGCTGTTGCTGTTGCTGCTGGTGTGGTGGCTGGGGCTGCTGCTGTGACGGGGGCTGCGGCTGCCGGCCCTGCCCGTTCTGCTGCGACTGGACCTGCTGCGGCCCGGGTATGGGTGCCGGCGCCTGGGCTTGGGCCTGAGCTGGGGGCTGGGGCTGGGGCTGAGGCTGGGCCTGGGCCTGCGCGTCGGCGGGTATCTCGGTCCGGCCCTGCGGGAGTTCGGCCATCGGGGGCGCGGGCGGCAGCAGTACCGGTTCGATACCGGCGGCGGCCAGCCCCGAGGGCGCGGTGTCCGCGAGCGGTACGCCGTACTTGGCGAGCCGAAGCGGCATCAGCGCCTCGATGGGGGCCTTGCGGCGCCAGTTGCGGCCGAACCTCGCCTGGAGGCGCGACTGGTAGATGAGCCGGTCCTGTTCGAGCTTGATGACCTGTTCGTACGACCGCAGCTCCCACAGCTTCATCCTGCGCCACAGCATGAACGTGGGGCCGGGCGAGAGCAGCCAGCGTGTGAGCCGTACGCCCTCCATGTGCTTGTCGGCGGTGATGTCCGCGATCCGGCCGACCGCGTGCCGTGCGGCCTCGACGGAGACGATGAAGAGGAGGGGGATCACCGCGTGCATACCGACGCCGAGCGGGTCCGGCCAGGCCGCCGCGCCGTTGAAGGCGATGGTGGCGGTGGTCAGGACCCACGCCGACTGGCGCAGCAGCGGGAAGGGGATACGGATCCAGGTCAGCAGGAGGTCGAGCGCGAGCAGGACGCAGATGCCCGCGTCGATACCGATCGGGAAGACCAGTGAGAACTGCCCGAAGCCCTTCTCCTCCGCGAGTTCGCGTACAGCGGCGTAGGACCCCGCGAAGCCGATCGCGGCGATGATGACCGCTCCGAAGACCACGACCCCGATGAGTATCCGGTGCGTGCGTGTGAGCTGCATCGCGGCCACCCGCGATCCCCTCCCGTATTCGACTCCTTATGACGCCGTGCGGCGCCTGGTGACGCCGTGTTCGACGTCGGACAGCCGGTCAGGTACTCGACAACCGGTACCCGACGGCCCGACATCCGGCGGGCACAGCCTGGCACATGTGTACGCATGACGTGGCGCGGGTAGCGTAGCGGGGCCCGCTGAAGAGGGCCTTGTTACGTGGAAAAGGGGACAAAGCGCCCTGCGTGGGGGAGCTGTTCCGGAACTCCGGGGTTCGTTTCGCGACCGCGAGGCAGGGACAGGCGGGACCGCGAGACCGCGCGACCGGGACAGGCGGGACCGCGCAGGCGCCGTCCAGGAGACCGCACAGGTCCCCTCGTGGGCGGCCCCCCGTACCGCGTAACCCCGCCCCCGTGCCCCGCCCCCGTACGGCGCCGCGTGCCTACCTGGCCTTGGCGGTCTCCTGGGCGGCGGACTCCCCCGTGGCGGGTGTCTGCCCGGACCCGGCGGACACCGCGGCCACCACTTCCTTCGCCGTTTTCACCGCGTCCTTCGACATATCGGCGACACTGGGCGACTTCGCGCCCGCGTACCCCGCGCCGTTGTAGGTCAGGGTCAGGACGACGTTCTCCGTACGGGCCACGACCGTGGCGTACGAGAAGTCCTCGTCGGTCTTCTTGAGCGAGTACGTGACGGTCGTCGCCTCACTGCCGATACCGGTCGACGGGGTCGCCTTGAGCTCCTTGGCGCCCTCCGTTGCCTGGACCCCGGCGACCTCCTTCGTGTAGTACTCGGTGGCACGCTTGGCGCCGCTGCCGAGTGTCACGTCGGAGTCGTACCGGGTGAGGGAGACATCGAGCCAGCGGTACTGCGAGCCCTTGACGCCGTTGTCGTCCAGACCGTTCCAGGAGCAGCTCGCACGCGCGGCGATATCGCTGGACTTGCCGGCCGTACCGCCCTTGACCTTGGCTTTCGGCACGAGCGAGTCGATCGTCTTGCGGCCGATCGTCGCGCAGGCGTCGGGCAGCCCGGTGAACTTGGCGGGGGCGACGGTCGCGGACGGCTGGGCGGTCGGGCTCGTGGCGGAGCCGTCGGCGT
The DNA here is from genome assembly GCF_053608565.1 of Streptomyces sp. NPDC055025. Taxonomy (NCBI): domain Bacteria; kingdom Bacillati; phylum Actinomycetota; class Actinomycetes; order Kitasatosporales; family Streptomycetaceae; genus Streptomyces; species Streptomyces sp. NPDC055025. The sequence continues at coordinate 28,433 of NZ_JBSGVS010000040.1, forward strand.
CGCTCTTGTCGCCGGAGTCGGAGGAGCAGCCGGCGACGACGAGCATCACCGGAACGGCTGCGCAGGCGAGTATGCGGGTGAGTCGCGAGGCTGATCGGTGCATGGTTCCTTCAGTCGGTCATTCGTCCGGTCATTCGGCGCACGGTCATTCGTCGTACGGTCCGATCGGCCACGGTAACCGGCGAGCCGGGGCCGCGGGTCCTGGATCCGGAGTCCGTGCCCGGCCGAGGAGCGGTCCGAGGCGCGGACGGGGGCCGCTACTCGTCGAGCTCCTCGGCGAGCCTCTTGGCCAGCGCTCGGGCCTTGTCCTGCAGTTCCGCGCTGTCGGGCACCGCGGCGGTGAGCGCGGGCTGCTCGGTGTACCGGACGGTCACGATCACATTGGATGTGCGGAACACCACGCTCACCGTCCGGTGCTGGGCGGCCGAGCCGGAGCGCGCGAGGACGTCGTTCAGGAACGCGGCGTCGCCGAGGCCGTCCAGGAGGCGGGGCTCCAGGCCCTCGGCGGGCGGGGTCTCGGAAGGCGATCCGGGAGTGACGGGAGTATCGGGCGACCCCGAGGCGCCGCCGGAGGGAGCGGCCGGAGAGGAGGCGCCGGTCTGGGTCGTCGTGTTCGGATTCGTACCGTTGTCGGGATCGCCGTCGGCCTTGGGATCGGTAGCCGGTCCGGTGGCGGGAGGCGAGCCGCCGGGCGTACCGGACGTACCGGACGGGTTTCCGGTGTTCGAGCCGCTCGGTGACGGCAGGGCGGCGGAGGTCTCCTTCCTCGTGTAGACCTCCTGCGCGCGGTCGTCGTCGCTCACGGCCGGGTCGTACGACACCACGCGTTCCAGATCGATCACGAGCTGGTGGGAGGCGTCCGTGCCGTCGGCCTTCCAGTTGCATCCGACGCGGCGGTCCGTGTCGTACGTCACGGCGGCCGTGCCCCCGTACACCTTCGTCTGCTGGTCCTCGGGGAGCGAGGCCGCGCCGGGGAGCAGATCCTTGAGCATGGTGAGCGGTACGGCGCCGCAGGGCTCGCGGAGCGTGCGGTACTTGCCGGGGGCGGCCGCGGTGGCGGTGGTGGGGCTGCCCGCCTTGGGGTCGGCGGCCGAGCCGCCGTCCGCGCCGCCGCCGGAGCAACCCGCGACGACCGCCACGAGGAGCGCCGCCAGGCCGGGTAGGTACGCGTGTCGCGCCTTGGGCTGCACGGTCCCGGGCTCCCTTCTGTACGGGTTCCGCGCGGGGGTGCCGCGCGAAAACTGCTTGCCGCCGGATGACGGTCGATGGACACAATGTCTATCGCACGCACCGCCGTCGACGCTGGTCGGCTGTCTCCTTTGACGGCCCTGGTTCCGGTTTTTGCGTTATTCAGACTTTCGGGGGAATCGAGGGGTTATGTCGTATGTAGAGATACCTGGCGCGAAGGTCCCGATCCGTATGTGGGCGGACCCCGCGGCGGTCGACGAGGGCGCGATGCGGCAGCTCCACAATGTTGCCACCCTGCCCTGGATCAAGGGCCTCGCCGTCATGCCGGACGTCCACTACGGCAAGGGCGCGACGGTCGGCTCGGTGATCGCGATGCATGGCGCGGTCTGCCCGGCGGCGGTGGGTGTGGACATCGGCTGCGGAATGTCGGCGGTGAAGACATCCCTGACGGCGAACGATCTGCCGGGCGACCTCTCCCGGCTCCGCTCCAAGATCGAACAGGCGATCCCGGTGGGCCGCGGCCTGCATGACACCCCGGTGAACCCGGGCAGGCTCCACGGTTTCCCGACGGCGGGATGGGACGACTTCTGGGAGCGGTTCGGCGGAGTGGCGGATTCGGTCAAATTCCGCGAGGAGCGTGCCGCGAAGCAGATGGGAACGCTCGGCGGGGGCAATCATTTTGTGGAATTTTGTCTTGATGAGTCGGATTCGGTCTGGCTGATGCTTCACTCCGGATCGCGGAACATCGGCAAGGAACTGGCCGACCATCACATCGGCGAGGCCCAGAAGCTCCCGCACAACCAGGGTCTGGTCGACAGGGACCTGGCCGTCTTCATCGCGGACACCCCGCAGATGGCGGCGTACCGGAACGATCTTTTCTGGGCGCAGGAGTACGCGAAGTACAACCGCGCGATCATGATGGGACTCTTCCAGGACGTGGTCCGCAAGGAGTTCAAGAAGGCCGGGGTGACCTTCGACCCGGTCATCTCCTGCCACCACAACTATGTGGCGGAGGAGCGGTACGAGGGCATGGATCTGCTGGTCACGCGGAAGGGCGCGATCCGTGCGGGCAGCGGGGACTTCGGCATCATCCCGGGCTCGATGGGGACCGGTTCGTACATCGTGAAGGGCCTGGGGAACGTGGCGTCGTTCAACTCGGCCTCGCACGGCGCGGGCCGGAGGATGAGCCGCAACGCGGCCAAGCGCCGCTTCTCCACGCGGGACCTGGAGGAGCAGACGCGGGGTGTGGAGTGCCGTAAGGACGCGGGTGTGGTGGACGAGATCCCGGCCGCGTACAAACCGATCGAGCAGGTCATCGATCAGCAGCGGGACCTGGTGCGGGTCGTGGCGAAGCTGAAGCAGGTCATCTGCGTGAAGGGCTGAGGGGCTGAAGGGCTGAGGGGCGGAAAGGCTGGGGGCTGAGGAGCGGAAGGGGGACCGCGGCTCCGCTCTGGTCCCGTGTGAGTGATCAGAGTTCGCGGTGGACCTTGGTGTTGGACGCCTGGGCGCGGGGGCGGACCACCAGGAGGTCGATGTTGACGTGGCTGGGGCGGGTGACCGCCCAGGTGATCGTGTCGGCCACGTCGTCGGCGGTGAGGGGCTCCGCGACACCCGCGTAGACCTTCGCCGCCTTCTCGGTGTCGCCGCGGAAGCGGGTGGTGGCGAATTCCTCCGTCCTGACCATTCCGGGGGCGATCTCGATCACCCGGACCGGGGTGCCGACGATTTCCAGGCGGAGGGTCTCGGCGAGGACATGGGCGCCGTGTTTGGCGGCCACATAGCCCCCGCCGCCCTCGTAGGTGCTGTGACCGGCGGTGGAGGAGAGGACGACGACCGTACCGTCGCCGCTCGCCGTGAGAGCCGGCAGCAGGGCCTGGGTGAGATTGAGCGTGCCGATGACGTTCGTCTCGTACATCTGACGCCAGTCGGCCGGGTCGCCGGTGGCCACCGGGTCGGCGCCGAGCGCGCCGCCGGCGTTGTTGACCAGGACGTTCACGGAGGGGAAGCGGCCGAGTTCGCCGGCGAAGGCGTCGACGGCCGCGCGGTCGGTGACATCGAGGGTGTAAGCGGTGGCGAGATGGCCCGCCGTGGTGATCTCCGCGGCGAGCGCCTCGATACGGTCCTTGCGGCGGGCGGTGACGACGACGTGGTAGCCGGCCGCGGCGAGCTGCCGCGCGGTGGCGGCACCGATGCCGCTGCTCGCTCCGGTGATGACGGCGATGGGGGTCCCCGCGGCGGTCATGACGTACTCCTCGCGCGTGTGATCGATGTGGGGCCAGGATAGGCAGGGGTACGGGCCGACGTGCTGTCTGTCCGGAGCGCGGACCGTGCCGGAGTGCGGACGTGCCGGAGCGCGGACCTTGAATGACTTGGGTGAACTGTGCCCGTGGAGGGCAGGCAGGGCGTGAGGCCGGGGTGTGAGCCGTGCGCGGGGCCCGGGGTGTAGCCGTGCGCGGGGCCGGGGGCGTGAGCCGTGTGCGGGGCCGTGAGGCCGCCGGTCGGTTCAGTGGCCGCGGGGCGCGTACATGATCAGCGCCATACCGGCCAGACACACCAGCGCTCCCGTGATGTCCCAGCGGTCCGGGCGGTAGCCGTCGGCGACCACGCCCCAGGCGATCGAACCGGCGACGAAGACCCCGCCGTACGCGGCGAGGATGCGGCCGAACTCACCGTCGGGCTGGAGCGTGGCGACGAAGCCGTACGCCCCCAGGGCGATGACCCCGGCGCCGATCCAGATCCACCCCCGGCCGCCTCCCGTGCCGTCCCCGCGCACGCCCTGCCAGACGAGCCAGGCGCCGCCGATCTCGAAGACGGCGGCGAGCAGGAAGAGAGCGGCGGAGCGGAGAACGAGCATGCGAACAGCGTGCCATGTGGGTGATCGGAGACGCGCCGGGCTGGAGATTTATCGCTATTGCGATGTGATGATCAGTATGTTCCCCTCATGGGTGTCGTGCGTAACGCGCTGCTGGTAGTGGTGTCCGCGGCCACGGTGGTCATGACAGGGGCGGGTCCTGGTGCCGGTGCTTCCCGGGTCTCCGGTGCTGTCGAGCCGGAGGCCGATCTGTCGCACCACGGGCATGTGTCGCTGTGGGGCGGCGAGTTGACGCTTCGGATCCAGACCGGGAACCACGGGCCGTCCGGGCTGACGGACGCGACCGTGCGGCTGGACTTCTCGGCCCCTTTGCTGCACGACCTGTCACTGCCGCCCGCCTGTCTCTGGGGCGGCGAGCGGGTGGTGCTGTGCCGTACGGGTCACCTCCGGGCGCTCGGACGGGGCCCGGAGATCACGGTCGACCTCAGGACGGTCGGGCGGCCGGACGAGGTGGTCGTCCGGATCGACACCGCCTGGAGCGGGGGCGCGAGCGACCGCAACCCCGAGAACCATCGGCACCGGGTGCTGGTCCCGGACACGGGCGACCGGTACGTCTTCTGAACTCCGGCGCTGCGATCCGCGCGGACGCGCCCTGCGCTAGGGCTGTCCGGTCCGTGCCGCCCCGCACGTCCCGTGCTTGCCGGCCCGCCCTGTGGCTACGCGGCCGCGTTGCCGAACTCCCGTACCGCCGCCTCCACGATCGCCGCCAGCCGGGCGTGGTGCGCGCCCCGCCAGTACACCCGGCCGCACGTCCGGCACTGCGCGAAGACGTCGTACGAACGCTGTGTGCCGTGTTCCAGCCGCTCCTGGACGGAGTCCTTGTCGGCGGGGCCCAAGTCGCCGTTGCAGGCGGTACAGCGTGTCCAGGGCGCGAGGGCGGGCGCGAAGCGCTCCAGTACGTCCCGGAGCTGGTCGTCCGGGCGGTCGCTGTAGATATACGCCCCGGCCCAGATCTCGCGCCGCCGCAGCAGCCCGCGGTCCCGGGACAGCATCACGCGGCGCTCCGTGGCGGAGAAGGTGGCCAGCGCCGGATCCCCGAGGTCCTCGCTCTCGTACGCCGTGTCGACGCCCAGGAGCCGCAGCCGCCGCGCGAGCGTGCCGAGATGGACATCCAGCAGGAAGCGCAGGGGCGCGCCCGGCACGCGTTGCGGCCGGCTCACGGCCCGCACCTCGATCGATTCGCCCGCGGCGGGGATGTGCGCGACGGGCACTTCGCGGCCGTCGACGAGCAGCCGCCCGACCTCGGTGAGCGGGACGCCGAGCGATTCGACCGCGTGGCCGAGTGTGGACTTGCCGTCGGTGACCACGGCCGTACGTCCCTGGCGCCGCTCGGCCGCCACGAAGAGGCGCAGCTCAGAGGCGAAGCTGATCTGGATCTCCGGTCCGTTCACGCCGTCAGGATGTCATTGGAGGAGGGCAGCGGGCCAGGGCGGAATCATTCGGCCTCGGCGGACTCAGGACCGGACGCGAGGCCGGGGTCGAGGTCCAGCCGCCAGTCGTTGCAGCGCATCACATTCCCCGGCGGGAACTCGAAGTCGCATTCGCCCCGGAGGGAGAAACCCGCCCTGCGGCACAGACGGTTCGACGACGGATTGGCGACGGAAGGGAAGGCGTGCAGATAGCGGTGTTTCTTCTCGGCGCGCGCCCTCTCCGCGACGGCCGCGGTCGCCGCGGCGGCGATGCCCCGCCCCTGGAACGCGCTGAGGACGCCCCAGCCCGTCTCGTACACCTCCTGTCCCTGCCAGGTCTTCTCCCAGAACCCGATCGTGCCGACCGCCTCGCCGTCCGGCAGCAGCACGACGCGGAACATACGGCCCTTGCCCGTCCGGTCCGCGCTCAGATCGACGTACCGTCTGTGCCGTTTGACAAGCTGCTCCTCCGTCTCGGGACCGCCGAGGTGGATCATCATTTCCGGCGTGTTCGCCGCGCGGAGAAGGCCGAGATCGGTCTCCGACCACGGTTCGAGCCGTACGCGCGGTGTTTTGATCTCCATGTCACGCTCCATGTCACGCACTGTAGGACGGGGGTCTGACATATGGGCCGGGGACGGTGCATGGGCCGTCGGCGCCGTAGCGGAACGTGAAGGGGAGGGTGTGGGAGCGGCTGGTTCAGAGGCCCGAGCGGCCGTATGCCGTCGGCGGCACTCCGACGGTCGCCGTGAAATCGCGTACGAGATGTGCCTGATCGCTGTAGCCGAGTTCGGAGGCCAGCTCCGCCCAGTCGACCTGTCGGCCGGAGGCGGGCGCCGACGCCGAGCCGGAGCCGGGGCCGGCGAGGGAGCCGGAGCCGGCGTGGGGGCCGGCGTCGGCCTCGGAGTCTTCGCCGTTGACCGCGCCCGCGTCCGACTCGGCGCGTTCCAGCGCCTCATGGATCCGGTAGCGCAGGATGACCCACTTCGGCCCCACCCCCACATAGGTGGCGAACAGCCTCTGCAACGAGCGGGTCGAGACCCCTTCCGCCTCGGCGAGCTGGGCGACGCGCCGGATCGTACGGTCCGTCCTGATCCGGTCGGCCAGCGCCATGGCGTGGTCGGCCCCAGGGTCCGGCCGCGGGCCGACTCCCAGCAGATACGTGTCGAGCGCGGCCACCCTGGCGTTCTCCTGCCTGGCCTCCTGTTTGGACTTCTCCTCGGTTTCCTTTCCGGTCTTCTCCTCGGACTCCTCGGACTCCTCGGCTTCGGCGGGGCCGAGCACCGTCTCGATGTCCGCGTCCGTCGTGGGCATGACCTCGCCGAGGGGCACCCGCCGTCCGGTCCACTCCGACACGGGCCACCGCGGCGCGAACGGCCGGAAGCCACCGGGTCTGAACTGCACCCCGCACACCCGGCCCCGGCCTTCGAGCCGCTGGGTGAACAGTTCCAGCCCGATGCCCGTGACCTCGGCGAAGGGCGGGCTGTCGGGGCCGTGTCCGAAGCGCTGGAAGACCACGTTCACCGAGGGGTGCGGCACGACATGGGAGACGTACGGCTGGGGCAGATCCCAGTCGATCAGCCAGTAGTGCTCCAGGTACGGCCGCAGGGCCGGCGCCGGTTCGCGGCGTCGGAAACGTACCCGCGCGAACAGTTCCGGGGCGTCGACGATGCCCCGGGTGTCGCGCCGTGGACCGGCCATGGACGGATCCTATGTCGCGTTTGTTCAAGACGCCGAGAGCGGTCGGTTCATACGGTCGGGGCCATGAGCGACAAGATCAGCAAACTGTTGGAGGTGGCGGCCGACCGTACCGTCACCGTCGTCCGCGGCATCACCGATGACCAGCTCGCCGCACCGACTCCGTGCGGCGAGTACGACGTACACGCCCTAGCCGACCATCTCTTCCAGGTCGTCGTCAACTTTCAGGCGCTGGCGGCCAAGAAGGACGCCGATTTCGGTGTCGCCCCCGAGCATCTGGCGGGGGAGTGGCGCGAGCGGTTCGCCGAGGAGACCGCGCGGCTCGCCGCGGTCTGGGACGCGCCCGGGGCGGAGGAGGGCACCTCGGGGGCCATGGGGCTGCCGGCCAGGACGGTGGGTGCGATGGTGGTCGGCGACCTGGCCGTGCACGGATGGGATCTGGCGCGGGCGACGGGGCAGCCGTACGACCCGGATCCGGCGCTCGTCGAGATGCTGGGGGAGGAGTTCGCGGCGCTGGCGCCGATGGCGCGGGAGATGGGGATGTTCGGGGAGCCGGTGGCGGTGACGGAGGACGCCGGACCGTTCGAGGTGCTGCTGGCCGCGACGGGGCGCGACCCGCGGTGGAGCCGCGCGTAGTGCCTCCGGAGGCGTCTCCCGCTACCTCCCGCTACCTCCCGCTACCTCCCGCTACCTCCCGCTGCCTCCCGCGATACCTCGTGCGGTATCTCGTCTGCGGGCGTTCGCCCTTCCACCACCCGTGACCCTCAAACCGAACTGGCGAACTATCGCACTCCTGGACTGAACGCATATTCGGCGGGCAGACGTTCTGACATACACCGCGATCAACAGCGAGTGTGGTGAGAAGGAGCGGACATGGAGATCTCCGGCATTTTCACGGCCATAGTGATCGGTATCGTCATCGGTGTGCTGGGGCGGCTTGTCGTCCCCGGGCGCCAGCACATCGGTGTGCTGTGGACGATCGTGGTCGGTATCGTCGCGGCCCTGATCGGTACGGCCCTGGCGGCGGCCTTCGGGGTCGCCAATACGGACGGTCCTGACTGGGTCGAGTGGATAATCCAGATAGGACTGGCGGCGGTGGGTGTCGCCGCGCTGGACCGGGCCAAGGCGCCGCGCCGCTGACCGACTTCGTCGGGGTGTTCGGGGTGTACGGGGATCCTCAGGGCGCGGCGGTGCGCAGGGGACGGCCGGCGAGCAGATTCCAGCGGCCGTCGCGCCCGCTGAGTTCGGTGACGGACAGGGGCTGTACGTCGATCCTCCAGAACGACCGGGGGGAGGCACCGAGGGCGTGGACGGCGGCGGCGCGGATGATGTCGGGTTCCGCCACGGCGATGACACGTCCGCCCGAGTCCTCGCCGGAATCGGAGCCGAGGCTGTCCAGCCAGTGACCGACGCGGGCGTGGAGGGCCAGCAGGGATTCCCCGCCATGAGGCGCGGACGCGGGATCGGAGAGCCAGGCGGCCACCGACTCCGGTTCCTCGGCGACGACCTCATCGAGGGTTCTGCCCTGCCAGCGGCCCATCGCGCACGGGGCGAGGTCGGACAGCGGCGCGGTGTCCAGGCCCAGGATCTCGGCGGTGCGGCGGCAGCGGTGCGAGGGGGATACGTAGAGGGCGGCGGTGCGGGGGAAGGTCTCCCGTACGGCTTCGGCCTGCCGGAGCCCGAGGGGGTCGAGTGCGTCGACGGTGCCGGACGCGTCGACGGTGTCGCGTGCGCCGGCGCCGCTGCCGGTGTGGGCGCCGGTGTGGGTGCCCGTGCCGGTGGTGACGTCGGCGGTGCCGGTAGCGGTGCCGGTAGCGGCGTCCGCGCCCCGGGCCGGGGTCGGGTCCGCAGCGCCCTGGTCGGCGCGCTCGGGGAATCGGGCCTCGCGCAGGGCCGTGCTGAAGGCCGGTGAGACAAGCATCACCCGGGTCGTCATACGGCTCTCCTCGTTCCGGTTCCGACGGTCTTTCGACGCCTGCCGTTGATCGGTGTCCTCTTGGCCCGTCTGCCGGTTCGCGGTACCTTCACGTCGATATCACGACGGCGGGACGGAAGTCCGGTGAGAGTCCGGCACGGTCGCGCCACTGTATGCCGGGAGTCGGCCGCGTGACAGCGCGGTGGAGCCCGGTCAGTCAGACCCGACGGCCGTCGTTCGAGCTCCATCGAATGGGACGCGAGTTCCCCAAGGAGGTTCCGCCATGGCTGAGTCCATAGCCCCGCCGACCGTTTCGCCCGTCAGCGTCACGGTGACCCCGCTTCCACTGCGCGCTGTTCTGCCGTGGGCGGTGTTCGTGGGCACTCTGATGCTGGTCCTGCTGTACTTCGTCGGCGCCGAGCAGGGCGCGACGTCGGTGTTCTCGGGTGAGGGTGTGCACGAGTGGGTGCACGACGGCCGTCATCTCCTCGGCTTCCCCTGCCACTGACGCTGACGGAGATCACGCACATGCATGCCTCCACCGTCAGAACCCTCCTGGTCCGCGGCATGATCGCGGGTGTGCTGGCCGGGCTCTTCGCGTTCGCGCTGGCATATCTGGCCGGTGAGCCCTCCGTACGGGACTCCATCGCGCTGGAGGAGACCCAGTCGGCACCGGCGGCGGCGCACGCACCGGGAGCGACGCACGAGCACGGCGAGGAAGAGGAGGAGGAACTGGTCACCAGGCCGGTCCAGTCGACGTTCGGACTGGCCACCGGAGTCCTGGTGTACGGAGTGGCCCTGGGCGGAATCGCCTCGCTGGTCTTCTCCGTCTGTCTGGGCAGGATCGGCCGATTCGGACCGAGGGCGACCGCGGCGCTGATCGCGGGAGCGGCCTTCACCACGGTCTATCTGGTGCCGTTCCTCAAGTATCCGGCGACCCCGCCCGCGGTGGGCAACCCGGACACCATCGGCAAGCGCACCACGCTGTTCTTCCTGATGATCGTGCTCAGCGTGCTGCTGGCCGCCGTCGCCGTCATCGCGGGCAGACGGCTCGCTCCGAAGCTGGGCAATTGGAACGCGTCCGTCGTCGCCGGCGCGGGATATGTCGTCGCCGTGGCGGTCGCCTGTCTCGTGCTGCCCGGCAACTCCGATGCCGTTCGGGAAACCTTCCCGGCCGCTCTCCTCTGGGAATTCCGGCTGGCATCGGTCGCCGTACAGGCGCTGCTGTGGACGGCCTTCGGGCTGATCTTCGGCGCGCTGGCCGAGCGGGTACTGCGGCCCGGTGGCCAGGGTGTCTCCGCGACGGGCGTGGACGCCGGCGGTGTCACCTCACCGGTACGGAGTGCCGGCTGACGTTCCGTCCGCCGACGCCCGCCCGGTCCTCCGACGTCCCTGTCGTCCGATGTGCCGACCGCCACCGTCCCTCTCCGCTCTTCTCATCCCTTTCCCCGGCACGGACCTGAGCCCGGACCTGAGCTTGGACCCGGACCCGGACCTGAGCCCGGACCCGGACCTGAGCCCGCGTCGGGAAGGAAGGAATGAGCGCGGAGAAGGGCGGGCGTCAGTTGCTGACGCCGACGGCGTGCCGGACCGTCTCCGGGAGCGTCACGAAATCCAGCATGGCGCGGGCGACGTCGGCGCGGGCGATCGTACTGCCGGCCGGGCCCGTTCCGACCTGGTGGCGGTAAGTGCCCTTGCCCGCGGTGTTCGTCAGCCGGGGCGGCCGTACCGCTGTCCACTCCAGGCCGCTCTCCCGCAGGAGCCGTTCCATCACTTCGAGGTCGGTGTACAGCTCCTTGAGAGCCGCCCGGAGGACGGGCGTGAGCACCCGGTGTGTGAGCCACGCCTGACCGGTCCCGGCGCGGTTGAGCGGCGCGGCGCTGACGACGACGACCCGGCGTACTCCGGTCGCCGTCATCGCCTCGACCGCCGCGCGGGCGGAGGAGGAGGCGGGCTTGAGCGGGTCATGGCGGCCGGGCTGGCCCATGCCGGACAGGACGGCGTCGGTTCCGTCGACGACCTTGATCAGAGAGGCGGGGTCGAGGGCGTCGGCCTGGAGCACCGTGAGGTTCTCGTGCGTCAGATTCAGCCGGGACGGATCCCGTACCGCGGCAGTCACCGTATGCCCGTCCGCGAGGGCGTGCGTGACGATCTGCCGTCCCACGCCGCCGGTGGCTCCCAGCACTGCGAGTTTCATGACCATGCCCCTTCGAGGGGAGTGAATACTTACTCCCCATAGTGGGTGAGTGTTCACTCACCTGTCAAAGCTAGGATGTCGGTATGACTTCAGAAGCAGCTCCGCCGCCGTCCAAGCCCCTGACGGGGGGTGCCCTGACCCGCTCGCGCATCCTTGACGCCGCCGCGCGCCTGATGAACACGGTGGGACTGACCCGTACGACGACGAAGGAGATCGCGAGGGAGGCGGGGTGCTCGGAGGCGTCGCTGTACAAGCACTTCCGCGACAAGGAGGAGATCTTCGTCACCGTCCTGCGCGAGCGCGAGCCGCGCTTCACGGACGCGCTGGCGGCGCTGCCGGGGCGCGCGGGCGAGGGCGAGGTGGCCGAGCATCTGGAGGAGGTGGCGCGGGTGGCGGTCCTCTTCTACCGCCGGACGTTCCCGATGGCGGCCTCCCTCTTCGCCAGTCCCGATCTCCTCGCGGCCCACCGCGGAAAGCTCGACCTCAGCGCGTCGGGCCCCCAGGTGCCCGCCCACTCCCTGGCCGCGTATCTGACGGCGGAACAGGAACTGGGCCGGCTGTCCCCGGCCTTCGACCCGGACGCGGCGGCGATGCTTCTGATCGGCGCGTGTTTCCACCGGGCGTTCCTGACCCTGTTCTTCGCCCCGGACCCGCCGGCGGGGGCACTGCTTCCGGAGGACGAGACGGCTTTCGCGCGGGAGACGGTACGGGCCCTGCTGGAGGGGATCGGGTCCTCCGCGCACGCGAGGAGCGGACGTTCCGGGTGACGGAACCGGGCGTACGGTCCACGGCTGTCCGTCGGCGTGCGGCCGTTCGCTGGCGTGTGGCCGTTCGGCGGAGTGCGGAGGATTCGTCGGGTCCGTCGGGGGCGGGAGACGGCGGGACAGTAGAGTGTGGGGCCGGTCTTTCTCCAGCTCAGAAGCTCAGAGGTGTATCGCAGTGAGCGCAGCACCGCCCCCGCCTCCGCTCCTTTCGGCGTGTCCGCGGCGTCCGCGGTCTCTGCGGTGACCGCTGTGACGGCCGCGACGGCCGTGACCGTCGTGGGGATCGGTGCCGATGGCTGGGCGGGGCTCTCCGGCGTGAGCCGGGAGGCGTTGCGGGCGGCCGAGGTGGTGGTCGGCGGGGCACGGCAGTTGGCGCTCCTGCCGGAGGACGAGTGCGCGGGTGAGCGGGTGGTGTGGCCGTCGCCGCTGCGGCCCGCCGTGCCCAAGGTGCTCGCGGCCCACACGGGCCGGCGGATCTGTGTGCTGGCGAGCGGGGACCCGATGTTCTACGGGATCGGACGGGCCCTCGCGGAGGTGGTGGGGGCCGGGGCGCTGCGGGTTCTGCCGCATCCGTCGTCCGTGTCGTACGCCTGCGCCCGGCTCGGCTGGCCGGTGGAGGACACGGAGGTCGTCACCCTGGTCGGCCGCCCCACCGAGCGGCTCGCCGCCGCCCTGCACGAGGGCCGTCGGGTGCTCGTGCTCAGCGCGGGGGCGGCGACCCCGGCCGAGGTGGCGGCGCTGCTGAGGGACCGGGGTTTCGGGCCGAGCCGTATGCGTGTACTCGAACAACTCGGCGGCGGGGAACGGGAACGGTGTGCCGAAGGCCTCGCGCGGGACTGGACCGAGCCGTCCGGCGACCCGCTGAACGTCGTGGCGGTCGAATGCTGGCGCTCACCGGACGCGCCGCGGCTCGGCGCCGTACCGGGCCTCCCGGACAGCGCGTACGAACACGACGGCCAGCTCACCAAGCGCCATGTCCGTGCCGCCACGCTGGGCGCGCTGGCGCCCGCGCCGGGCGAACTGCTGTGGGACGTCGGCGGCGGGTCGGGTTCGATCGCCGTCGAGTGGATGCGTACGCACCGGTCCTGCCGCGCGGTGTCGGTCGAGCGGGATCCGGTACGGGCGGAACGGATCGGACGCAACGCGCGAGCGCTCGGCGTCCCCGGCCTGCGGGTCGTCACCGGTGCCGCGCCCGGCGCGCTGGCGGGACTGCCGGTGCCGGATGCGGTGTTCGTCGGGGGCGGGCTGACCGTGCCGGGGTTGCTGGACGCCTGCTGGGACGCGCTGCCGGCGGGCGGCCGACTGGTCGCGAACACGGTGACGCTGGAGTCCGAGGCGCTGCTGGCCGAACGGTACCGCCGCTTCGGCGGGGAACTGGTACGGCTGGCGGTCGCGCACGCCGTGCCGGTGGGCGGATTCACTGGCTGGCGGCAGGCGATGCCGGTCACGCAGTGGTCGGTCGTAAAAGGCCCAGGTCCGGGTCCGGGAGTTGGGCCGGGTCCGGGTCCGGGAGTCGGTTCGGGTCCGGGCCCGGGATTCGGTCCGGGCCCGGGATTCGGTTCGGGCCCGGGATTCGGTTCGGACAATGGTCCGATGCCGGGCTCCGGTCCGGGCCGCGGTCCGGAATCCGGTCCGGAATCCGAGCCGAACTCCGGGCCGGGACCCGATCCCGGGCCGGGCTCTCCGCATGTCCTCCCAGGAGATCAACGATGACGGTGTACTTCATCGGTGCCGGCCCCGGCGCCGCCGACCTGATCACGGTGCGGGGCGCTCGCAGGCTCGCCTCGTGCGGCGTGTGTCTGTACGCGGGCAGCCTGGTACCGCGCGAACTGCTGGCCGAGTGCCCGCCGGACGCGCGGCTCATCGACACCGCGCGGATGGATCTGGACGGGATCACCGCGGAACTGGTCCGGGCCCACGAGGAGGGCCAGGACGTGGCCCGGCTGCACTCCGGCGACCCCTCGGTCTTCAGCGCGGTCGCGGAGCAGATGCGGCGGCTGGACGCGGCGGGCGTGCCGTACGAGGTGGTGCCGGGCGTGCCGGCCTTCGCCGCCGCGGCGGCGGCGCTGAAACGGGAGCTGACGATACCGACGGTCGGTCAGACGGTGATCCTGACCAGGATCGCCCAGCGCGCCACCCCGATGCCGGAGGGGGAGGACCTGGCGACGCTCGGCCGGAGCGGCGCGCTGCTGGTGCTGCACCTCGCGGCGGGATACGCGGACCGGGTGGTCCGGGAACTGCTTCCGCACTACGGCGCGGACTGCCCGGCCGCCGTGGTCGCGATGGCCAGCCGCCCCGACGAACTGGTCCTGCGCGGCACGCTGGACGACATCGCGGGGCAGATGAAGGAGGCGGGGGTGGTGCGGACGGCCGTGATCATGGTCGGCCGGACGCTGGCGGCGGAGCAGTTCCGGGACAGCCACCTGTACTCGGCGGAGAGGGAACGCCCGTGTCTGTCGGGTGAGCGGACGCCCGATCCGGTGGAAGCGGCTCGGGACGGCGCGAACCCCTCGTAAACGACCGGGCCGCATCTCGCGAACGGTCGGGCTCCCTCGTAAACGGCCGGCCCGCATCTCGCGAACGGCCGGGCTCCCTCGTAAACAGCCGGGCTCCCTCGTAGACGGCCGGGCCGGGAAGCCCGGCGCCTGCGGGAAATCCAGCTACCGCGGGTCGCTGCGGCCCACCACCGTGCCCGCCCTGTCGATGCAGATGACATCGACCACCACCGGCGCCCCGCGCAGTACCCTCAGTGCCTCGCCGCGCGCCCCCGCGGCGACCATGTCGCCCAGCGGGATGCCCCGGGACCGGCACAACTGGAGCGCCCCCAGGCCCGTGTTGGCCTCCGACACCTCCGCCGCCAAGGTGGCGTCCGCGCCCGCCCGCGTGGCCAGTGCCGCGAGGAACGACTTGTCCACCTGGGAGCGGGACGAGTGGAGGTCCAGATGGCCCGCGGCCAGTTTGGAGAGCTTGGCGAAGCCCCCGCAGAGGGTGAGCCGGGGGACGGGATGGCGGCGGAGATAGGTCAGGACCGCGCCGGCGAAGTCGCCCATGTCCAGCAGGGCGTCCTCGGGCAGGTCGTATTCGGTGCGGACGGTCTTCTCGGAGGTCGAGCCCGTGCAGCCCGCCACATGGGTACGGCCCGCCGCGCGCGCCACGTCCACGCCCCGGCGGATGGAGTCGATCCAGGCCGAGCAGGAGTACGGGACCACGATGCCCGTCGTACCGAGAATGGACAGACCGCCCAGAATGCCCAGTCTCGGGTTCCAGGTGGAGCGGGCGATCTCCTCGCCGTTGTCGACCGAGACCGTTATCTCCACATCGCCCGTACCGCCGTGGCGCTCCGCCACCTCCGCCACCTCCGCGCGCATCAGCTGACGCGGGACCGGGTTGATCGCCGGTTCGCCCACCTCCAGAGGGAGTCCGGGGCGCGTGACCGTACCCACTCCCGGACCCGCGCGGAAGACGACGCCCGCGCCCGGTGGCAGCAGCCGTACCGTCGAGCGGATCAGGGCGCCGTGCGTGACGTCCGGGTCGTCGCCCGCGTCCTTGATCACTCCGGCCATCGCCCAGGCGCCGGACCGTTCGCTGGACAGTTCCCCGGCGGCGGGTTTCCCGAACAGTTCCTCGGCGGCCAGTGTGAAGCTCGGCGTCCGGCCCTTCGGGAGGGTGATCGTCACCGGGTCGGGGAACTCCGCCGTCAGCAGGGCGGTGTACGCGGCCTTCGTCGCCGCCGTCGCGCACGCGCCCGTCGTCCAGCCGTGGCGCAGCCCGGTGCGTTCGAGCTGGGCGCCGCGCCCGCCCGCCGTTCCTGTCCCCTCAGTCATATGGTCCCCTTGTCGTATCCGTGTCCGTTGTCCCCTTCAGCCAGGGAAGACTTGCCGCCGATGAGTGAACCGTTCCATGTGTTGATCCTGGGCGGGACCACCGAGTCGCGCCGCCTCGCCGAGAGTCTGTACGGCCACGGCGGTACGTACAGCCAGGACGGTACGTACGGTCCCGGCCGCACGTATGGTCCCGGGCTCCGGGTCACCAGCTCCCTCGCCGGGCGCGTCACCCGGCCCGTACCGCCTCCGGGGGAGATACGCGTCGGCGGATTCGGCGGCGCCGAAGGGCTGGCGCACTGGCTGCGCGAGCATCGCGTGGACGCTCTCATCGACGCCACTCATCCCTTCGCCGCGACGATCAGCCGGAACGCGGCGCTCGCCGCCGCCGACGCCCATGTTCCCCTGCTGGCGGTGCGCCGTCCCTCGTGGGTGCCGGTCGCGGGCGACGACTGGCATTCGGTCGGTTCGCTGGCGGAGGCCGCCGAGGCGCTGCCCGCGCTCCCCGGGCAGCGGCGCAGGGTCTTCCTCACCACCGGACGGATGGGGCTCGCCGCCTTCGCCCGTCTCGACGAGCTGTGGTTCCTCGTACGGTCCGTGGACGCCCCCGAACCGCCCTACCCCGCCCGTATGGAGACGGTTCTCGACCGTGGTCCCTTCACGCTCGACGGGGAGCGTGAACTGCTGCGCCACCACCGCGTCGACACCCTCGTGACCAAGGACAGCGGCGGCGCGGCCACCGCGCCCAAACTCACCGCCGCCCGCGAGGCCGGACTGCCCGTCGTCGTCGTGCGCCGACCGCCGCCGCCCGAGGGCGTGGCCGTGGTGGACACCGTGGCGGAGGCGGTCGCGTGGCTGCGTCAGCTCTCCGGACGCGGGTCCGGTACTGAGACGCTCGGCTCAGGTGCGTCACCTGCGTCACCTGCGTCGGGTGCGTCGGGTGCGTCGGGTGCGTCGGGTGCGCCGGGTGCGTCCGATGCGCCGGGCGTGCCTGGTTCGTCGGCCGGGCGCGCGTCCGGGTAGCGGCGCGGCGTCCAGACGATCTCCTCGCCGCCGACGTCACTGCCGACGTCACCGCCCCCGCCGTCACCGTTGCCGCCGCCGGGGCCACGCCGTGCCGTCACCGTCTGCGAGGAGCCCACCAGCAGGATCGTCCGCATGTCGACCTGCGCCGGATCGAGATCGGCGAGCCGTACGATCCGTACGCTCTCCTCCGCTCCGCCCACATCGCGGCCGATGACGACGGGGGTGTCCGGGGCGCGGTGCTCCAGCAGCAGTTCACGGGCCTTGCCGACCTGCCATGTGCGGCTGCGCGAGCCCGGGTTGTAGAGCGCCAGCACCAGGTCCGCCGCCGCTGTCGCGTGCAGCCGTTCGGCGATGACCTCCCACGGCTTGAGCCGGTCGGAGAGCGAGAGCACGGCGTAGTCGTGGCCGAGCGGGGCGCCCGCGCGCGCGGCGGCGGCGTTGGCGGCGGTCACACCCGGGAGCACCCGTACGGGGACGGTCCTGTACGGGTCGGCCGACGCGACCTCCAGCACGGCGGTGGCCATCGCGAAGACCCCCGGATCCCCGCCGGAGACCACGGCCACGCGCCGGCCGCGCCGCGCCAGATCGAGGGCGAACTCGGCGCGCTCCGACTCGACCTTGTTGTCGGAACCGTGCCGTCGCTGGCCCGGACGGACCGGAACTCGGTCCAGATAGGTGGTGTAGCCGACGAGATCGTTGGCCGCGGCCAGTGCGCCACGGGTCTCGGGCGTCAGCCACAGCGGTCCCGCAGGGCCCGTCCCGACGACGACCACGTCACCGGTCTCCGCAGAGGTGCCGGTGTCCGGAGAGGCGGAGGCGGGGCGGGCGTCCACCCGGCTCGGCAGCACCGCCACCGAGAAGTACGGGACGGAGTCCGGGTCGGTGTCGGCCAGCGCGCCGGTCCGCTCCCCGCTCATGGTGGCGCGTTCGACGTACCGCGCGTCCGCGAGCCGGCCGGCCCGCTCGACGGCCCGTCGTACGGCCGGGAACGTACGGCCGAGCTTCATCACCACGGCCGAGTCCGCCGAGGCCAGCCGGGCCGTCAGCTCCTCCTCGGGCAGCGTGCCCGGCAGGATCGTCAGCACCTCCTCGCCCTCGACGAGCGGGGTGCCGAGCCGGGCCGCGGCGGCGCTGACCGAGGTGACACCGGGGATGACCTCCGTCGGATAACGGTCGGCCAGCCGCTTGTGCATATGCATGTACGAGCCGTAGAAGAGCGGGTCGCCCTCGGCGATGACGGCGACGGTGCGGCCGGCGTCGAGATGTACGGCGAGGCGCGCGGCCGACTCGGTGTAGAAGTCCTCCATCGCGCCCCGGTAGCCGCCGGGGTGGTCGGTGGTGCCGGTGGTGACCGGGTAGACGAGCGGTTCTTCGAGATGGTCCGGACGCAGATGTTCCGCGGCGATGGAACGGGCTATGGAGCGGCCGTGGCGTGCGCTGTGGTACGCGATCACATCCGCCTCGGCGATGACCTGGACGGCGCGTACGGTCATGAGGGACGGATCGCCGGGGCCGAGGCCGACCCCGTACAACCGGCCGGTGCCGGTGCCGGTGCCGGTGCCGGTGCCGGTGCCGGTGGTACGGGCGGCGGCGGATCCTGCGCTTGCGCCGGTTCCGGTTCCGGTGCCCGTGCCCGTGTCCGTGCTGGTGGTACGGGCGGTGGCGGTGCCGGTGCCGGTGGCGACCGTACCGGACGACGCCGTGCTGTTCGCGTTCACTCTTCCTCGCTCGCGATCGCGTTGATGGCCGCCGCCGCGAGGGCGCTGCCACCGCGCCGCCCGCGTACGACCAGGTGCTCAAGTCCGGCGGAATGCCCGGTGAGCGCGTCCTTGGACTCGGCCGCGCCGATGAAACCGACCGGCACGCCGATGACGGCCGCCGGGCGGGGGGCGCCCGCCTCGATCATCTCCAGCAACCGGAAGAGGGCGGTCGGCGCGTTCCCGACGGCCACCACCGCGCCCTCCATCCGGTCGCGCCACAGCTCCAGGGCGGCGGCGCTGCGCGTGGTCCCCAGCTCGGCGGCGAGCGCGGGGACGGACGGGTCGGACAAGGTGCAGATCACCTCATTGGCGGCGGGCAGCCGTTTACGGGTGACTCCGCTGGCGACCATCGCCACATCGCACAGGATCGGCGCGCCCGCGCGCAGGGCCTCACGGGCGCGGGCCACGACGCCGGGGGTGAAGGCCAGATCGCGCACCAGGTCGACCATGCCGCAGGCGTGGATCATCCGGACCGCGACCTGGGAGACATCGGCGGGCAGCCCGGCGAGGTCCGCCTCGGCGCGGATCGTGGCGAAGGACTGGCGGTAGATCGCCGCGCCGTCCTTCTCGTAGTCGAACACCGTGGGCTCGTTGGGCACTGTGGTCTCGCTCATCTCGTCACTGTGGTTATGCGTGCCGTCGCCACCGCGTCGGCGAGTTCCGGTCCTGGCGGGGTCGTCGTCGCGGTCGTCGTCGCGTCCGTCGCTGTCTCTGTTACCGCCGCCGTTGCGGCCGCTGTGGGGGCTCTCCCGGGTACGGAGACGCGGTAGCCGCCCCCGGTTGTCGCGACCACGTCCACCCGGGCCCCTTGGGGATGGCCGCAGCGGCGGTCACAGCCCGACCAGTAGACCGGTAGCGCGTCGCGGCCGGTCGCCGGGCGCCGCCGGAGCGCTTCGGTCGCGTCCGCGCGTACGTCCGCGAGCGACTTCGCGCACCCGGGTCGGCCGGTGCAGGCGCCGACTCCGTACCAGGGGGAGTCGCGGTCGGTGATCAGTCCGGCGATGCGGAGACGTTTCAGCAGGTCGTCGGCAGCGGCGGGCTCCAGCCCCGGCACGATGACGCCACGCCAGGGCGTGACGCGCAGCGCGGTGGCCGGATCGGCGCCGTGTCGCCCGCTGCCCCGCGCACCGCCTCGCGTACCACTCTGGGCACAGCCCTGCGCCGATGCCAGCAGTCGCCACTGGGCCGCACTCAACCGTCCCAGCGGTGCGTGGACGGACAGGGCCACGGTGCCGTCAGGAGAGTGGATCGCTCCCGGAAGCGGAGGCTCCCCGTCCCCGGGGTGGGTTTCCGCTGCGCGGTCCGCTGTCGCGGCTGCCGCGCGATCCGCCACGTACTCCGCGCCGATGCCCGCCTCCGTCAGCCGCGACGCGACCGCCACGTCCAACCCGTGGCCGGGCGGCAATTCCCGTACCCGCCAGGCGCCCGAGCCGCCCGCCTCCGCCACCGTGAGAAACGTCTCCGCGGCCAGCAGGGCGGCCCTCGGGGCGTCGGCGGTGTCTACACGCAGACCCGACCGGTTCGCCCCGGTATATACGACCGCCGTGCCGTCCCGCCGTGCGAGCAACGTCACATCCGCGCCGAGGGCCGCCACATCTCCGCGACCGTCGTCCAGCGCGAACAGGAAGCGGCCGGAGAGCGCCGTCGCCGCTTCGCTCGCGCAGAGGAGATCGTCCAGTTCCCGAGCCCACAACTGCGGTCGCCCGACACGGGATCGGCCCCCGAGTCCGCCCCTGGGTCCGCCCCCGAGTCCGCCCCTGAGCCCGCTCCCGAGTGCGCCGTCTTCCCCGACCCCGACCCTCGCCCCGACAGCGGGTCCAGGTCCGGGTTCGACCCCGAATCCGTCGAGACCGGCCAGCGGTGAGGCGACGATGTTCCGGACCCGCTCATGCCGTTCGGAGGGCAGCAGCCCGGCCTCGTACAGCAGGTCCGCCAGTTCGGCGCCGCAGTTCGCGTCCGCGCCCAGCCCCCGGAGCTGCACATTGCCCCGGGACGTGATGTCGACATGTCCGTCGCCCAGGCGCTCGGCCGCGCCCGCCAGCACCTCCACCTGACGGTACGTCAGAAGCCCTCCGGGAAGGCGAAGTCGGGCCAGCCGTCCGTCGTCCGCCGCGTGCAGCCGCAGCGCTCCCGGGCAGGCGTCACCGGCCTCCCGTACGGGGACCCGCACAGGATCCGGAACGGAGGCCCGCGCGGGTTTGCGCGGGGCAGCCCTCAGGGGAGCCCGCGAGGGAGCTTCGTCCCGGTTGGCGGGCGTTGGCGAGGTGGGCGGCATGGCGGCGAGCATACCCACGTACCTCCGCGTCCCATCCTGGCCGCCCAGGCGCCCTCCCCGCCCGTGACCTGCTGCACCTACTATGCAGAAGCCGTGAGAGTCGGAGCGCACTCGGTCATCCGCCCTCGGACGGGCCCTGACCTGCTGACGGAACCTTATCGCGCGCCCGCTCGGACTCCCCGGAATCGTCTTCCAGGCCCTCCTGCGTGAGCGCCGCGTGAGCGGGTGTGCTGTCGATCTTCTTCGGACGCTGCATCGGGACCAACTTCGCTGCCGCTTCCGCCACTTCCCTGTCGACCTGCGGCAGCAGGTTCATGTAGATGTCCGACGTAACCGCGATCCCCGCGTGCCCAAGCGTCGACTTGATGTAGTGAAGATCACCACCACCCGCGTGCATCAGCGTAGCCGCAGCATGCCGTAGATCGTGCAGGCGCACCGGCGGCAGACCGACCTCCGCGTACAGCTCCTTGAACCGGTCCGTCACGTTCGACGGCCGCAACCAACTGCCGTCCTCCTCCGTGAACACCCGGCCCGTGTTCACCCACCCGGCGCCGGCGTGCTTCCGCTCCACGGCTTCGCGCGCCCGCCGCTCCCGCAGAACCTCCACGGTCACGCTGTCCAGCGAGATGGTGCGCGCGCCCGCATCGGTCTTCGGGTCCTCTTCGTAGACGTCCGAGCCGTTCTGGATGAGCGGCTTCGCCACGGTCAGCAGACCGGCGTCCAGGTCCACGTCGGTCCACCGCACGCCGCACGCCTCGCTGCGGCGCAGGCCCCGGAACGCGACCAGGTGGAAGAGGCCGTACAGCCGGTCCTCGGCGGCCTGCTCAAGGAAGCGGCCGATCTGTATCGGCGTCCACACCATCACCGGGGACGGCTTCTCCCCGGTCTCCTCCCAGCGCGCGACGTGCTCCGCGGACCAGAGGACACCCTTCGGCTTCTTCCCCTTGTCCAGCTCGACGAGGGCGGCCGGGTTGACGGTGATCCCGAAGCGCTGCTGCGCGATCGCGTCGTTCAGCGCCCCGCGGAGAGTGGCGCGGATCCGCTCGCGGGTCGAGGCGCCGACCGTATGCCGGAACGGCGGCATCGCCGCGATGGCCTCCTTCGCCGCCTGCCTGGCCTCCTTGCCGCGGATCGCTTTCAGCTCCTCGACGGCCTGGCGGCGCTGGACGTTGGCCTCGGAGATCTCCTCGTTGGCGTCCGCGATCGCCTGGAACATCTCCGAGAGGTGCGAGACCCGTAGGCGGTCGAGCCGGTGGTGACCGATGCGCGGCTTGAGGTGGACGCGGACGTTGATCTCGTCGCGGTCGATCGCGGTCGGCCGGCCGCGCTTGCCTCCCATCCACTCGTCGAGCCACTCGCCCACGGTGGTGCGGGAGGTGAGGGGCTGGCCGGTCGAGTAGCGGAGGCGGACTTCCTCCAGCTCGGGGAGGGGCGCCTTCTTGTCCTTGCTGACGGTCTCCAGCAGGTCGCCGATCCGGGCCTGCCCGTCGGCGTCGTCCTTGTCGGGCAGGCCGAGGAGCGCGCGGACCTTGTCGAGGTCTTCCTGGGCCTTCTTCGCGGTCTCGTATCCGGAGCGGCTGAAGCTGCGTCGGCCGCCGTCGGCGCGCGCGGGCAGCTCCTGCCGTACCGCGTACACGCCGTGTCTGCGGCTGGTGAGCTGCGGGCAGGACTTGCCCAGTGCCTTGCCGTCGTCACTGCGGCAGTAACAGCGGCGGTATGTGGAACCTTTCATGGATCTCCCCCCTCGGAGTCCTGTGCTTTGTGTATTGCGCGCCAAGTAGCCAACTGCCTCGTCAGATTCTGATACCGCCCCTTTAGCTCCGCTGTTTCCGCTGCGTGTACCTGCTGTCGCATCTGGGCCAACTTCAGTTCTTGCGTGGCAGCCGCGACCACCTCTTCTGCCTGGTTAAGGGCATCCGATGCCTGCGCGGTTCGCTCGGCCGCTTCCTCCATTTGTTGGAGGACTGACTCCACCTCTTGCTCTAGGGTCGCGATATTCCGGGAATCGCTTCTGTCGTAATAGGCGGGCTCCGCGTTGGCCGCACGGAGCATTGCGCCCACGGTTGTGCCCAACGCCTGCGCAAGCACGTCCGCCTCTGACAACTTGAGGGACCGCTGACCTGCTTCAAGCTTGGCAATCGTCTGCTGATACATCCCACCGCCGAGCATCGCTACCCGATCTGCGAGTTCGCCTTGCGACAGTCCTAGGACTACCCGCCTCGTCTTCATCTGCCGGATGAAGGCGTCCTCGGCGGCACGGCCGGCCGGAACGGATTCCTCACTCCCCAACGCAACCAACACCTTTCATGCCTAACACGCTACACCCTGTCGTTGTTGTTGCGATACACCGCCATCGAGTACATACTCGTGGTGTCCAACGGCAACACCGTGAGGGGGTTGAGTGGTGTCCAGGCTGCTCATCAGTAACGAAAACAGCTATCTGACCACGGCGGATCTCGCTGCGAGGTACCGCACTGCGGCCAGCACGATCCGCTACTGGCGGCACATCGGATACGGCCCGAAGGGCATCAAGGTCGGCCGGCGAGTCCTGTACGCGCAGGCTGAAGTGAACCGCTTCGAGACGGCGCTCTCCGACAAGAAGATCGAAGAGTCGGCATGACCACGGCGGTCCGGCACAAGACGCTCACCATCGCTGATCTGTACGACCAGCCGCCGCTGATGCCTCTGTGGCCCGACTTCGGGGGCGGCGTCCTCTTGCTGTCCGAGTCGTCGACCTATCTGTTTGCCGCGCAGAAGCGGCTCCCCGTTGAGACCGTCCGTCTCGGGCGCAAGCAGTACGTCAGGACCACCGATGTCCTGACCTGGCTCAACCTGCCTGAAAACAGCGATGCCCCGAAGGCGGCTACCTCCGAGGCATCGAGCGAGCACGTAAGCGAAACGCCTAGCAAGCAGATCGGAACACGCTCATGACCATCTTGACAGACTCCGCTGACAGTCGACAGCCGGTCCCCGGCCAGTCCGTCAGCCTCGTTCTCGACGCCGAGATCATGACCGACAGCGACACCGGGCAGCCCATGCTCGTCGCCTCCACTAGCCACAACCAGCACGACACCCGCGAGATCACCCCCGCCCAGCTCCGCGCCAAGACCGCCGAGCTGCGCGCCCGGCTCGACGCGTTCGACATGCTCGCGGACCGGTACGAGTTCGCTGCGCTCGTCGCCGAGCACGGCTTCACCGTTCAGGAACTGGACGCCTCACTCCTCGGCGAGAACCTGCGGCGCAAGTTCCTCGCCAACCTGTACGACTTCATCGACGGCCGGACCATCCTCGTCGTACCCGCCGGGCAGGACCCCGCCGAGCGGCTGCGAGTCACCCGCATGCTCGTGGCGCAGCTGGAGCGTGGGGAGCAGAGCTCATGACCCACACCGCCGCACCCGACGCGGTCACCCTCGGCAAGGAGATCGCCGACCGGGTACTGGCCGCACTGCCCGGTCTGCTCACGCGGATGAGCCCGGCGGAGTTCGCCAAGCTGACCGCCGACCGCCTCGTGGAGTACGGTCTCGCCTCTCCGCCCGCCACTTGCACCAAGTACGACTGGTGCAAGGAGACCGGCGCCCATGACATGTGCTGGTCCACGGCCATCGAACTCCCGGGCGGCGACGCCTTCGGCACGCACTCCCTTCCCGCTCACCTCATGGCCGTGGACGGCGAGGCACCGGAGGTCGGGTTCCTCGACCTGGGCCTCACCCCGGACCAGGCCCGGGAACACGCCCGGCAGGTCATCCGCCACATGGGCGAGGTGCTGCTCCTCGCGGACCTCGCGGAGGGTGTCGGCCCGCTGGAGCCCGACGCCGAGTCGTACGGGGTCCGGGCCGGAGAAGCCGGAGGCCGGATCCTCAACGCGGAGCTGTACACCACCGACGACGAGAACCCGGCGGACCGGGTCACCCGGATCTCCGTGTGGTCGTACTGCGGCGACGACGACCTGAACGTCGAGCAGACGGATCAGCTCATTGAGGACCTGGAGGACTTCCTCCCGCAGTTGCGGGCGCTCCGTAACCGCGTCGCCGAACTCAACGCCGCGCGAGGCCGCGCGTGAGCGAGACGACCACCACCGCGACGGCCGGGGTCCCCACCCCCGGCCGTCCGGCCCGCCCCATCCGGGCGATCTTCCACCAGCCCAGCAGCACGGAGGCAGCAGCGTGAGCGACTTCGATACCTGGATCAAGGAGCACCGCGCGGTCGGCGAGCAGCTTGCTCCCGCTGCCCGGCTGATCCACAACGCGCTCGCGGACTTCTGCGAGAACCACCGTGCCTGGCCGCGACTGGGGCTGGGGCACTTCATTGACCTCTGGGGATTCGGGGAGGTCCCCGTCGTTGCCGAGGCAGCAGACGGCACGGGCCACTGGCTTCACCTCCCTGACCTGATGACCCCCACGGGCGTCGACTACCCGACGCTGCGCCACGAATTCGACCGGGACACAGCCGACGACTACGGCGACATCGCGTACGTCACCTGGCCAGGCGACAACGGCGGTCTGCACCTGGTCAAGCACACATTCGCCATGCGGATCTTCGCGGGCGAATCGCCGTGGGCCAAGGAGTTCTGGGCGAACACCAAGGACATCCTCCGCCTCGGCATGCTCCACTCCGGGCTCGCCGACACCCTCGGCATGGCCGACGTGATCCGCGAGGACGGCCCGCTGCCCTCCGTGGAAGTGGCCCAGCGCCAGGCTATGTCGGGCCCCCTCGGCGCGCTCGACACGGGGAGCCAGCCGTGACCGAACAGCGTCGGCCCGGCGAATGGCCGGCTGTCCCCTCGGCCGCTCTACCCACAGCACAACCCACACCTGTGGATGAGCAGGGCGAGGCGCATCTCGCGCTCGTCAGGGCGCGCGCTCTGTGGGTCATGCCGATGGAGAGCATCCGCGTGCTCCTCAATGAGCAGCCCAGCGTCCCCAGCATCCGCGCCATGGAGCGGCGGTTGAAGGCGGAGATCGGGGAGAACGCCGACCGGGCCGTACAGCGGCTGAAGAAGGCCGGGTAGCGGGGGCGCGCCGCCGGGCCCGAACCGTCCCCAGGTTCGGGCCCGGCACGCACCACGAACACCCCTACCGGCCCGACAGAAAGCCACCGTTCGTGAGAACCACCGCGGCCCCGGCCGACACCCTCTTCGACGAGCCGGAGCCCGCCCGGCCGGCCGCCGCCCCCGCGCGCGACCTCGCCCCGGCCTCCGCGCGGCTCGTCACCACCAGCAGCCCGGACATGAACGACCCCGAGCGGCGGCCCCTGCTGCTCCTCGTCGTCGACTGCCCGTACTGCGACCACCAGCACATCCACCCCGCCGGCCGGACCGGCGAACCCCGGTTCGGGAAGCGCCGCTTGCGCTGCGTCGGTACTCAGGGCGGCGACTACCACTTCCCGGTGGTGGACCAGTGACCGAAACGAAGCAGGCCGTAGCACTCCCGCCACTGATCGAGTTCGCGCAGTGGTACGGCAAGCGGGGTTGGCGGGTCCTGCCCCTGCACCACGTGGTCGACGGCCGGTGCTCCTGCGGCAACCCGAAGCAGGACGCGAAGCACGACTACCGGCAGGGCGGCAAACACCCCGTCTACGCGGCGTGGCAGGACAACGCCACCACCGACCCCGGCCAGATCGCCGCATGGTGGGGCGAGCGCCCGCTCGCGAACGTCGGCGTCGCTACGGGCGAGGCGTCCGGGATCTTCGTCCTCGACGTCGACCCGGACAACGGCGGCCTCGACAGCCTCACCGCGCTCGAAGCCGAACACGGTCCGCTCCCCGAGACCCGGCGCCACGAGACCGGCTCTGGCGGGCTGCACTTCTTCTTCGCCTGGCCCGGCTTCAACCCGCGTAACAGCTCGGGCAAGCTCGGGCCCGGCCTCGACATCCGTGCCGACGGCGGGCAGGTCGTCGCCCCGCCGTCGATATCGGTCAAGGGTCCGTACACCCCGCGTGGCGGCCCCGACCCGGTCGAGGCGCCTGCCTGGCTTCTCGGCCTGCTGCGCCCGCCGGCGCCGCGGGAACCAATGCCGCCCGGTACGTACACCGCCCCGGTGGGCAATCAGGACGCGTACACGAACAAGGCCGTGCAGGACGAGTGCGACGCGATCGTCGGCGCTCTGGACGGGATGCAGAACGACACCATCAACCGGGCCGCGTTCAGCGTGGGCACCCTCGTCGGAGCGGGGGCGCTCAGCGAGGGCGAGGCGCGAGAGACGCTGCTCTCGGCCGCCCGAGCGGGCAACCACCCCGAAGGCAGAGCCCTCGCCACCATCGAGTCGGGGCTCCGCGCGGGTATGGCGCAGCCCCGGCACCCGTGGCCGCCGGTCTCCCAAAGAGACGACTGGCGGGACTTCTCCGCACTCCTCGCGCCGGATACCGAGGCCCGCGCCGACCCCGCCCGTACCACTCCGCCCGTGGCGAAGGAGCGCGGAGAGAAAGCCGCACCGCCCAAGGAAACGGGCGAGGGGCTGACCTCGGAGGAGCACTTCGAAGCTCGGCTGCGGGCCCTCGACGAGGAGCTCCTCGACACCGACGACCTCGACCACATCCCCGCCCTCGAACCGATCGTCGAAGACGTCCTCTTCAAGGACACCCTCGCCCGGATCTATGGCGCGTCCGGCACCTTCAAGTCCTTCATGACCCTGGACTTCGCCGCGTGCGTCGGCACCGGTACACCATGGCACGGCCAGCGTGTCCGGCAAGGGGAAGTCATCTATCTGGTCGCCGAGGGCATCAAGGGCATCCGCAAGAGGGTGCGCGCCTGGGAGCAGCACCATGGGATCCGGATGACCGGGGTCAAGTTCCTGCCCCGGCCCGTACAGGCGATGGACCCCGAGTGGCTGGTGCTCATCGAGCTGTGCCGCCGCAAGCGGCCGTCCCTCATCATCGTCGACACCCAGGCCCGGGTCACCGTCGGCATCGAGGAGAACTCGAACACGGAGATGGGCAAGGTCGTTGACCGCATGGAGCAGTTGCGTGGCTCGTCCGGCGCGTGCGTCCTGCTCGTCCACCACACCGGTCACGACAGCGACCGCGGGCGCGGCGCGACCGCCGTGAAGGGCGCCCTTCAGACGGAGATCGGCGTCGAGCGCAAGGGCAAGGGACTCCTCGACAGCCAAGTCACCCTGAAGACCGGCAAGCAGAAGGACGACGAGGAGCTTGGCGACGTCGTGTTCGGCCTCCACCAGGTGCTCCTGGACGGGGAGGCGAAGGAGGACGGCACGCCCGTCTCGTCCATCGTTCTCGTCCAGTTGAACCCGGCAGGACAGCCCCAGGCGCGCACCGGATATCAGGGCCGGGTCGAGGAAGTCGCAGCCGCCCTGGACGCCGCCGGGGTGCCGCCCGGGTACGGCCGGGACCGTCTCCGAGCCGAATGCACCCGGCTCGGGATCAAGGTGGAGAACGGCCTCTTGACCGACGTCGCAAGGCACCGCAAGAACCAGACAAACGCCGCAGATTACCTGTCCGCAAACCTGTCCGGAGTGCCGTAAGGACGCGGACAGCTATTTCGGTCAAATCACCTGTCCGCAAATTGCGGACAGGTACTAGAGAAACACCAGGTCAGACCTGTCCCGGACAGGTTGCGGACAGGTGCGGACGGGGCAGTACGGACGACCTGTCCGCTCCCGCTCCCCTCCTTTAGGGAGCGGACAGGTCGGACAGCCGGACCGCACCACCCGCGGGCACAGCCATCCAAGAAGACGGACAACGTGGACAACCTCCGCCGTCTCAACTACCCCGACAAGGAGAACCCGTGACGATTCAGCTCGCCGACACCCCTTACGCCAGCTGCCGGTTCCGCACACGCCTCGAAGCCCGCTGGGCAGTCTTCTTCGACACCCTGGGCATCCGCTGGGAGTACGAGCCGCAAGGCTTCGACCTCATCCCGCTGCCGGAATCCGAGCTTCAGAGGCTGGCCGACGAGCAGTTCCGGGACCCCCGGCCCGAGGACACACTCCACCTCGGCCACTATCTGCCGAGCTTCTGGCTCCCCGGCCAGAAGGCGTGGTTCGACGTGGTTCGTGACGAGCCCAACGAAGGGGAATGGCTGAACTTCTTCCGCTTCAACGACCTGACGGACCAGCGGGCGTTCGTGGCGGTCGGCAGCATCCCGGATCCCAGCACGATCGAGGAGTACGGCCACCCGCAGGAGGACGGCTTCGAGATCCACACCTACGGCGATCACCACTACGCGTGGACCCGCTGTCGCTGGTGCGGCTTCTACGACCTGGCCTTCGACGCGCGCTCTGCTCGGACACTCTGCGGCTGCCACAAGGCCAGGTACCCCGACCTCGACGCGCAGTGCTGCAACGGGGACAAG
This sequence comes from Streptomyces sp. NPDC055025, assembly GCF_053608565.1. Taxonomy (NCBI): domain Bacteria; kingdom Bacillati; phylum Actinomycetota; class Actinomycetes; order Kitasatosporales; family Streptomycetaceae; genus Streptomyces; species Streptomyces sp. NPDC055025. The sequence goes on from NZ_JBSGVS010000040.1 coordinate 57,663, forward strand.
TGCTACCGCGGCGACGCCCCCGAGATCCTCGCGGCCTACTCCGCCGCTCGCTCGGCTCGCTTCGAGAACGACCCGCAACGTCACTGATCGGCCAGCACACCACATCAGACGGTCACGGTGACCGTCTCATCCCGAAGGAGCCCGCCATGGCAGGCGAGACCGTCATCACCATCGTCGGCAACCTGGTCGACGACCCCGAACTCCGCTTCACCCCGGCCGGCCACGCGGTCGCCAAGTTCCGTGTCGCCTCCACCCCGCGCGTCTTCGACAAGCAGACCAACGAGTGGAAGGACGGCGAAGGCCTGTTTCTCACCTGCTCCGTATGGCGGCAGGCCGCCGAGAACGCCGCCGAGTCCCTCACGAAGGGCATGCGGGTCATTGTCCAGGGCCGCTTGAAGCAGCGGTCGTATGAGGACCGCGAGCAGGTGAAGCGCACCGTGTACGAGCTCGACGTCGAAGAGGTCGGGCCGTCCCTGCTGCGCGCCTCGGCGAAGGTCACGAAGAACCCGGCGGGCGGGCAGTCCCGTCCGGCGCAGTCGGCCGCTGCCGATCCGTGGGGCGCGGCCAAGACCGCGGGCGCCGCTGCTCCGACAGGCGCCGCCGGCGGCAGCTACTCGGACGAGCCGCCGTTCTGACCGAGCGGCAAGCGGACCGCTCCGCCGTCACCGGGGCGGCCGACCTCCACCCACCCGGCATCCCAAGGAAGGGAACCACAGCCATGGCCGAACGCACTCTCACCCCAGGCTCGTTCACCGCAGTCACCGACGACATCCGCGACCACGGGTACGCCATCGTGCAGACCCGCATCGAACGCGTCCCGGCCCACTACCGCAGCTCGCAGTGCGCCGAGCCGGACGGATGCTCTCGAACCCCGGCCCTCGTCACCGTCGCACTCGCTGAGGTCACCAACGAGGGCAACGACACGACCGGCCTCCGCTTTGCGAGGACCCGTGACGGCCGTATCGCCCTCGTCGGGGCCTGCGAGGAACACCGGCGCGAAGCCAGCCACGACCTGTACTACGCGCTGACGGGCCGGACGCGACCCGACGGCATCCGCGCATTCGACCTGCCCGGCCAGTACCTGAACTGGACCTGACAGCGCAACGGCCGCCCCCGCGGGAATCGGGGGCGGCCGACCCCAGCACACCACAGAAGGAAAAGGATCATGAGTGTTCGTGAGGCACTGATAGGGACCTTCGGGGTCTACGCCGGGATCTTCCTGGTGTTCGGCGTCGGGTATCTGGACCAGCTCGTCGAGCGGATCCGGCACGGCCGCACCGGGCGGGAGCGGTGACCATGACCAACGACGAGAAGGGGTACACGCTGGCGTGTACCCCTGGCGGTGACCGGCGGCTCCGGTACGCGAAGGCGCTGGCGAAGGCCGCCGGGTCCAAGGCATTCGACCAGCCCGGCACCGAGTGGGACCACGCGCGCGACGCCTGGTACGCCCACGCCGACGCCGTGATGGCCGTCGACCGTGCCGAACTGGAGCGGATGCGCCGGAGCTTGGCAGCGCTGAGGCGAGCACATGTGGCCCTCGCTAGCCGCGCCGGGAGAGACCAGGCCGAACTGGGCCTCCTTCGCCGCGGCCGTGATGAGCGGGTGGCTCTGCTCGAAGAGGCCCGTGACGCGCTGGAGGCGGCCGGGATCACCGAGGCGCACGGCGGGGAGAGCTGGCCCCGCCTCGTCCCCGCGATCGAGCAGCTCGCCGCCGAACGGGACCGGGCGGTGGAGGCCGCCAAGCAGTTGCAGGCCGATCTCGACCGGCTGGAGGAGGAGACCGTCGGCGACCTCAACGAGAAGAACATCGCGCTCGCACGCCACGCCGAGACAGCGGAGGGCAAGCTCGACCGTCTACGGAAGCTCGCCGACCGCATCGCCCTCAACTCCCCCTGGGGCCGCTGGGTCGCCCAGGACATCCGCGCCATCCTCGACCCGCCGGAGGCGACACCATGACCTTCTGCCTCCTCTGCGAGCGGGACACCACGGCCGGCCAGTTGTGCGCCGGATGCCGCCGGGCGACGGCCGTCCGTCTCGACCGGATGCCGAAGCTGTGGTCCGCGCTGGCCGCGTTCCTTCCGCCCGGCGGCCGGGCCACCACCCAGTACGGGCGCACCCGCGCGTCCGAGGCACCCCTGCCAGTCGCTGAGGAGCCGCTGAGCCTTCGCGGGCCCGGCGGCATCGTCGGCACGCTGGAGAGCTGGCGTGCGACCCTGCACGCCGACCGGGGATGGGCCGAGCCGGTGCTGTGCGTCGGGATCGGCGAACGCGTCACGGCCGCCGCCGGCGCGCTGGTGCTGAGCATGGAGTGGATCGCCACGGAGTGGCCGGCGGCCGGGGACATGGCTCAGTCCGTCAAGGAGCTGGAGCGGGCTGCCATGTCGGTGGTGGACGCGCCGGATCCGGCGAAGAGGCCGGTCCGGATCGGACCGTGTCCTGCTCTGGTGGAGGGCGGGAAGCCGTGCGGCGCGTTGCTGCGGTACTTCCCGGGCGACCCGGACGTGCGCTGCCGGTGGTGCCAGACGTCGTGGCCGTGCACGCGGGAGGCGATGGGCCGGGTGAAGGCGTGGATGGACGAGGACGCCAAGGCGGCTACGGCTGAGGAGTCTCCGGAGGGCGCCGCTCCGGCCGCGCCGGAAGCTCATCCGTCTCATGCGTGAGCCAGCGGAGGAAGTCGCGGATGGCGGCGCCCCGATTCCGGGGGCCGACCATCTCCCCGGCCTTCTGCCAGAGCGACTTCTCTACGCGGATGGTCTGGCGGGGCGTCTTCTCGACGTTCGGCATCGGCTCTCCACTCTCGTCATGACACCTTGAGGTTAGCCCTTGCGGTGTCATGACACCAGGGTCTACGGTAGGTGTCATGACACCGGGCCTACGGTCCGGCGCCACAACTGAATGCGGCCCCCGCCGGTGCTACCAACACCGAACGAGGGCCTGACCGAAGCCCGGCAAGCCGGGCGTACACCTTGACCAAACCAAGGAGTCGGCTGACATGGATCTTTCCATGCCCGCGCGCACTGCCGCGCCCCCGCCCCAGCCCGACAGGCGTCTGATCGCTGTCGGCACCATCACCCGCCGCGACGGACGCACCACCACGGTGCGCGCCACCCCGGCCGGTGTCACCGGATCGATCACCGTCACCGGCGGTGCCCGGTGAACGACACCCACATCCAGCCCAGCGCCGAGGCCCGCGAGATCCTGCTCAACATCGCCGGCCGCCTCGCGAGCATCCGCCCCACCCACGCCTTCGATGACGCCCGTCGCATGGCGATGATCCTCACCGCCGTCAGCGACAAGCACGGCTACATGAGCGATGCCGCCGACGAGCTGGAGTCCGAAGTCCTCCAGTCCGCCCCGGCCGTCGACCGCGCCATCACACGCGGCGAGTACGCCCTGATCCTCCGCAAGGCCGCCGGAGGTGACGACCAGTGAGCGACACTTCCGGGCCCAAGCACGGGCAGGGCATCCCCGCCTCCGTGATCCCCCTGCTCACCGCCGTCGCCGACGCGCTCACCATCCCGCTGCCGGGCATCGACCCCCGCGACGAGCGCGCCTACCACCGGCTGATGGAACGCCGCAGCCACTCGGTGCGCAGCCAGCTGCTGGCGATCCTCGCCTACCCCGACCTCGGGTTCGGCGACGATGCGGCACGCATCCGGTCCGAGACCGAGGCCAGCCCGGTCACCTACACCCCGTGGAAAGACCCCCGGGACGGGGAGGCGCCGCCGTGCTGACGCTGTCCGTCACCCCGTCCCGGGTCGCCGCCGTCCTCCACCAGGCCGCCGACACGCTCGCCGCCGAAGGCTGGGACCCCCGCCGCACTCCGGTCATCTTCGCCATCGACCGCGCGGCCGGCTTCACCACGCCGGGCGTCGACCCGGCCGCCGAGGAGACGACGCTGCGCGCGTGGGACGCCCTCGTTACCCACCTCGGTGAGCAGCTGCTCGTGCCGTGGGAGAACGAGCCGGGCCGTACCCAGGTCGAGGTCCTGGCCGCGCTCCGCGGCGCCGCCGGAGGTGTCCGGTGAACGCCCCACGCACCGTGACGATCGAGACCCTCGACCGCGGCGACGTCACCATTCCCGAACCGGCCTGGTGCGTTGGCCACGACGGGGACCCGCCACAGTTCCTGTCCGACACCAACCACACCGGGCCCGCCCACGAAGCCACCTACCTCGGACACCATCTCGGCTACGCGGCCCTCGTAGAGAACCCGCTCGTCGTTCAGTCCAACGGCGCTCTCCGCGTCGTCGTCGAGATCGGGGGCGCCCTCGGTATCGGCCTCAACCCGGAGGAGCTGGACGGCCTCGCCGCGGTCCTCGTCGACTACGCGGGGGAACTGCGCGGCCTCGCCCGCCAGCTCACCGTGCTCCTCGCGGAAGGTGACCGGTGAAGAAGGACCTGCTCCTCACCGGCTCGCTCGCCGCGGTCCTGATCGTGCTGGCGTCCGCTGAGTACCAGCTGGCCCGCGCGTGCGGCTTCGGCGAGTACGTGGCCGCGGCCGTGCCGGTCGCCCTGGACCTGTACGTGGTGAAGGCCCTGCGGGTGAAGCGCGATGTGACGGCCGCGGTGCTCGCGCTGGTCGCCGTGAACGCGGCCAGCCACCTCGTCACTGCCGGGGTGCTGCCCGTGGGCTGGCCGCTCATCGTCGCGGTGTCCTCGATCGCCCCACTCGTCCTGTGGCGCATCCACCGACTCGGCGAAGAGCCGACAGACCTTCCCGAAGAAGGTCTGTCGGAACCGGCGGATCACTTTCGGGAGGCGCCGGAAGTGATCCCGGTGCCCGAGGTGACCGCCACCCCAGCCCCGGCCGTACCCGAGGCCGTACCGCCGGGCGCCCGGCTCCTGCCGGTCGTCTGCCGCCGCGAGCTGGTCACCCCGGCCGCCCCGGTCGTCCCCTTCGTGCCGGACGACGTGACCACCGAGGTGACCATCGAACGCCTCGTCCAGCCGCCCGAGCAGGCGGTAATCCGCCCGGCCGTCGTGGACACCTGGCGTGCCATCGACTGGTCACGGATCGGCACCTCGGTGACCGCCGAGAACGCCGCCAAGACGCCCACCGCCAAGGCTGTCCAGGAGGCCCGGCAGGTGGTCACCGTGCCGGTCACCATCACCCCTGCCGAACTGCGGAAACAGGCCCGCAAGCTCAACCGGGAGATGGTCACCGCCACCGGCAAGCCGGTGACCATCGACCGCCTCCGCGACGAGTACGGCCTGTCCCGCCGTGACGCCACCGAACTCCGCCGAACCATCCTCGACGGGAGCCGGTCATGAACGACCCGCGCATCGTCCCCCCGCCACCCAACTACCCGCCCACCGTCGGCGGCTGGCACACCGCCCCCGAGCCCACCGTGATCGTGGTCAGCCCGGAGACCCGAACCGACCGGCGCATCGTCCGCCACCCCGTCCGCACCGTGACCGCCCTCTTGGCGGCCCTGGCACCGGTTGCCTCCGGATACTCCGCCGCCACCGGCGCCGCAACCGCACTCCGCGACGCGGCCACCACCGGGCACACGTCCGGCGCCTGGTCCCTCGCCGTCGCCGCCATCGCGATCAGCGGATTCATCGACCGGCGCCGCGACGACTGGATCGGCCGGCTCCTGCTCGTCACCTCCGTCCTCGGAACCGTCCTCTCCCTCCCCTGGCTCTCCGCCGTCCTCTACGTCCTCACCGGAGTCGAATCGTGAACACCCGTCTGACCGTGGGCGGGATCGCCCTGGGCCTCGCCATCCTGACCTGGTACCTGGTCCCCTGGTGGCGGGCACAGAAGAACGCCAAGTCGAAGGACTGGAAGAGCCTCATCCCGCTGGGCTTCGGCATCATGCTCGGCATCCTCGCCGCGTCCTGCGCGGGCGGCCTCTTCGGCACCATCGCCGGATGGACACAGAGCGCCGCGAACGCCGCCGGCGGCGCGGCGATCTCCAGCGCCACCGGCTCCGCCGCCCCGGCCGTCGCCACCGTCGGCATCCCCGCCCTCACCCCCGGCGGCGCGCTCCTCGTCATCGCGTGCTTCGTAGCCGCCGCTGCCCTGTGGAAGAAGGTGCCCGAGACGAGCCGCAAGGCCGGCGTCCTCGGCTCGGTCGTCGGACTCACCCTCGGCATGTCCGCCGGCGCGGCCGGCGCGGTCGCCCTGGCCCTCATCCCCGCGATGAACTCCATGGGCAACGGCCTGCTCGGGGCCATCTGATGACCGGCATGCAGCGGACCGGCCGCCGCCTGGTGGCCGGACACCGCCTCAACATCGGGCGGATCACCGGCTGGGTCACCGAACTCGGCCAGCCCAAGTCCACCGCCTGCCGTACCGCCGTCCTGGGCGCCGTCGGGGTGGTGGGCTGGCAGACCATCGAGCGCAGCCCCGCGATCCTGTGGGTGCTCACCGGGGCCTGGACCATCGCGGCCTGGCGGACCGCCAAGCCCGCCCCCGCAGACGAGGAGGGTTTCGCCGACACCGAGACCCCCGAGGCGGTGTCCACCACGGTAGACACGCCCCCGCCGGACCCCAGCGCGGTCTTCGCCCGCTGGCTCGTCCAGCTCATCGGCCAGCGCCCCGGCATCCACCTCGCCGAGCTGTACCCCGCGATGCGCCAGCTCGACTTCATGCACGGGCACGACGACGCGGCCCTCCGCAGCGTCCTTCGCGAGCTGCGCATCCCCATCACCCGCAGCCTCCGCATCGGCACCGTCGAAGGCCGCTCAGGGGTCCGCCTCGCCGACCTCGCCCCTCTCCTCCCCCGTGACGGAGAGGAGCCCCTCTCCACGGATGGAGACGCAGGTCAGACCGCCGATTCTCCGCCCGGAGAGCAGCCGGAGAGCCGTGGAGAGCGCGCCGGAGAGCGGGTGGAGAGCGCATGATCCGCCACCTGTGCCGGGCGCTCGGCATCAACTTCCACACCCGCTACTGCGGCCCCTGCGGCGGCCACTACCCGCCCAGCCACTTCCCCTGTCCGTAGCAACGACGAGGAGTCCAAGATGAGCGACGAGTACGACGGCATGACCACTGCCGACCTCTTCACCGGCGAGGAGCTGTACGAGATGGATCAGGCCGACGAGGCGCGACTCGACGCTGAGGACGACGCCCGGTACGCGGCTGAGGCTGAAGCCGAAGAGGCGGACGACGGGGAGCCGTGGCTCGGTCTCGCTGACGGCGAAGAGCGCTGACCCGCCGCTGGCGCTGCGTAGGACCCGGCCCCGTCGCAAACACTGCGGCGGGGCCGCTGTACGAGAGGATGAACCCATGACCGACGACCTGGTGGCCTTCATCCGGGCCCGGCTCAACGAGGACGAGGAGATCGCCCGCAGGGCGGGTGACAGCTTCCGGCAGATCGGGGAAACCGGCGTCATCGTCGCCACCGAAGGTGATCGAGCAGAAGAGTGCGCCTCCGCCAACTGGGCTGGCGTTGCTGAGCACATCGTGGCGCAGGATCCGGCGCGGGTGCTGCGCGAGATCGACGCCAAGCGGAAGACTCTCGACGACTGCGAAGGCATCATCGTCGGCTGGCATTACGAGGAGTCCAAAGAGTTCGCCCATGACGTCCTCCGCAACGCCGCCCTGCCCTACGTCGACCATGCCGACTACCGCGAGGAGTGGCGGCCGTAGGCGACCATGGAGTCATGTACGTACCGCCCGGCCACCTCACCGCCCAGCGTGCCGCCGACGACCTCGGCATCAGCCTCGCTGGCGTCCGCAAGCTCGTCCAACGCGGCCAACTCCACAAGGCCGGCGGAACCGCCCGGCACCCCTACTACGCCAGCAGCGAGGTCTACGCCCTCCTCGCCAAGCGCCACCCGATCGACCGGCCCTTGACGCGCAGGTCAGAGCCGTGTCACGATCGCCCCGCAGGACTGTGTCCACAACCAGCCTGACACCAACTGCCGGGACAAGGCCGGAACCGGGCAACCGGATCCTCCGCAACACGCGGCAGCGGCCCCCGGAGAGACACAACGAAGGCCCCGAACGCCAACGCGCCGGGGCCTTCGCCATGTCACGGAACCGTCACCGCACGGACGCGCCTCATACCCACGCGCCACGATGGCCCCCTCATCCGCACAGTCCAGGGGGGACCATGCGCACCACCACAGCCGCGATCGCCACGGCGTTACTCCTCGCCACCCTCACCGCGTGCGGCAGCGACAGCAGCCCCGCACCGGCGGAAACAGTGACCGCCACAGCAACGGCGTCACCAGCACTCAGCCAGGCAGAGATCACTCAGCAGTGCATCGACGCCGTAGCCGAGGTCGTCAGCCAACGGCCGGCGGACTTCGACCCGGAGACCGATACGGACCCGCAGCCCACAGAGTGCAACGGCCTCTCGGAGACCGACTACCTCGACGCCTACATGGACGGCCTGTCCCAGAGCAACCAGGCCGCCATCGAGGAACGCGAGCGTCAGCGTGGAGAGGCCGCAGAGGCCGACCAGCCGTAGAGCGGAGGTGGCGCCCGTGGCTCGTAACCCGCGCAACGGGCGCCCCTACCGCCGTCTCGTCGCCTCGCTGAAGGCCCGCGGCCTCCCCTGCGCCCGCTGCGGCCACAACATCGACCCCCGCCTCGACGCGCGGCACCCGATGTCGTTCACCCTCGACCACGTCATCCCGCTGTCCAAGGGCGGTTCGCTCCTCGACCCGGCCAACGCCCGCCCCATGCACCGCCGCTGCAACAGCGCCAAGGGCAACCGGACCGGACCACAGCCACTCAAGACCTCACGGAGATGGTGACCATGAGCGACACCGACCAGGGCATCGATGTCCGCCTCGCTGCCAACCTCACCGTCATCCGGCCCGGCGACACGGTCCTCGTCCGTATGCCCGCCACCGCCCCCGTCATACAGGCCAAGGCCGTTGCCGACCGGCTTCGCGAACGGCTCCCGGACGTCGACGTACTGGTCATCGCCGGGACCGACGGCATCGACATCTACCGCCCCACCGAGTCACCGGAGCGATGACCATGGAGTTCGCGCGCCCCTTCCGCCTGCACCTCACCGACGGCCGCGTCTGGCACGGCACCGAGTTCCCCGGCGGCCACGTCTGCCTCAACCACCCCGACGAGTACAACGCCTTCACCGTCGCCCTGACGCTGGACGCGCTGCTCGAAGACCGCAGCCCCGAGGACCCGCTGCGCGGCGCACGAGTCGAGCGACCGGAAGTGACACCATGAGCGCCATGACCGACGACCTGGTGGCCTTCCTCCGCGCCCAGCTCGACGACGATGAATCGGCGGCGCTTGGCGCCAAGGGGGACACTCCCGGCCGCTGGACGCAGGACGACGGCCCGCCCGAAGACATCGTCCTGTACGACAAGAGCGGCAAACTCACAGTCGGACAGGCGAGGCACATTGCCCGCCACGATCCGGCTCGGGTGCTGCGCGAGATCACGGCCGACCGCCAACTGCTCGCCGCCTACGTCGAGGCACAGTCGACCGTCGCCGCAATCGCGCACCCGGACATGTGCGACGTGGGAAGAGCGCAGGGCCTTGAAGAGGCGGTGCGCTACCGAGTGTTGCGGTTCGAAGGCCGCGCGGGCTACCGCGAGGAGTGGCGGCCGTAGGACCAGGAGGTGACGCACCGTGCTGTACGTCGTCACCGGCCCGCCCGGCGCGGGCAAGTCGAGCTGGATCCGGGCGCACGCCAAGGCCGTCGACGTGGTCATCGACTTCGACCTCCTCGCCCTCGCCCTCTCCGGGCCAGGCGCCGGCGACCGCGCCTACACCCGCAACCTGGAGAAGGTCGTACACAAGGCCCGGTGGGCTGCGATCCGCGAGGCCGAGACGCTCCTCGACAAGACCGACGTCTACCTCATCAACACCAGCCCGAGCCCCCGCGACCGCGCCAACTACAAGCGGCTCGGAGCCGAGATCATCACCGTCGATCCGGGCCGCGACATCGTGATGCGGCGCATCGCCGACATGAGGCAGCCCGGCATGGCCGCGGTCGCCGAGCGCTGGTACAAGAAGCACCGCACCACCCGGTCACGCTCCGCGATGCCCCAGGCCTCACGGCCCTGGTGACCAGGCGTCACCACTAGGAGAGCAGCCCGGCCGGCGGCAGACACACGAGCCTCGGATCACGATCACCCCAGGGGGGCGGTCCGTTCACGGGTGATGGAGGACGGGCGACCCAAAAGCCCTTGTCGCTCCCTCTTTTTTGCGCGGCCGGTTTGAAGATCATTTCCCCCGGACCCCGCTATCGACCCTAGTTGATCTTGGTCACCCTGAGTGACATTACGCTGTGTAACGGGGGCGGGATGATCTTCGATGAGGTGCGGGCCGAGATCGAAGCACTCGGCGCCGAAAAGTCAACCCCTGGGCTGGTCTCTCTTGCGGAGCGTCTGGCTCAGGCTCTCGACGCGATTCCCGTGGGGGACGCGCCGACATCACAGGCTGTGGTCGCGCGGGAGTTGACGGCCGTCATGACGAAGCTGCGCGCGCTCGCGCCGGTGCAGTCGAAGGGGGACGCGGTCGATGACATTGCTGAGCAGCGAGCGAAGCGCCGGGCAGCGACCCGCCAGCAGGCCGCCGATGGCTGAGGGACGCCTGTACGGGTGGCAGGAGCCGCCGATCCAGACCGCGCCCCCCTCGGTGTCCACGGCGGGCCAGGAGGCGATCGACCTGGCCACCAAGGCCGGGCTGCACCTGGACCCGTGGCAGCAGCATGTGCTGCGGGTCGGCATGGCGGAGAAGGCGGACGGGAGTTGGGCCGCTTTCGAGGTCGCGGTCAATGTGCCCAGGCAGAACGGCAAGGGCGGCGTGATCGAAGCGCGGGAGCTGTGGGGCCTGTTCATCGGCGGCGAGGAGTTGATCCTCCACAGCGCGCATGAGTTCAAGACGGCGAAGAACGCGTTCCGCCGTATTGAGCGGCTCATCCGTGGGTGTCCTGACCTGCATAAACGTGTCAAGCAGTACCGGCAGACCGTGGGTGAGGAGTGGATCGAGCTGCACGACGGCGCGATGCTCCGGTTCATCGCCCGCAGCAAGGGTTCCGGGCGCGGGTTCAGCGGCTGGTCCAACATGCTCGACGAGGACATGATTCTCGGCGACAACGAGATGGACGCCCTGCTGCCCACGATGGCCGCCATCGAGGACCCGCAGATCTGGTACCTGGGATCGGCCGGTATCGGTGCCCCGTCCGTACAGCTCGGACGTCTGCGGCGGCGGGCCCTGGCGGCGATTGAGGCGGGGGTCCCGGATCCGTCGCTGGCGTACATGGAGTGGTCCGCGGACCCGCATGCCGACGAGTGCCCGCCGGACTGCGACAGGCACGACGACCCGGCCTCCGACGAGGCGGTGCTGAAGTCGAATCCGGCGGTGGGGTTCCGGCTGACGCTGGAGAAGGTCGCCAACGAGCGGCTGACGCTGTCTGCGGGCGGGTACGGGCGTGAGCGGCTGGGTGTAGGTGAGTATCCGTCGGACGAGGCGGACGCCTGGCAGGTCATCGGCGAGGACGTGTGGAGGGCGCTGGCGGCGGCGGATGCGGCGCCGTCGGACCCGGTGGTGTTCGCGGTCGACATGCCCCCGGAGCGCACCCATGTGGCGATCGCGGTGGCCGGTGAGTGGCGGGGCGGTACGCACACCGAGGTCGTTGAGCACCGGCCGGGCACGGCCTGGTTCAAGCAGCGGGCCCGGGACCTGACCTTGAAGTGGAAACCGCGCTGCTGGGTCATCGACCCGAGCAGTCCGGCCGGTGCGCTGACCCGGGACTTGAAGGCCGCGTTGAAGGTCGACCCGGAGGACGAGTCCGACGAGCCCGCGCTCCTGGCCCCGGTAGTGGAGATGAAGACGCGGGACGTCGTGCAGGCCGCCGGCCAGTTCTACGACGCGGTCGCTGAGGGGAATCTGTCGCATCTGGACCAGGCGCCGCTCGCGACAGCTCTGGCCGGCGCGCAGCAGCGCTCCCTTGGGGATGCGTGGGCGTGGGCCCGGCGTGGCGTGAACGTCGACATCAGTCCGCTGGTCGCGGTGACCCACGCCAAGTGGGGACTGACCGCGGAGGTCGAGGAGCCGGAGGAGGACGTGGAGGCGTGGGCGGTGTACGGGTGAAGCGACTACGGCGGGTGACGGCCCTGGCCTGGTCCCGGCTCGGCTACGCCGCCGGCTGCCTGACCGCCTTCGTGGGTGTCGGGCTGGAGTTCGGCGCCGCCTGGGGGCTCACGGCGGGCGGCGCGATCACTGCGGCGTCGTTCCTGCTGCTGGTCGACGTCGGCGGCGACGAGAAGGGCGGTGAGCACGATGGACGGTGAGCTGACGCTGCGCCGGATCCCGGGCGGGATCGAGGTGGTCCATGCCCCGCGCATCACCTGCATCGCGCTGGACGTGATCGCGGCAGCCAGCGAGCACGCACTGCGGGTGAACGGGAGCCTGATCACCGTGGCGCACCAGGTCGACTACCAGGTGACCGCCTGGCAGGCGTCACCGCCCGGCCTCACCGTCGTCCTGGTCGCAGACCGCCGCACCCCAGGAGAGGCGACGTGAACCTCCTCCAGCGCGCCTTCCGCCGCTTCGACCTGTCGACCGTCCTCGAAGACGCCTCGTGGTCGACCGGCGGCAACACCTACTTCGGCCTGGGCCGGCCGACGAACGGCGAAGAGCGTTCGTCCGCGTGGGACTTCGAGGCCGCGGTCCGCTTCGCGTACAAGCGCAACGGGCCGGTCTTCGCGCTGATGCTGGTCCGCCAGATGGTCTTCAGCGAGGCCCGGTTCCAGTTCCGGCAGATCCGCAACGGCCGCCCCGGCGAGCTGTTCGGAACCAAGGATCTGGAGATCCTAGAGAAGCCGTGGCCGAACGGGACCACCGGGGATCTGCTGTCGCGGATGATCCAGGACGCCGACCTCAACGGCAACGCCTTCGTGACCGACTACAACCCGGGCCGGTTGAAGCGGCTGCGGCCGGACTGGGTCGTCATCGTCACGGGCAGCCAGGACGAGCCGCATCTCGCGGGTGACGCGATCGACGGGGACCTGGTCGGCTACGGGTACGCCCCGCACGGCACCTGGGATGATCCGGTGTTCCTGCTGCCCGAGCAGGTTGCGCACTTCGCGCCGATCCCGGACCCGGAGTTCCACTACCGGGGCATGTCGTGGCTGACCCCGATCGTCCGGGAGATCACCGGCGACTCGGCGGCAACCACACACAAGCTCAAGTACTTCGAGAACGGCGCCACTCCGCAGGTCATCGTGTCCTACGACAAGGAGCTGACCCCGGAGAAGTTCGCGGCCTTCAAGGCAGCCATGGACGCATCGCATCAGGGCCTCGACAACGCGTACCGGACGCTGTACCTGGGCGGCGGTGCGGACGTCACGATCGCGGGCCGGGATCTGGGGCAGATCGACTTCAGGGCCACCCAGGGCGCGGGTGAGACCCGGCTCGCGGCGGCGGCCGGTGTGCCGCCGTCCATCGCCGGGTTCTCGGAGAGCCTGGCCGGGTCGAGCCTGAACGCGGGGAACTACACGGCCGCCAGGCGCCGGTTCGCGGACGCCACGATGCGCCCGCTGTGGCGCGAGGCGGCGGGCGCCCTGGCCACGCTGGTCAACGTCCCCGCGGGCGCGGAGCTCTGGTACGACGAGCGGGACATCGCGTTCCTGCGCGAGGACAGCAAGGACGCCGCCGAGATCGCCGGACTCAAGTCCCGCACCATCCGGCAACTCACCGACGCGGGTTTCGAGCCTGCCTCGGTCATCAAGGCCGTGGAGGCCGACGACTTCTCGTTGCTCGTCCACACCGGCCTGTACTCCGTGCAGCTCCAGAAGCCCGGCACGGGCCCCGGCACACCCGCACCCAGCCCACAGCCCAACGAGGGAGCGTGATGGACGCATTCACGCGGAGTTTCCCGCTGGAGGACATCCGTGTCCGCGCCGGCGGGGACGGCCGCACGGTCGAGGCGTACGCCGCGGTGTTCGACACCCCGACGGAGATCTACGACCAGGACGGCCACTACAACGAGGCCATCGACCGCCGTAGCTTCGAGCGGACCCTGACCCAGCTTGCCCCGGCCGGCTCGCGCACGAACTGGCGGGTGGGGGTGCTGTACAACCACGGCCGGACCCTGTTCGGCACACCGTCCGAGCGCGGGGCGATGCCGATCGGTGCGCCGGTGGAGATCAAGGCGGACAGCCGCGGTCTGCTCACCGTCACCCGCTACAACCGCACCGAGCTGGCCGACGAGGTTCTGGAGAACATCCGCGAGGGCTCCATCACCGCGCAGTCCTTCAGCGGCGCGTTCGTGCGCTCCGACCCCGGCCGTCCGCCTCGCGGCGGCTGGCGCCCCGACAGCGACGGCAAACTGCGCACCGTGCGGCGCCAGGAGATCAAGCTGCGCGAGTACGGGCCGACCCCGTTCCCCGCCTACCCCGACGCCGCCGTGATCGGCGTCCGAGCCGAGCAGCTCGTCACGCTCCTGGGCCAGATGCCCGAGGACGAGCGTGAACGGCTCGTCAACATGCTCCGGACCGGCACCCCCCTGGATCCGCCCCCTGCGGGCGATCCGGCGGGCCCGCCGGCCGACGGCGACCCCACCCCGGGCCCCGCCGCCGAGGACCCGCCCGAAAGGCACTCCGCTCGGCAGAAGATCGCGTGGGCCAAGGTCCGCGCAGAGATCAAGGCCAGGAGGGCCCTGTGACCACCAAGCGCAAGAAGAAGAGCGAGAAGCTCAGGGAGTCGCTCGACGCGATCCGCTCCGAACTCTTCGAACTGGAAGAGATCGAGGAGCCGACCGACGAGCAGGCGTCGCGCGCCACCGAGCTGCTCGGCGAGATCGACACCGCCCAGGAGGCATACAACGATCAGGTCGAGCACGAGCGGCGTGTCGACGCGGTCCGCTCGGCAGCGAACATCCCTGGCGCCACGGAGCGCGAGCCCGCAGGCGACGGGCCGGCTTTCCTCCGCCACCGCGGCAACCCCTACGAGGACCTCGACCGGGTCCGCGGCGCCAACGTCCACGACCGGGGCACCGTGGCCGACCTGCGGAACCGCGCCCTGTACGCGGTGGAACTGGCCGCTGAGCAGATGCAGGAGGACCAGCAGGAGCGTGTCGAGAAGCTCGTCCGCTCGGACCGGCGCGGCCGGATCGCCCAGCACCTCCTCCTGACCGGCAGTGACGACTACATGCGCGCGTTCGAGGCGCTCCTGTCCAACGGCGGTTCTCCCGCGCTGCTGGAGGACGACGAGGCCGCGGCCTACAAGCTGGCCGAGGCGCACCGCCGCGCCATGTCGCTGACCGACTCGGCGGGTGGCTTCCTGGTCCCGTTCACGCTGGACCCGACGATCATCCTGACGAACGCCGGAAGCGCGAACCCGTTCCGGCAGGTCTCCACCGTCAAGACCATCACCACCGACTCGTGGAACGGCGTTTCGTCCGCCGGTGTGACGGCCGAGTGGCTCGACGAGGGCAGTGAGGCCGCGGACGCCTCGCCCGGCTTCGCCCAGCCGTCCATCACCCCGAAGAAGGCCGGCGCGTATGTGCAGGGATCCTTCGAGGTCCTGGCCGACTCCGGGTTCGGGACGGAGGTGGGGCCGCTCCTGGCGGACGCCAAGGACCGCCTGGAGGCGGAGGCCTTCGCCACCGGCAACGGCACCACCCGGGCCAAGGGCGTCATCACCGCCGTGTCGGCCGTCGCCGGGTCGGTCGTTCCCTCGGCGACCACCGACACCTACGCGGTCGCCGACGTGTACGCGGTCGAGCAGGCCCTGCCCCCGCGGCACCGCCTCACCGGCAACCCGTCGTGGATGGCGAACAAGACGATCATCAACAAGACCCGTCAGTTCGACACCGCCGGCGGCTCCAGCTTCTGGGCGAACCTGGGCATGGGCCAGCCCGAGCAGCTCCTCGGCGCCCCCATCTACGAGGCGTCGGCGATGGACGGCGTCATCAACGCCACCGTCGACAACTACGCCCTGCTGCTGGGCGACTTCCGCAACTTCTACATCATCGACCGGGTCGGCATGACGATGGTCTACGAGCCGCTCGTCAAGGGCGCCAACGGCCGCCCCAACGGGCAGGCCGGCTGGTTCGCCTACTGGCGCGTCGGATCCGACGTCGTCAACGCCGACGCGTTCCGGCTCCTCAACATCACCTGATCCCAGCCGCCAACGGCGCGGGCAGCACGCTGCTGCCCGCGCCCCGCTGTGTGAGGAGCACACATTGATGTACCGCGCGAAGGACACGTTCTGGGCGCCGAAGAACAGGCGCATCGTCAAGGGCGACCTGGTCGCCGCCCACGATCCGGTCGTCGAGGGGCGCGAGGGTCTGTTCGAGGCCGTCGTCATCCCCGAGGCCGTGGCACCCGCCAAGGCGCCCGAGGACAACGACCCGCAGAGCGCCCCCGCGTCTGCGGCGAAGAAGACGGCCGCCCGCAAGACGGCCGCCGCGAAGAAGCCCGAGGGAGGCGACGAGGAGTGAAGCGCACCGTCTACAACCACGTCCGGGCCAAGGCGACCCTGGCGATCACCGCCCGCACCGCGGCCGCGAACGGAACAGCCGTCGACCGGACCCTGTCCGGGGCGGCGGGCAGCAACGAGTGGCACCAGTCGGTGATGCTGCTGGTGCACACCGGCACGATCACCGACGGCTCGCACGCCATCACCCTGGAAGTCAGTGACAACGGCTCGTCGTGGGCCGCCGCCGCTGCGGCTGACCTGCAAGGGACGCTGCCCACCGTCGGGGCCTCCGACGACGACAAGGTGTTCGAGGTCGGCTACACCGGCACCAAGCGCTACCTGCGCGCGGTGGCCACCCCGTCCGGCACCACCACCGGCGGCATCTACGGGGCGACGATCCTGCTCGGCTTCCCCAACACCGCCCCCATCACGCGCACCTGAGGGGGCTGACATGGCACTGCTGACCCTGGCCGACGCCAAGGCCCAGCTCGACATCGTCACCGACGCCCACGACATCGAACTGGCCGCGTATGTCGAGGGCGTGACGTCCGCCATCGAGGCGCACATCGGTCCGGTGGAGAACAGGTCGGTCACCGAGACCTACACCATCCCGGCGGCCGGGGCGTGGGTGCTGGTGCTGCGCCAGACCCCGTCGGTGTCCCTGACCAGCGTGGTCCCCGTCCTGACCCGCGGCACCGGGTACGACACCGACGGCCTCGACCTTGACCCCGCCACAGGCGCGGTTCGCAGGCTCAACGGCGGACGCCTGTACGGCCCGCTGCGCATCACCTACACCGCCGGCCGGGGAGAGGTCCCGGCCACCATCAACCTGGCGGCCCGCATCATGCTCCAGCATCTGTGGCGGACCCAGTACGGGGCGGCACAGGGCGCTGGCCGCGATGACGGCTTCGACGTGAATCAGCCGACACCGGGCTGGGGCTATGCGATCCCGGCCCGGGTGCTGGAGCTGCTGGAGCCGTTCAAGCTGCCGCCGGCGGTGGCCTGATGGCTGCCTCCCGTGTACCCGCCGCGGTGGACGCGCTGCTGGCGATCCTGCGCGCGGCGCCAGTCCTGGCGGACATTCTGATCGTGGACGGGCCGCCGTCGACGAACTTTACCGAGCGGCAGCGAATCTACGTCGGCTACCAGCCGAACGGCGGTGGGTCGGCGGTTGCGCTGACCCAGTCGTTCAGCTCGGCGGGTGCCCGGACCCGGGACGAGAATTTCTCGATCGTCTGCTACGCCGAGTCCCGCTCGGGCGACAAGGACATGGCTCTGCACCGCGGGGCGGTCTTCGACATCTTCGCCGCGGTGGAGGTTGCGCTGCGCGCGACGGAT
Organism: Streptomyces sp. NPDC055025; assembly: GCF_053608565.1. Classification (NCBI taxonomy): domain Bacteria; kingdom Bacillati; phylum Actinomycetota; class Actinomycetes; order Kitasatosporales; family Streptomycetaceae; genus Streptomyces; species Streptomyces sp. NPDC055025. The sequence continues at coordinate 75,360 of NZ_JBSGVS010000040.1, forward strand.
GCGGCGCCGGAGGCTCCGACACTGAACGGCACGGTCCAGTGGGCGCATCTGACTGCCGGGGACCTGGTCCAGGACACCGACAGCGGCTCGCTGGCCGGTCTCGGCTTCACCGTGACGTGCCGCGCCCGTATCTGATCCACCCCACCTGAACAGAGGGAGAACGCTATGGCGCGTGTGCGCTACATCGGGCCCGAGCCGGTCGTCGTGCCGGAGCTCGGGCAGGGCCGGGTCGTCGGCCTGGACGAAGTCGTGACCGTTCCGGACGGCCGGTTCGACGCCTACGTCTGCCAGACGCGGATCTGGGAGCCGGTCGAGGAACCCAAGGGCGACCAGCCGCCGGCCGCATTGGCGCCGGTGAAGAAGACCGCGGCCAAGTCGCCGCTGAAGGAGGCATGAGATGGCGATCGGTTCGGGGCTCGGCGGCCAGCTCGGTATCGCCGCGGAGTCCACCTACGGCACGTATGTCGCGCCGACGGTGTTCCCGGAGTTCACCAAGGAGAGCTTGGTGCTCAAGAAGACCACGGCGGTGTCGGCGGGGGTTGCGGCGGGGCGGCAGCTCGCGTCGGCGTCGCGCCGCGTGGTGACCCAGCGGGAGGGGTCGGGCACGGTCGACATGGAGGTCATGAACAAGCTGATGGGAGTGATCCTCCAGGCGTTCATGGGCACCACGGTCACCCCGGTGCAGCAGGGCGTCACGGCCGCGTACCTCCAGACGCACACGCTCGCGGACGTCTTCGGGAAGTCGCTGACGATCCAGAAGGGCGTGCCGCTGACGACGGGCACGGTGACCGACAAGACGTTCACCGGCTGCAAGATCATCAGCGCGGAGTTCTCCTGCGAGGTCGGCGGCATGCTGACCGTGTCGCTGGAGATCGACGCGCAGGACGTGGACGAGACGCAGACTCTCGCGGTCGCGTCGTACCCGACGGGCATGGCCCCGTTCAACTTCGCGCAGATGGGCCTCAAGACGGGGACGTTCGGGGCGGAGACGGCGCGGGACGGGATCCGCAAGGTGTCCGTCAAATTTGAGAGGCCCCAGGCGGTTGACCGGTTCTACGCGAACAGCGCGGCGACGAAGGCCGAGCCGATCAGCAACGACCTGACGAAGATCACTGGGTCGCTGGAGACGGACTACGTCGACACCATCCTCGACGACCTGCACACGAGCGACGGCGGGACGTCCCTGGTGTGGGAGTTCATCGGCCCGACGATCGCGTCGACCTACAAGGAAACGCTGCGGATCAAGCTGCCGGTGGTCAAGTTCGACGAGGCGCCCCCGAGTATCGACGGCTTCGAGGTCATCAAGCCCACGCTGGCGTTCACCGCCCTCTTCGACGGCACGAACCTTCCCGCCATCGAATACATGAGCACGGACATCACGCTCTGACCGGAGGCCGTCATGCCAGCAGGGTCTTTCCGCATCCTGGGCACCGGCCAGCTCCTTGACCTGTCCCGGCGCCTGCACGCGGCCGGCGGGGCGCCGCTGCGCAGCAACTTCCAGCGGCGTCTTCGGCGAGCAGCCGAGCCCCTGCACCGGGATCTCCAGGACGTGATGACCGGGATGACCGTCAGCAGCCGGGGCCGCTCGACCCGGCAGGGCGGACCCTCCCCGACGACGCGCCCCCTGCGCCGCACCATCGCGGACGCGATCCGGATCAGCGTCCGGATCAGCGGGAATCCGGGGGCCCGGGTGTGGGTCGACAAGGGCCGTCTGCCTCCCGACCTGCGGAACATGCCCAAGACCATGAACGAGGCCCCGGGCGGCCGAGTGCGGCACCCGGTGTACGGCAACCGGCGCCGCTGGGCCAACACCTATGTGACGCCGCTGTGGTGGGACCGGACGGCGGCCCGCCACGAGCCCCGTATGCGCGCCGAGGTCGAGCGCATCACCGACGACATCCGCCGCCAGCTCGGCGACTGAACAGCAAGGAGACCACCCTGTGATCATCGTCTACACGCCCGTCGGCGGGGAGCCTGAGCAGTACGACGCCAGGTCGCTGCTGACGTCCGAGGCGTCGATCGTGGCCCAGACCATCGACCAGAAGTGGCCGCAGATCAAGCAAGGGCTCATGGACGAGGACCTGGACGCGATGCGCGGCGTGGTCTGGGTCCTGAGGAAGAGGGCCGACCTGACGCTGCGCTTCAGCAACTTCGACCCGGGTGTCGATGAGATGGTCACGCGCTACGACAAGCGCGAGGTCGAGGAATGGGTCGACGGCGCTTTCGGGATCTCCGCCGCCGACCCGGAGATCACCCCCGGCCAGATCGTCCACGCCTTGCGCGAGGTGCCTGCCGCAGCCGCCGACCCCGACCACGCCCGCGCCTACATCGAAAAGCTCCGGGCCGAGGCCGAGGCGGGGGGAAAAGACCCCGCCCCCGAGACAGCAGCGTCCGCACCCGGGCCGACGACCTCTGCGACCTCGACATCCGAGACCTGAGGGCCCAGTACCTCTGGCTCTTCGCGCACCTCGCGCGCATGCCGCCGACCGTCGTGGACGAGCAGCTCGTCGACGACTTCTACGCGCTCGTCATCTGTATGGACGCCTACCAGCAGGCCCAGCAGTCGGGAGGTGAGTGAGCATGGCGACTCGCCTCAGCTTCATCCTGGACGGCCGCGACCACCTGAGCCGCGTCCTGGACCGGGCCGGGGACAACGCCACCCGGCTGGGGCGCCGTCTCCTCACCGCGTCCATCAACGGCGAAGCCGCGATGAACCGGCTGGGGCGGACGACAACGGACCGAATGGCGGCTCTCACCCGGGAGAACAACCTGGGCGCCAAATCGGTCACAGCACTGAAGGGCGCCCTGATCAGCCTGGCGCCGGCCGCTATCCCGGTGGCAGCGTCGCTCGCCCCGGTCGCCCCCGCAGCAGGGGCCGCCGCGGTTGCGCTGGCCGCCTACGGTGCCGCGCTGGGGCCGCAGATCTCCGCCATGACGGAGGCCTCCGAGGCGGAGAAGAAGTACACCGAGGCGGTCGCCAAGAGCGGCCGGACGTCCCAGGCCGCGGTGACCGCGCAGCAGGAGTACCTGCGGGCGGTGAAGCAGCTTCCGCCCGAGACGCGCCGTGCGGCGGCGGCGCTGTCGGTGCTGAAGGACGAGTACAAGGAATGGTCGGACGATCTGGCGGCCGACACGATGACGCCGGTCACCAAGGGCATGGCCGTGCTGAACGGTCTGCTCCCCAAGACCAGCGGCCTGGTCAAAGGCACCGGGCGCGAGCTGGACCGGATGATGACGATCCTGGCCGGCGGGATGGAGTCCCCCGGCCTGGACCGGCTCAACGGGAAGTTCGAGTCGTTCGCGACCCGGACTCTGCGCCGGGTGAACGACGAGCTGGTCAGCCTGATGCGCACGGGCGACACCGGGAAAGTCGGCAGCGGCGCCGCTGAGTTCATGGACTACGCCCGCGCGCAGGGCCCGCTCGTCGCGGACACCCTCCGAAACGTCGGCCGCGCGCTGATGAACCTGCTCCAGGCCGGGTCCGAGGTCGGGGTCGGGATGCTCCAGGTCGTCAACGGCCTGGCGGGTATCGTCGCCGCGGTCCCGCCCGGGGCGATCGCTGCCATGCTCCAGCTCGCGGTCGCCATCAAGGCGGTGCAGCTCGCGGCCGTCGGTGTGGCCGCTGCCCGTACCGCGCTGGCCGCGTTCGGTACCCAGCTGGTCGCGATGCGGGTGGCCGCGGCTGCCGCACCGGGCGGTCTCGCCGCAGCCGGCGCGGCGATCGGCGCGCTGTCCCGGACCGCGAAGCTCGCGGTTGCGGGGACGGGGATCGGGCTGCTGATCATCGCGCTCTCCGAGCTGCACCAGATGGGGCAGCGGACGCCTCCGGACGTCGACAAGCTGACCAGTTCCCTGGGCAGGCTGGGCGCTACCGGGCAGGTCACCGGTGAACTCGCCACCCAGTTCGGCACGCGCTTCGAGAAGCTCCGCGCCCAGATGGACAAGGTGGCCGACCCCAGCCTCGCGGAGTCCTTCAACAACTGGGGCTCCGACATCACAGGCGGTTTCCTGTCCGCCGGATACGCCACCGAGGAACTCACCGCGAGCTTCGACGCGATCGACAAGGGGCTGGCGAACCTTGTCTCGGGCGGGAAGCCGGACCAGGCCAAGGCCGCCCTGGACCGGATGCTCAAGGGGATGAACCCGGCACAGGCCACGCAACTGGCATCCAGCCTCGACGACTACGACGCGGCGCTGGCCAACGCCGCGTTCGAGGCGCGGCTCGCGGCCGACGCGCAGGGTCTGTTCGGGGCGCAGGCGCAGAAGGTCCAGGCGAAACTCGACGCGCAGAAGATGTCGGCGGACGGACTGTCCCAGTCGATCAACGCGTTGAGCAACGCCACTCTCACCGCCCGCGGAGGCATCCGTGGCATGGAGGCCGCGCTCGACGCGGCCGACGCGGCGTTCAAGAAGAACGGCCGGACCCTCAGCGAGAACACCGAGGCGGGCCGCAGCAACAACCAGGCGCTGGACGACATCGCCGCCTCGACGATCAAGGCGGCCGAGAGCGCCCGCGCCAACGGCGCGTCGTGGGCCACCGTCAACGGGATCTATGACCGCGGCCACGCCCAGATCCTCAAGCTCACCGAGGGCGTAACGGGCAACGAGCGAGCGGCGAAGAAGCTTGCCGACCAGATCCTGCAAACCCCGAACAAGACAGCCAGGCTCAAGGGCAACATCGAGGACCTCCAGGCCAAGCTGAACACGGCGAAGTCCCGGCTTGCCACGGTTCCCGACTCCCGCAAGGCGAAGGTCCGGGCGGAGATATCCGACCTCCAGGCGAAGATCGCGCAGGCCAAGCGGGAACTGGCCGCGATGGACGGCCGGACAGCGACAGCCAGCATCATGGTCCAGTACCGCACGAGTGGCTCCAAGGCGTCCGCGTTCGCCAAGTCCATCGGCGGCTACGCGTCAGGCGGCAAGCCCAAGCCCGGCGAGCTGGCGTGGGTGGGCGAAGAAGGCCCCGAGCTGATGCGGTTCGGCGGGGGCGGCACCGAGATCTACGATCACCGCTCCTCGATGCGGATGGTGGCCGATGCCCGGTCCGCCGGCCGGGACGCGGGCCTCGGGCTGCGCCGGGGCATGTCCGTGTCGACCGATGAGGTGGGCGCGGGCGGCCGGGCGATGGCGGCGGCGATCCTGACCGGGATCCGCGCCGAGCTGGAGATCGCCTCGCCGTCGAAGAAGACAAAGGCCCTCGCCCAGGATGCCGGCAAGGGGCTGGTCGTCGGTCTGACCGGGTCCAAGGCGAAGATCGCCGCCGTCTCGAAAGACCTGGTCGAGGACATCTGGAAGGCGTGGTCCGGCACCAGGTCCACGAAGGACAGCAAGCTCGTGGCGATGGTCAACCGGGACACCGCCAAGCTTCAGGGCCTGGCTACGAAGCGGGACGCGCTCGCCTCCAAGATCGCAACGGCCAAGAAATACGCGTCCGATTTGACGGCGGCGGCCCGGCAGCAGGCGTCGCTCGGGAGCCTCGGCCTGGAGCCCGAGCAGGTTACTGCGGGCAGCATCAAAGCGGGCCTGTCCCAGAAGCTCAGCCAGATCAAGCAGTTCACGTCCTACATCGGCCAGCTCGCCAAGCGCGGCCTGAACAAGAGCCTCCTTCGGCAGATCCTCGACATGGGGCCCGAGGCCGGATACGCCTACGCGTCCGCCCTGGTGGGTGCGGACAAGACGACGTTCGCCGCGATCAACTCCACGCAGAAAAGCATCGACTCAGGTACGGCCACGCTCGGCAGGGTCGGCGCGGACAAGATGTACGACGCGGGTAAGGACTCCGCGAAGGGCTTCCTGTCCGGGCTCACCAGCCAGCAGGCGGCGATCGAGAAGCAGATGATCACGATCGCCAAGGGGATGCAGAAGGCCATCAAGCAGGCCCTCGGCATCCGGTCGCCCGCCACGAAGATGATGCCGCACGGCGAGAACGCCACGAAGGGCCTGGCTGTCGGCGCGGTCCGCGGCATCCCCTTCCTGGACCGGGCCATGGCCCAGGTCGCCGGCCGCGTCGCGGCGACGCGCCCCGTCATGGGCGCGGCTGTGCTGCCCGCAGGCGGCGGCGGGGTCGTCTACAACATCCAGATCCACATCGACGGCCCGGCGGATCCGGTCGCGGTGGGCCGAGAGCTGGACCGGGTGCTCACGCAGTACAAGCGGACGCAAGGCGTGCGGTGAAAAAGGGGGATGCGGTGGCGATCCTGATGGAAGCCGGGTGGGGCGGACAGGTCCAGGACCAGGGCTCGATCGTCTGGACGGACCTCTCCCGGCGCGTGGACATGCGGCAGAGGGTGCGGATCGACCGGGGCGCGGCCGACGAGCACGCCGAGATCCAGACCGCCACCCTGACCGCCGTGCTGGACAACCAGGACGGGTACCTGACTCCGCGCAATCCGGCGTCGCCCTGGACTGTCCGCAGGAACACGCCGATTCGGTGCGCGGTCACCACCACCACCGCCCGTACCGGCCCGGCACCCTGGCCACTCGCGCAGTTGGCCGACGACTTCGACGACGACCGCGTGGACCCCGCACTGTGGGTGAACTCCTACGGCGGCGTCACCGAGGTCGGCGGCCGGGCCCGTATCCCCGTCGTGCCCGCCGGGTTCGCGGCCTACCAGTCCGCACGGCAATGGACGCTGGCTGGGTCGCAGTTCTCCATCAAGTTCGCCACCCCACCCGGTATCAGCGGCAGTTCCGCGGCATCCGTGTCCGTCATGGTCAACTCGACCACGGCAGGCACCCGGGCCGGGTTCACCTACAGCCCCGTCGCCGGAACCCTCCGGCTCGTGTCGGAGACGTCGTACTTCGACGCGGGCGCGACCACCCTCACCTACAGCCCGATCGCTCACGCCTGGCTCCGGATCCGCGAGGCTGCGGGCACGCTCTACTGGGACACGTCTGGCGACGGCCACAACTGGACCACCCGCCGAACCCTGGCCACCCCCGCCTGGGTCAGCAGCCAGTCCGTCATCGTCGAACTGGTGGCTACGCGCACCGGCGGCACCGCCGACTACGCGGAGTTCGACCTCGCCGGGCACCGGGTCCGGAGCCGGTTCTACGGCACGCTCAACGATCTGCCGGTCTCCTGGAACGGGCTGTACAGCACGGTCAGCATCACGGCCAGCGACCTGTTCAAACAGCTCGGCAGGCTTCCCCCACTGGTGTCAATGCTCGGCGAGGAGATCCTCACCGCCGACCAAATCATCCCCGTCTTCGACCTGCTGTCCTGCTACTTCCCCCTGGCCGAGCCGTCCGGGGCGACGGCCGCCGGCGACCTGTCCGGGCGCGGCGCGGGCGCCCTCGCGCAGACCCAGGTATCCAGCGGCGGGACGCTGGCGTTCGGCACGGACGGACTGCCCGCCACCGGCGACACCAGCCTCACCCTCACCCCCGCCAGCGCCACCGCAGGGCGTTATCTGACCGGGGACCTGGGCGCGGGCTTCCAGTCCGACAGCAACGTCACCCCCTCCCACACCGCCATGTCACCGCTGGTCGAGGTCTGGATCAAGACCAGCACCGCGGGGCGGGCAATCCTCGGACTCTGGGAACCCGGGCTGGACCATCAGCTCGTGCTCGCCCTCAACGGCTCCGGCGTCCTGACCGTTGAGTCGACCGAGACCGGCGACGCCCTGTCCGTAGTCACCACCTCCAGCGGCAACCTCGCGGACGGCAACTGGCACCACATCGTCCACGACAACAACGCCAAAACGGTCTGGGTGGACGGCTCCCAGGTCGGCGGCACCCTCGCCGTCGCCAGCATGATCAACCACCGGATGCTCCACATCGCCGGATACCGGGGCGCCCGCCTGTGGGCCGGGCAGATCGCCCACGTGGCGATCCGCCACGCCACCGGCCCGGCCGGCTCCTACCTGGCAGACCACTGGGTGGCAGGCACCACCGGGTACGCGGGCGAGACCGCGGACCTGCGGATCGCCCGGCTCGCACGGTACGCGGGCATCGACTCCGTCACAGTGTGGGGCACCACCCACGACCCGGTCGCGAGCCAGGGCGAAGGCGGCTCCGGCCCCCTGACCCGGATGCAGGAGGTCTCGACCACCGAGTCCGCCCGCCTGTTCGCGGAGCGGGACTGGTACGGGCTGGCCTACCAGTCGAGGGATGTCCGCTACAACCCGGATCCCGTGTCAGAGGTGTTCACGGTCGACTACGCCGACCTGGAAACCGGCGGCTTCGGGCTCGCCGACGACGACCAGAAGTTGGTCAACAGCATCGAGGCGTCACGGCCGGGCGGCGCCGTGCAGCGCGCCACCGATCCCGCGAGCATCGCCGCGTTCGGTCTCTACCAGCCGAGCCCGCTCAATCTGCTGAAGACCAGCGACAACAGCGTGCTGTCCGCCGCGTACTGGACCGTCTCCCGCTACGCCGACCCGGAGCCCGAACTCCGCGAGGTGGAGATCGAAGCAGCGACGCTGCCGTTCTACAGCGACATCCTCGACGCCGAGATCAGCTCCTTCTTCAGCGTCTACAACCTGCCCTCCCAGACGGTCAGCGAGATGCGCGTCACCGTCGAGGGCTACACCGAGGTCATCGGCGAGCAGTCCCACACCGTCACCTTCCGCACCAGCGCCAGCGCCCGCGACTCCGTGTGGGTCCTCGGCGACCCCGTATACGGGCTGCTGGGACAGACCACCCGCCTCGCCTACTGAGGAGACCCCTTTGCCCATTCCCGAGCCCGACCCCGGCCCCGTGCTGCGCGCGGAGACCTACTACCTTCCCCCCGGCCCCCGCCCCGGACGCCCCGCACCCGACTGGTCCGGAATACCCGGGGCAGAGCTGGTGTACCACTGGGTCGACTACCGGCTGAGCCGCCGCACCCCGATCCCCACCGGCTTCGTGATCGGCGCCGATCCGGTGTACGCGCGCATCAACCACAACCGGTGGCTTGCCGACTGCCCCGAGTGCACGAGCGCCCTCCTGGTCAGCCTGGTCGACCAGCGGTTCGGGTGCACGGAGTGCAAGCGCGACTGGGTGACGCTGATCGTTCCCGACGACCCGGGCGCGGTCGAGGCGGAGATGCTCGCTCTGCCGCTGACCCGCGACCGCAACTGGTGGCATCCGCTGGATCCCAACAACCCGTACACCCCCGAGCCCGAGCCGGAACCCCCGACCGACCCCGATCCGGAGATGCCGGAGCCCGAGCCCGAGTCCCCGGGCGACCCGGACCCGGAGATGCCGTGACGTTCAGCCCGCGCACCTGGGTCGTCGGTGAAGTCGTCACCGACGTCATGCTCAACGTCGAAGTCCGCGACCAGTTCGCCTCGATGTTCGACGCGTGGACCACCTACACGCCCACCCTCGTGAGCACCGGAACCGCCCCCGCCCTCGGCAACGGAGCCCTCACCGGCCGCTACATGAAATGGGGCCGCACCGTCATGGTGCTCGCCCAGCTCACCGTCGGCAGCACCACCACCTTCGGCAGCGGCAACCTCAGCATCGGCCTGCCCGTAACAGGATCCTCAGGCCTAACCCCCGGCCCCCTCGAACTCCAGTGCAGCAGAACCGGCACCGTCAACTTCGCGATCGGCCGCTGCGTCACCCCCACCGGCGCCACCACGACAGGCACCTGCTGGTGGCCGTCCACCTCCACCGCCGGCGACTGGGACGCCTGGACCTCGGCCGTCCCCTGGACCCTCGCCGCCGGCGACATCGTCCGCGTCTACGGCACCTACCAGTCCGCCACCTGACCCCACCCCACCCCTGAGCCCCGCGCCGCCTGGCCGGGGCTTTCGTCATGCCCGGAGGCACCATGGCCTGGTATCCAGGCGCCACGAAGTACGAGTTGCAGCCCGAGAGCGACGCGCAGCCAGCCATCAAGCCGACCCAGTTCATCGTCCACTCGATCATCGCGCCGTGGACAGCGCGGCGCGTGTACGAGTACTGGCGCGACTCCACCAGCTTGGAGTCCCACTTCGGGATCGGCTACGAGGCGGGCGACGTCGGCCAGTTCATCGGGACCGAGACCCGCGCGGACGCGAACGCCGGGGCAAACCGCAGGGCCGACGGGACCGGCGCCGTGTCGGCCGAGACCGCCTCCAACACCGAGGGCACCGACCCGTGGACGGACGCGCAGGTCGAGGAACTGATCGACCTGGGTGTCTGGCTGCACCGCACCCACGACATCCCGCTGCGGATCTGCCGCACCCACGACGACAAGGGATTCGGCTACCACTCGATGTTCCCGCAGTGGTCGACATCCGGTACGGCCTGCCCCGGCAAGGCCCGCATCGCCCAGTTCAAGACGGTCGTGTTCCCGGGCATCGTCGCCCGCGCCACCGGCCAGACCACCGAGGAGGACGACATGCCCATCACGGACGCGGACGCCGAGACGATCGCACGGCGGGTGCTGACCCTCGACGGGGTCATCGTCAACCCCGTCTCCGATGCCACCAACACACACATCGTGCTGGCCACAAGCGTGCGCAACATCGAGATCGTGACGCGTAGGACGGAGACCAAGGTCGCCGCTCTCACGGCCGCTGTCACCTCGCTGGCCGGGCAGGTCGGCGCGGACGTCGACACCGCCACCGTGGTCGCCGCCGTACAGAAGGCGATCGCCGAGGCGGTCGTCAAGGTCGACGTCGACATCACCGGCGGTAGCGCATAACCGCATGACGTGCGTTACGCACGCCATGCCCTCCTGACCTGCACCTCCGTTACGGAGGTCCAGCCCTCTGACCTGCACCAACGAAGGGATTCACCATGAGGATTTCCAGCTTCGCGAAGGCGGTCGTTGCCAGCCTCGCGGCCGGTTCCGCCGCCCTCGCCACCGCCGTCCAGGACGGCGCGTTCACCACCGGCGAGGGCGTCACCGTCGCCCTCGCCATCCTCGGCGCGCTCGGCATCACCTACGTGGTGCCCAACAAGCAGCCGGTCTGATGGGCACGGCGCCCGACCCGGGCGTGTACATCAGCCCGGCACAGACCTATCAGGAGGTGAGAGACCTGGCCCGCACGGTCGACCGGATCGAGACCAAGCTCGACGGAATCCTCGACGAGAACAAGGACATCCGATCCGACGTCCAAGACCACGAGACCAGGCTCCGTACCCTCGAACGCAACCGGTGGCCGCTGCCCACCATCGGCGTCCTCGCCGGTGTGGCTGGCGCCGCGACCGGCGTGCTCGCTCTGCTTCGCTGACCTTGTACGTACAGGCGCCCCGCTCTCCTCCGGGAGGCGGGGCGCTTTCGCATGTTCGGGCTCAGGACAGGGAGTCGATGGCCTTCACGACCAGAGACCGGGCCTCGGCGCCGTACACGGCCATGCTTCGCAAGCAATCGAACGTCTTTACGTACAGGGCAATCTCGGAGGGCTGGGTGACGTGCACCGAGGCCGAGACCAGCTCCACGGACACGAGCGTGTCGTCGTAGATACAGAAGGTCTCCTCGGGCCACTGCACCCGCTCGTGCACCGCCATCGGAATGATGCCAAGCGACACTGCGGGCAGCGCGCCAACAGACAGCAGGTGACCGAGTTGCGCTGCCATCCCGTCCGCGTTGCCGATCCGGTAGCGCAGGACGGACTCTTCCAGCAGGAACACGAAGCGGTGCCCCCGTTCGTGGATGACCCGCGATCGGTCCACGCGGGCTCGGGCTGCTTCAGCGATGTCGTCCTGGGGGCGGTCGTGGAATTGGGCGGCGATGGCCAGGACTCCGGCGGCGTAGCCCTCGGTTTGCAGGAGGCCAGGCACAACCGTGGACGAGTACACCCGGACCTGTTCGGTCTCCCGGTAGAGCCGCGTCAGCCCGTCTTGCAGGTGCTTCAGTCCGCTGCGTACCTGGTCACGCCATTCCCTGTACATCGACTCGGCGTTGATGGACTGGGCGATCAGGTCCTGCGCCTGGTCGTCGGCATGTACGGCGGCGCACCATCGGCGGATGTCCGTCGCTGACGGGCCGGTGAGAGCGTTCTCGATACGGGAGGTCTTCGAGTAGTGCCATCCGCACCGGCGGGCCAGCTCAACGATCGTCAGTCCCGCTCCCTTGCGAAGGTCGCGCAGCCGTCCGGCGACGGCTTCTCGTGCGGCCTGAGCCGACGATGAGGGAGAGACGGGCATGAGCTGGCCTACCGGTGCTTCCTGTCAGTGGATCTCGTACTGGCTGTGGGGAATGGCGCGGGACCACACAGCTTCGAATGCTTCGGCGCACAACTTGGCTGCGGCTGGCTCTTCGTTGATCTCCTCACCGGTCCACGACCCGTCACCGGCGAAGTGGTTCCAGCGGATGAGGCGCCCGTCGAAGAGCCAGAAGTCGTTCCCGGGGAGTGCGATGTCCGAGGCGTGCCGGCGCGGAAGCCACCGCACGAGTTCTCCTGCGTGGAGATTCACCGCCGTTCCGGAGTGCTCGTAGCGGATGTAGTCGGTGACCGGTTCCGACACGATGCGGGCACGGCGCACGACGACGCCGCGGGCCACGGCGCGGGAGATCATGTCGACCCACGGCGCCCAGTTCTCTGACTCGGGATTCATGTCGCGCTGGCCTGTGTGGAGCCACCTGGTGAAGCCGTCAACTTCGTTGCTGACCGCGTACACATCTCGCATTTCCAGATGGATGGCCGAGCGTGTGCAGCCGGCGAGGAGTTCAGCGAACGTCGGGACGCTCGACGGCATCGCACGCCTCCCTGATCATCTGCACCATCCTGGCCGGGATGCGGACCACGGCCTCGTCGTCCGGGATGCCTTTCGCGTGCCCCGGCACCTCGAACGCGGCGCACTCCGCTTCGAGTTCGGGGCTCGGCTTCCAGCCCTGGAAGATGAACTCTTCCCTTTCCAGGTCAACCCACACAGTGGGGCTTTTGTCCTGCTCGGTGGCGGGGTCGATTCCGACGAACAATAGCGGCATGGCAGCCTCCGTCCAGAATGGCTTGCATTTCTTTGCAGGACTGTCCCGGGCAGGAGGGGTGCAGTCAAGGGTGCGAAGGTCAGCCCGCTTCACTCGAAGGGGTCATGCAAAGTTCTGCACATCCCTGGTGTGCGCGCACATCGCCTCCCTACGTTCTGGGAAGCGGCATTCCGGGCGCCTCGCGCCAAGCCGCGCACGATGCCCGCACGAGTGCGCACGGAGGCAGCCATGGGCAGACAGACGAATGCCAAGAGCGCTGTACAAACCGCCATCGACAAGGCCCGGCTGGTCGGCTACGGAGCAGGCACCCATGAGGAACTGGACAGGCTGGCCACGGACCTTCGCGGCCACGTCGCCCAGATACTTCCCGTCGCGCGGGCCCAGGTCGATCAGTTATGGCGCGGGAGCCGGGAGTGGTACGTCCTGGCCACTCGCCTGAACAGCATCTCGACCGATGCCGAGCAACCTCTCGCCACCGGCAAGCTGGCCGCGCACGTACAGGTCCGGCTTCTCGCGCTCGACTGCGAGTGGCTCCTCACCCGCTACGGCGAGGAGCTTCCCGGTGAAGGGACGGGACGATGACGGCCTGTCTCAAGGGGTCCCATGATTTCCCGATCGAGGACGCGTCCGGCGCGTACTGCCCGCGGCACAGGGTGACGCTGCTGTGGCACGGGCCGCCGATCACCGCAGACGACCTGCTGGGCGACGACGGCCCGACGCGTACCGCGCGGCCGGCACTCGACCCGCCGCAGCACCACCCCCACTGACCTCCCGCCCCGGCCAGGACTCCGGCGGGGCGGGTTCCACCACCCATCCATCAGGAAGACCAACCGGCATGAAGTGCAGCCAGTGCGACGACAGCGATATCGAGGATCTGGATCCGGATGAGCACCCGGAGGGAGCGGCACACAAGTGCCGTACCTGCGGCAACGAGTGGTAGCACTCGGTCGCACCGCTGAACCCCCGCCCCGGCTGGACGCATCCGGCCAGGAAAACCCGGCCGGGGCGGGTCACCACCCATCCGAAAACAGGAGGCACATATGAGTATGGCTGCACATGCGCCCGCGAAGCGCGACGCCCGGTCCTTGCTGACGGCCGAGGAGTTCGCCGGCGTAACCTCCACCGTCCTGCGCGCCAACCCCGGCATGGAACAGCCCCTCGCCGAGCGCATCACGCTGGAGGCCCTGAAGTTCGTGGCCACCGCGGCCGGACGTACCAGCGGACACATGGCGCCCTCGCCCGTGGTCGACGAGGGATGGCACGCCCTGATCCTCCA